>SYHD01000006.1 GCA_005799265.1 Planctomycetia bacterium | reverse complement strand
CTCCCACCCCCGTTAGCCGGACGCGCACGCGACGTATTGAAGGATCCGTCGCTTGCGCGTCCGGCTAACACGGATCGCCGCATCGCGCTGGCGGAGTGGATGGCGTCGCCGCAAAATCCGTGGTTCGCCCGCAATCTCGCGAACCGCACCTGGGCCCACTTCCTCGGCCGCGGCCTGGTCGAGCCGATCGATGACGTGCGCGACACGAATCCGCCGAGTAATCCGGAGCTGCTCGATGCCTTGACGAAGCACGTCGTCGCCACGAAGTTCGATGTCAAGCAGCTCATCCGCGCCATCACCAAATCACGCACGTATCAGCTCAGCGCGAAGCCGAACGCGACGAACGAGAAGGACGAGATGAACTATTCACGCAGTCTCTTCCGCCGCATCGACGCGGAGGTGATGCTCGACATGGTCAGCCAAACGCTGGGCGTGCCGGAAAAATTCGGCGGTGCCCCGCCGGGCACGCGTGCCATCCAACTCTGGGACAGCAAGGTCACGCATTACTTCTTGAAGCTCTACGGCCGACCGCAGCGCATCACGGCTTGCGAGTGCGAGCGCGTCATCGAGCCGAGCGTGTCGCAGGTCTTGCACTTGCTTAACTCGCCGGAGCTGCACGCCAAGCTCACGCACGAGCGTGGCAACATCGCCAGGTGGCTGCGTGAAAAGAAAAGCGACGCTGAGCTGGTGGAGGAGATCTACCTGACGTTTTACAGCCGCTTGCCGTATGAAGGGGAACGCCGCTCATCGCTGGAGTTCTTGCAGCGCAACGCGGGGCAAAGGCGTCAGGCCGCGGAGGACCTGGCGTGGACGTTGATGAACACTCTGGAGTTTGTGTTCAAGCGGTGATGATCGTCGGCGGGCGAAATAGTATTTGACTAGGGTTGATGCACGATCAATCCAAGGGAGCTTCAATGCGAGAATCCCTGATACTTGCGCGGCGGCTGCTGGTAATGGCGAGTCTTTGGATCCTCGGCGTTTGTGCGGTCGCGAGAGCATCAGATTGGCCGCAGTTTCGCGGTCCGACCGGCCAAGGCGTAAGCGCCGAGAAAGGCCTTCCGCTCACCTGGGCCGCCGACAAGAACATCCTCTGGAATGTCGAGTTGCCCGGCGCCGGGACGTCGAGTCCGATCGTCTTCGGCGAACGCATTTTCCTGACGTGCTTCAGCGGCTTCAAAGTGCCCGGCCAACCCGTTGGCAGCATGGAAAACCTCAAACGTCAGATCGTTTGCCTCAATGCGAAGGAAGGCAAGCTGCTCTGGGATCGCACAATTCCGAGCAAGCTGCCCGAACAGGCATCCATCCGCGAGGAGCACGGCTATGCGACCAGCACGCCGGTCGCGGACCAGGATCGCGTCTATGCCTTCTTCGGCAAATCGGGGGTGTTCGCGTTCGATCACGCCGGCAAGCAACTCTGGCACGCGGACGTCGGCGCGCGTTTGAACGGCTGGGGTTCGGCCGCGCCGCTGGCCATTCACGGTGATCTCGTTCTGGTCAACGCCAGCATCGAGAGTGATGCCTTGATTGCGCTCAACAAGATGACGGGCAAGGAAGTCTGGCGAACTCCCGGCATTCGTGAATCCTGGCACATGCCGTTGGTCGTCGATGTCAACGGCAAAGCGGAGATTGTCATCGCGATGATCGGCAAGATCTTCGGCATCGATCCGGCGAACGGCGAGAAGCTCTGGTCGTGCAATACGGAGATCGGCTGGTACATGGTGCCGACGCCGGTCGCGCATGACGGGGTCGTCTACTGCCTCGGCGGCCGCTCCGGTATCGTGGGCCTGGCCGTTCGCGCGGGCGGGCGCGGCGATGTCACGCAGTCGCATCGTCTGTGGAAAAGCGACAAGGGCTCAAACGTGACCTCGCCGATCTATCACGAGGGGCATCTCTACTGGATGAGCGATCAACTCGGCATCGCCTACTGTGCCGAAGCGAAGTCGGGACGCATCGTCTATGCGGAGCGCGTTGGATCGGCCGGCCAGGTCTATTCCTCGCCGATCTTGTCGGACGGGCGGATCTATTACACGGACCGGCTCGCGCGCACCTTTGTGGTCGCCGCACAGCCGGAGTTCAAGGTGCTGGCGGAAAGCACGCTGGGCAAGCGAATCCACATCAACGCCAGCCCAGCGGTGAGCGCGGGGCGACTGCTCCTGCGTGTGGATCAGGTACTATATTGCATTGGGGAACGTTAAAATCGACGAGCCGCGATCGGAAGGGAGCGCTTGGCCGACTCGGCGCAGTCGTTTCACGACGTGCGAGCTTGGCGGCGGCTGCGATTGACGGTAGCGGCGCAACGCCATATCTTAAAGGAGTTCGCTGGGGCCGTGGCGCAATTGGGAGCGCGCTAGAATGGCATTCTAGAGGTTGAGGGTTCGATCCCCTTCGGCTCCACTTTCAGACAACCACTGACCGAGAAGGTCAGTGGTTGTTTTGTTTTGTCACCATCAAGGTTTACGTCAAGCGCTCCGCTCGTTTTGTTTGTTCATCCATTAGTGTTCATCTTGTCAGATTTTTGTCAGCGGCATCATTCGTGTGCTCAGAGATTGAGTAAACCCTGGTGTAAACGGCGAAGCGTCAGTTCCGGTCATTACAGCTTCAGTTTGATCCGGTCCGGCCCAAAGCGGCAAGGCTGGAAGCGTGTCTTCTCCTCGGCCTTACGGCTCTTCTTGATCTTCAGCGACTCGAGGAAGCGGTAGCTTTCGCCGGTCATCTCGAAGATGTGGCAACTGTGCGTCAAGCGATCCAACAAAGCCGCACTCATCCGTTCACCATGAAACTCTTGCTTCCTTTCTCTAAAAGCGAGGTTGCTGATCTCGAGCAAACTGCGACCCCCCTAACGATCGGCGAACACCTGGAACAGCAGTTCGGCGCCGGCGCGGCGACACAATTGGGCGATGATGCCATCGACGTCGGCTTTGCCCTTGGCCAAGCAATTCAAACGCTCCTTTGGACCAGCCAACCTCTTGTGGCTTTCTCCGTGAAGATTGGCACTCCGTCGAGTGTGTTTCTCGCCTTTCTCTCCTTTCCTAGCTGTTTGAACCTACAATCTTCAATGACGCTTTCGCACGAAATTCCAGGAAAAAACCCGCCTTCCCGCGTTTAACGCCAGATTGACTGGGCGTGTTTGCCGGTTTCAAGTGACCAAGCCATGCCAAGGATCCCGGTACAGACAAGATTGGAGACTATATGAATCTGGCCTGTCTGTTGCTTATCGGTTCGACGCTTGGCGTCGGCCAACGCCCGCTCTTGGCTGAATGGGAATTGCATGACAGCCTCGGGCACCAGTGGAACAATGAGCTGCTCACCTATCGGCTCGACCTGAAAACGCCTGTCGATTTCGAGCAACCGTTTACGGTGGTCGATCAGGACGGCCAGCCGGTGACGGTTCAGATCCTGGAACGGCTGACCAATGACCAGAAGAAAGTCGTGGCTGTCCGTCTGGCCTTGATCACGGGCCTTCAACCGTTTGGGCAATATCGCTTTCGCCTGTTGGCTGCCTCTCCCAAGGAAATGCCCACGGACCTGACGGTAAAGAAGGATGCGAATCGCTGGCTGCTGCAAACCTCGAAGATCGGTGTCGCTATTCCAGCAGGCGAAAGTCGAGCGGACACCGTGCAACCGCTCTCGGCGGCGCCTGCTCCCATACTGTCATTGCAAGGAACCAATACGGGCTGGGTCGGCAAAGGCTGGTGGACGGGAGCGCGAAAGGTGCGCTCCTGGAAGACCGAGTTGCTCGCCTCCGGTCCGGTGCTGGCATGGGCGCGCATCCGTTACGAATTCGACGACGGCAGGCATTACACCGTGGATATCCGCGTGCCGGCCGGGCAGCAAGTCGTGCTCGTGCGTGAAGAGCGGCATCTGCCTGAGGTCACCGCGTATGAGACCGATCCGGCCAAGGGGGACGTGTTCCATCTTGCGCTCGGCGCGGGACTGAAACCGACACACGTCTATAGCAAGCGCGTGCTCGGTTCGCGCGGACACTTCGTCGAGCCGGGGCCGGAATTCAAGGGGACGTACCTGACGCCGGCCCAGATGCATTACATTTCATCTGCGTGCAACATCGTTGGCACGTGGCGCGAGGGCGCCGAGCAGGCGCCGTTCGTGGGGCTGTTTCCACGGTTTCTATCAAAATGGGATCGTCCGCATCACACATTTGTCCCGCTCGCATGGGACAAGGACGCGGGCCTGGTCGCGCGTTTTTTTCTCGCCCATGGCAGTCGCGAGTGGGGCCTGTTTGCCGGGGGCAAGAAGGACATGATCGTGCCGCGCGGCCAGGGAGGCGAAGGACGGCTCGAGGGCTACTTCGACGCGCTGCTCTTGAACAATCAGTGGGGCGAGACGCCGCTCGACAAGGTCAAGAACTGGGTGCTGGACTGGGGCGCGGTCCGCTACGAAGCGGGCAAGAAGTACGCGGTCGCCAGCCGCGGACGCGGCACCATGCCGTACTTCGCCGAGCAATTTCTGCGCGGCGGACACCGCTGGGAGGACACCTACATTCACGTGCACCAGACCTGGACCGGCGAAGGAGATGGCTGGAATCGCTATCGCGAGTTCGTGAAGAAACTTCCGCCCGATCAAGTGCTGAGCGCCCGCGCCGCGGCCGCCTTTGAGATGTACAAGCAGACCGATCCGGATTATTGGCCCGCCGGCAACTGGATCGGGCCGGCCAATCCCAACATGATTTACATGGGCAATGCGTCCATCTTGATGGGCTCCGTCGAGCTGGTCGATCATCCAATGGCGAAACAGTGGGCAGCCGTTGGCTTCAAGGCGGTGCGCGAAAACCTGGTCAACTCAACCTCGCCAGACGGCGCCTGGATCGAGTGCCCCGGCTACGACGGAGGCGGCATCAATCCGATCCTGCGCGCCGCGCTGGAGCTTCGGCGCACGGGCCTGGGCGATCTTCTTTCGGATGGCCGGCTGTTGCGCCTCGCCATGGCGCACGCGCATATGGTGACGCCTCCCGATCCGCGCGTCGGCAATGTGCGCCACCTCCCCGAATTCGGCGACTGCTTCGACTTGCGTACCGACAAATTCGCCGAGCGGGCACGTCCTACCTATTGGAAGACGTTGGTGCCGGTGTTCAAGGACAAACACCCGAAGGAAATGGGCCAGATCCTTTGGTCGCTCGGCGAAAAGGACGGACCTGTCCCGGTCGTGCCGATTGACGGCAACTCGCGCCACCTGCGCGGTTTCGGCGTCATCTTTCGTCATGCCTTCAACACGCCGGGCGAGAGCTACCTGGCGATTCATCAGGATTCGTTCGGCTTCGGACATTACAACTTCGACCTGGGGTCGCTTTATTTCTTTGCCAAGGGAGCGCCGCTGGTCGTTGATTGGCCGTCGATGTATACGCCACAAATCACCGAAGCCTGGATGCACAACTGTGTCTCGGTGGCGCGCATGAAGCGATTCGCGTACAAGGGCCGAGTGATGAACGTGGCCCTGTCGCCGCGCGTCGATTATGCACGTTCGCGCGTCTATCACGACAAGGACTTTCCCCCGAAGGATGGCGATGGCGAAGTCCCGCAAAACAGTTGGCAGCGACAGGTCCTGTTCGTCAAGCGCCCCGCCCCGAGTGATGGTGTTTACTTGATTGTGCGCGATGCCGTGAAAGATCCGCGAGCGACCGACTGGAACCTGTGGACGTTATCGAACAAGCTGCGGCTCCAGAAACAGCAAGCCGAAGTGACGGGTCAGTATGGCGTCGACATGACCGTCCGCTTCTTCGTGGGCCCGGACGCAACGCCGACGACGGAGATGTTCGGCTTCGGCGATCCGTCCACTCCGGGCAAAAACGGCACAGCTAAGCAGACCGAGCCGGCGCCTGGCATCACGGAAGTGGAAGTCCCACGCCGCCACCTGATGCAGCAAAACGTGATTCGCCTCGCTAGCGCGAGCGGCGGCCAGTACGGCGCCATCCTCTATCCGCGCCGCCCCACGGAGCCGGCGCCGCGCATCACGCTAGAGAAAGGAGAGAGCGTCATCATTCACCACGATGGTGTGAACGAGTGGCTGTTCGTCTACCCGGACGAGCGCTCGATTAATTTGGATGGTGACATCACGTTTGTCGGCCGCGCTGGCATGCGGTCCCGCTACGACAACAAGCTGGAACTGCATTTGCTCGAAGGTAAGTTGCTGCAGCACCGGAGCGGACTCGGCGTGCGCGGCACAGGTCCGGTATCGCTGTCGTGGACTGGAGGAATGGGCTCGCTCGAAGTCCGCACCGACGGCGAGGCACGCGAACTTGAGATCTCGCTACCGAACCGATTTCAAGGGCAATTCGTCGAAAGCGATGGTGTGCAGTTGATTCGTTCGGATAAGACGACTTTGCGCGTACGTATCGATTCCGGGCCGCGCCGCTTTGTTGTGAAATAACGCCGGTTACGCCGCCAAACGGCCGCTCCACAACGCGCCAGAGCCGTAGAAGTTTTTGCGGCCTACCACTGGGCCACGCTGGCGACGTTCGGCTTTGTTGTTGTCCATCGGCACTTCCGGATGGTTCACAAACACCGTCAGGCCCGCCCAATGATTTTGCAAAATCGTCAGCGCCTTGCGTTGCGGTTGCCGCAGCTTCGGCTCGGCCAACTTGCGCTCGCAACGGATCTCATCAGCAACCCCTGTCGTCCGATGCCCCGGCGCTTCGGGGAACGGGTAGCCCAGGCCGGGCCACGTTGCCAGCAAAACAAGGCTGAAAAAAAAATTCCTGATTGCCCTTGACTTCGACCACTATTCTGTCACTATCTATTTGATCGAACACGATCGAACACGATCGAACACGATCGAACACGATCGGGCATTTCATTTTATGAGAGGCAATAACCCCGTGCAAGACACACTGTCGGAAAAAACCTACCGGGAGCTTCGCCGCAAGGTGCTGACTGGCGAGTTGGAGGCCGGGGCGCAGCTTGTGAATCGGACGCTGGCGCAGGCGATGGACGTCAGCCTCGCCCCCGTCCGAGAGGCGATCCACCGGTTGGCGACCGAGGGGTTGGTCGATCACGTCCCCGGTGCCGGGGCGTTCGTCCGCAAGTCGAGTCCTCAGGACTTGGAGGAACTGTACGTCCTGCGGGAAGCGGTCGAGAGTTGCGCCGCCGCCGAGGCCGCCCGCAACATCACGCAGAACCAACTCGACGTGCTCGAAGAGGTCCGGGCGGAGTTCGAGGCCATCCTGACTACGATCCGCTGCCAGAAGTCACAGATGGCGACGGAGGGGATGCTAGACCGCTGGCTCGACTGCGAGGAACGGTTTCACTCGGTCATTGTCGTTGCCGCCCGCAATCGGCTCCTCGCCAAAGTCATTGAGGACTACACGGCGCTCGGGCAGGTGTTCGGGGTGCAGCGTCACCGGGCCGCAATTCTGACGCTGGCCGTCGCCGAGGAAACCTGCTGCGACCACGCCACCATCGCCGAGGCTCTCCGGCAGCGGGACGCCGACTCCGCTCGCCGGCTGATGAGTGTCCACATCCAGAAGGGCCGCAAGACGGTGTTGGATTACCTTCGGAGCCACCGCCGCAACGGTGGTTGAATCAGGCTGTAACCGTCCCGGCCAGTGCCCGGGGACGGGGGGCTTTCTTTTCCTCTTTCTGGAGTCGTTTCATGAACGCTCGACGCGGGTTCACGCTCATCGAGTTGCTGGTCGTCATCGCCATCATCGCCATCCTGATCGCCATACTCGTCCCCGCCGTCCAAAGGGTCCGCGTTGCCGCCGCGCGGGTGCAGTGCCAGAACAACCTCAAGCAGATCGGCATCGCCCTGTATGGGTATCACGACGCGAACAAGGAGTTCCCGGTCGGGGCCAGGGTGGACAACGGGCTGAGCTGGCGGGTGTACATCCTGCCCTACATCGAACAGAACAATCTCTTCATGATGTTCGATCTCGGCGCTGGGGCTTGGAACGGCGGCCCGAACCGGGAAGGCCCGAACAAGATGGTTCACGCCCTCAACCGCATCTTGGTCTACAACTGCCCGAGCCAGGGCAACTCCATCGCGGCGAACGGTTCCAGCACCCTGGTCGATGGCAGGAAGACGTTCACCTCGGATTATCACGGCGTGGCGGGTCCCAAGGGATTCAACCCGGCGACCGGCGCGGCCTACCAGGTGAATACCACGCCTACCGGACAGGGCGGGTTCGCCCTCCAGGGCATCCTCGGTCGGGACTCCAAGACCCGGTTCACCAGCTTCACCGACGGGGCCTCGAACACCTTGATGGTCGGGGAGGTGTCGGTCTGGTGGAACGGGAGCTTCCTGGCCAGCGACGGGGCGGATTGGGTTCGCGGGGTCGGGAATGGCAACGGCATGGCCGGGTGCCGAAACGTGCAAAACGCGATCAACACGCCGTACAACGGCATTTTCAATGACATCAGCTTTGGCAGCCAGCACCTCGGCGGCGCTCATTTCTTGCTGGGCGACGGGTCGGTACGGTTCGTCCGGGAGACTGTCGCTCTGGTGGTCTACAAGGCGACCGCCAGCATGGACGGCAGCGAAGTCCAGGTCGACAACTGAACCCAACACCCATCCCCCAACGCCCACCCGAAACGCCGTGGCCGCGACCCCGTTGTCGCCGCCACAGCGTCGGCGGTGTGCAACCAGACGGAGCTACCATGCGACCATCTCGATACCTGACTGGTCTCGCTTGCGTCGGCGCTCTCGTCAGCCTGTGCGCCCTAACCGGCTGTGGGCACGGCGGCGACCCGAACCTCGTCCATGTAAACGGCACGGTAACGGTGGACGGCAAACCGATCCCACTCGGCCTGATCGTGTTCGAGCCGGACCCGGCGAGGGGCAACAGTGGCCAACAAGGACACGCCGACATCAAGGATGGCAAGTTCGACACCCGGCAGTCCCACAAGCGGGTGGTGCTAGGCGCACAGGTGGTGCGGATCACCGGTGGCGACGGGGTGAACCCGGAACCGTTCACTCCGTTCGGCAACCTGCTGTTCGAGGAACACACGACCCAGATGGACGTGACGAAAGACCAACCGCCGCTCCAACTCGACGTACCTGGCCAGAAGACCAAGAAGAATCCGTAGGCCGCTCGTTTGCGACCCGTGAACAACGCCACACCCGCATCCCGAAAGGATACCCTATGTCGCGGACCCGACTCGCCCTGATCCTTCTGTTCGTCCCATTAACGGGGTTCGGAGCCGAACCCGAGGTCGCGGACGTGTTCGTGCCGAAGGCGGACGGGTTCGCGTCGATCCGCATCCCGTCTGTCGTCGTCAGCAAGAAAGGCACTGTCCTCGCCTTCGCCGAAGGCCGGGCCGCTGATGCCGATCAGGCCAAGAACAAGATCGTCCTGAAACGCAGCACGGATAGCGGTAAAACCTGGGGCAAGATCGCCATCATCGCGGAGGACGGCGACCGGGCGTTGAACAACCCGTGTGCCGTCGTCGAACGCCAGGGTGGTCAGGTGCTGCTGATGTATCAGTCCTATCCGGCGGGCGTCGGCGAGCGGAGCGGCAAGATTCAGCCGGGCTACGAGGGCGACCTGATTGTTCGCAACTTGGTCATCACCAGCGACGACGACGGAGTGACGTGGACGAAACCTCGGGACATCACGAAGGAGACGAAGCGGGAGAAGGTCGTCACGACGGTCGCCGGCGGGCCGGGCATCGGCATCCAGCTTCGGCACGGCAAACATGCGGGCCGCATCCTGATCCCGTTCAACGAGGGGCCGTTCGGGGTGTGGAACATCTACGCCATCTACAGCGACGACACGGGCAAGACGTGGCAGATGGGCGAGGTGGCTCCCGGTGGGTTGATCGACTCAAAGGGAAAGAAAAACAGCACCGTAAATGAGGCTCAGTTCGTGGAGTTGAAGGACGGATCAATCCGGTTCAACGTTCGGCGGTGGGCGGGCAAGGCGGTGCGGAAAACATGCGTGAGCGCGGACGGAGGAGTGACATGGTCGAAGGTTGACGACGTGCCGGAACAAGTCGATCCTGGTTGCATGGGTTCGGTCCTGCGGTACACCGACCCTGCGGACGGAGAAAAGAGCCGACTGCTGTACTCCGGGCCACAAAGCACCAAACGCGAAAACGGGACAGTCTTCGTCAGCTACGACGAGGGCAAGACGTGGCCCGTGAAGCGGGTGTTGCACAAGGACAGCTTCGCCTACTCCTGCTTGACGCGGTTGTCGGACGGGACCATCGGCTGTCTGTACGAAGTCGATAACGCCCATCGCATTGTCTTTGCTCGCCTTTCGCTCGACTGGCTGGAAGCAAAAGCTCAGCCAACCCAGCCTACTGCCGCCTTCTCGATTCCTGTGATCGACCTGAACGATCAAAAGGAACGTCAGGTAATCGTGGATCGAGAGAAGGGACAGTACCTGGGCCACCCGACAACTCTTCTGCTCGAAGATGGCAAGACAATCCTGTGCGTTTATCCCAAGGGTCATGGGCGCGGTCCCATCTTGTACAAGAGGAGTGAGGACGGCGGCAAGACGTGGTCCGACCGACTGCCGACGCCGAAGAACTGGGAAACTTCGCTGGAAACTCCGACGCTCCATCGGGTGGTTGATGCCAAGGAGACGAAGCGGATCATTCTGTTTAGCGGGCTGTATCCAGCGCGGATGGCCGTCAGCGAGGACGATGGTAAAAGGTGGTCGGAGTTGAAGGCGGTCGGCAACTGGGGCGGAATCGTCACGATGGCGTCGGTGATCGCGTTGAAGACCGGCGCGGGTCAGTACATGGCTCTCTTCCACGACGACGGGCGGTTCATCAAGAAGGGCGGCAAGGCCACGACAACTTCCACCTTGTACAAGGTCGTATCAAAGGACGGTGGGTTGACGTGGAGCGAACCCGAAACGATCTTCAAATCCAACAAGCTCTTCCTCTGCGAACCCGGCGCGATCCGTTCGCCAAATGGCAAGCAAATCGCCGTCCTGCTGCGTGAGAACTTCCACAAGAAAAACTCGCACGTCATCTTTTCCGACGACGAAGGCAAGACGTGGACCGAGCCGCGCGAACTGGCCGCCTCGCTCAACGGTGATCGTCATGTGGCGAAGTACGGCCCGGACGGTCGGCTGTTCGTGTCCTTCCGCGACATTCCCACCAAAGGCCAACATAGCCCAACTGCCGGCGACTGGGTCGGCTGGGTCGGAACGTACGACGATCTCGTCAATGCCAAAGAGGGGCAATACCGCATTCGGTTCAAAAAGAATTACAAGAGCGGTGACTGTGCCTATCCCGGCGTGGAACTGCTGCCCGACGGCACGTTCGTCGTGACGACTTATGGACACTGGATGCCCAAGGAATCGCCGTACATCCTGAGCGTGCGATTCACGTTAAAAGAGGTCGATGAACTGGCGAAAAAGCAGCCCGAGAAGAAGGAGAAGTAAGCATGTGGCGAAATCTCACGCTGGGGTTCGCGTTCCTTCTCGTACCTGCGTCTGTTTGCGCCGCGCCACCTTCGCTGCATGAGTTGTTCGCGGATTCGATGGTGCTTCAACGGGGCGTCCCCGTTCCGGTGTGGGGGACCGCCGACCCCGGAACTCCCGTCACGGTCATGTTCGCCGATCAGCGCAAGGAGGTGAAGGCCGACGACAAGGGCAAGTGGTCCGTCACCCTCGACGCGATGAAAGCCGACGCTGAAAGCCGTGAGTTGAAGGTGGTTGCGGGGAGGGATATGTTGCTCGTTCGCGATGTTCTGGTCGGTGAAGTCTGGATCGCGGCTGGACAGTCGAATATGGAATTCGCGATGGCCATGGAAGCCCATGCCAAGGCCGAGTTGCCCAAAGCCGAGCATCCCCAGTTGCGATTGCTCAATCTTGCTCACGCTGGTCAGTATTCCTCCGCAAAGGCGTTCGGACCTGACGAGCTGAAACGGCTGACGCCCGAAAAATTCTATCAGGGGAAATGGCAGCCTTGTTCACCACAATCTGCCAAGGATTTCTCGGCGGTCGGCTACTATTTCGCCAAAGAGATTCATGAAACGCTCAAAGTGCCGGTCGGCGTGATCCATCTTGCTGTCGGTGGCAGTCCCACCGAAGCCTGGATTCGCCGGGAGGCGATGGCCGCCGACAAGGAGTTAGCCCCGCTGCTCAAGGGCAACTGGCTGGAAAACGACAACCAAGAAGCGTGGTGTCGGCAGCGGGGCCGTGAGAACCTTGCCGTCGCTCTCAAGGGCAAGATTGATTTTCCGAAAGACGAAGCGGGGCCGAACCACCCGTTCAAGCCGGCATTTCTATGGGACGCTGGCATCGCTCGGTTGATTCCCTTCTCGATCCGAGGCGTCATTTGGTATCAGGGGGAAAGCAACTCCCTGGATTTGCGTCGAGTTCGACAGCACGACCGGTTGTTCCCCCTGCTCGTCGCCGACTGGCGGAAACAGTGGGGCATCGGCGAGTTCCCCTTCCTGTTTTGCCAGCTTTCCAGCATTGGGACCGAGAAGGGGTATAAAGCGCAGCACTGGCCCGAGTTTCGAGATGGCCAGCGGCGCATGCTCACGGAGATTCCGAACATGGGCATGGCCGTGACCAGCGACCTCGGCCACCCTACCGATGTGCATCCCCGCAATAAGAAAGAAGTCGGGCATCGCCTCGCTTTGTGGGCGTTGGCTCGGACCTACGACAAGAAGGTGGCCTACAGTGGACCGCTGGCCAAGTCGGTTAGGCGGGAAGGATCGGGCCTCGTCGTGACGTTCGACCATCCGGACGCGGGGTTGAAGACAAGCAACGGCAGGTCGGCAGCCGGGTTCGAGATCGCTGGCGAGGACGGGATGTTCCGGGCTGCCGATGTCGAGATCGGGAGGGATACCATCACGCTCACCAACAACATCATCGCGCAACCCGTGACGGCCCGCTACGGCTGGCAACCATTCTCGACCGGCAATCTGACGAACGGAGAAAGCCTGCCTGCCTCGACATTCTTGCTGACACTCCCAAGGAAATGAACCCGTGGACTTGACGAAACAGGAGGGCCAGACGGCCCTCGCTGAAACATACCGTGACACCCTGCTCGGCGACGTGATCCCGTTCTGGCTGCGGCACGGCCTGGACCGCGAACACGGCGGCTTCCTGACCGCCCTCGACCGCGACGGCACGGTGATCGACACCGACAAATCGATCTGGTTTCAAGGCCGTGGAGCGTGGATGTTTGCCACGCTCTTCAACACCGTCGAGAAGAAGCCCGAGTGGCTCGACGCTGCTCGGAGCGGTGTCGAGTTCCTGCGGCGGCACGGTAGCGGCCCCGGTGGCAAGTTGTACTTCACTGTCACCCGCGATGGGCAACCATTGCGCATGCGGCGGTATGTCTACAGCGAGTCATTCGCCGCCATTGCCAACGCCGCGTTGGCCAAGGCCAGCGGGGATTCACGGGCCGCCGCCGCCGCCGTTGCGTTCTTCGATACCTACCTGAGTCATTCGTTCGATCCGGGCCGGATGCCGCCGAAGGTCGATGCCGCGACCCGTCCGATGATGGGCATCGGGCCGCTGATGATCGGCATCGCCACCGCTCAGGAACTCCGCGAAAACCTTGGCGACGTGGTGGTGAAAGGCCGGACGTGTACGGCGTGGATCGACTGGGCCGTCGAGCGGATCGAGCGGTTCTTCCTGAAGCCCGAGTACGAGGCCGTCATGGAGGTGGTCGGGCCGAACGGCGAGATCATCGACCACTTCGATGGTCGGCAACTGAACCCCGGTCACGCCCTTGAAGCGGCGTGGTTCATCATGCACGAAGGCAACCGGCGTGACGACCGCCATCTCATTGGCATTGGCCTGACGATCCTCGACTGGATGTGGAAGCGGGGCTGGGACGAAGAGTTCGGCGGCATCTTCTACTTCCGCGACCTGCGCGGCCTGCCGGTGCAGGAATACTGGCACGACATGAAGTTCTGGTGGCCGCACTGTGAGGCCATCATCGCCACACTGCTCGCCTGGAAACTGACCGGCGACGAGAAGTACGCCCGCTGGCATCGACAGGTTCATGAGTGGAGCTTCCGCCACTTTCCCGACCCGGAGTTCGGCGAGTGGTACGGCTACCTCCACCGCGATGGCCGCATCTCGACACGGCTCAAGGGCAACATGTGGAAGGGGCCATTCCATCTGCCCCGGATGCTGTGGTGCTGCTGGAAACTGTTGGAGTCGGACGCCGGGAAGGAAGGACAAACCCAATGAGGACGATCTTGATGATGGTCACGATCTTCGCTGGCGCCGATGCCCTCGCCGGGGAGTGGAAGCAACTGCCTTCGCTGCCGGACAAGGAGGGGTTCGCTGGCCCCTTTGCCGGGGTCAGTAACGACGCGCTCCTTGTCGCGGGCGGTGCTAACTTCCCCGACAAGAAGCCGTGGGACGGCGGCAAAAAGATCTGGTACGACAGCGTCTTCGTTTTGGAGAAGCCGGACGGGGAGTGGAAGAATGCCGGCAAGCTGCCCCGTCCGCTGGGGTACGGCGTCAGTGTGACGCACGGCGACAGCGTGGTGTGTGTCGGCGGAAGTGACGCTGACCGGCATTATGCCGATGCCTTCCGCCTCGATTGGAAGACGGGCAAGCTCGTTACGACCAAACTCCCATCGCTGCCGAAGCCGCTCGCCAACGCCTGCGGGGCGTTGGTCGGCGACAACTTGTATGTCGCCGGTGGCCAGGAGAAGCCCGACTCCAAGGACACCGCGAAGACTGCCTGGAGGCTCGACCTGTCGGCCAAGGAACCGAAATGGAGACAGATCGACGCTTGCCCCGGCAGCGGACGGATGCTGGCGGTCGCGGCGGGCTTCGACGGGGCGTTCTGGATCGTTGGCGGCGTCGATCTCGTCGTCGGGAAAGGGGAGAAGATCGAGCGGCGTTATCTCAAGGACGCCTACCGCTACGACCCCGACAAGGGCTGGAAGCGGGTGGCCGACTTGCCTTATCCCGTCGTGGCTGCGCCTTCGCCCGCCCCCGCCGACGCCTCGGGCTTCTACATCCTCGGCGGCGACGACGGCTCCCAGGTCGGCGTTGATCCCGAAAAGCATCGCGGCTTCGGCAAGAAGGTGCTGCGATATGACATGAAGTCGAACAAGTGGGTCGAGGCCGGCGAGGTATCCGCCCCACGGGTGACCGTCCCGTGCGTGATGTGGAACAGGACGTGGGTGGTTCCGAGCGGCGAGATGCGGCCCGGCGTCCGCTCCCCGGAGGTGTGGAACTTCATACCGGGGGGTAAGAAATGACCACGCCCATGCTATCCCCTGCTTCGAGTGTACCCCGGACGGCGTGGCTGGTCGTCGTGCTGCTCATGCCCGTCGCGTTGTTGAACTACCTCGACCGGCAGATGCTGGCGTCGATGCAGACCTCCGTCATGACCTCCATCCCCAGCCTGGGCGAGGCCGAGAACCGGGAGGAATTGTGGGGCTTCATGCTCGGCCAATTCAAGTGGGTCTACGCGGTGTTCAGCCTCATCGGCGGGTACATCGCGGATCGGTTCAGCCGCCGCCTCACCATTTGCGGCAGTTTGTTCGTCTGGTCGGCAGTGACGTGGTGGACCGGACACGTCACGACCTACAACGAGTTGCTCTGGGCGCGTTCGCTCATGGGCATCAGCGAGGCGTTCTACATCCCGGCGGCGTTGGCCTTGATCGCCGACTACCACACCGGCCACACCCGCTCACGGGCCGTGGGCCTGCACCAAATGGCGATCTACCTCGGCGTGATTGTCGGCGGCTTCGGCGGGTACGTCGCCGCCGATCCCAACCTCGGCTGGCGACGCGCCTTCACGGCCTGCGGCGGCTTCGGGATGCTCTACGCGATCCCGCTGGTGATTCTGCTTCGAGACGCACCGAAGTCGGAGGAGCGGCTGGCGGCTCCACGGCTCTCCCCAGTCGGTGCGGGCAGGGAGTTGTTGGTCAACTTCTCCTTCATCCTGCTGGTCTTGTACTTCACTTTGCCGGCGATGGCCGGGTGGGTGGTGCGGGACTGGATGCCATCGATTCTCAAGAGACAGTTCGACATCGGCCAGGGGCAAGCGGGGGTGGCGGCAACCTTGTATTGGCAAGTCGCGGCCATCCTCGGCGTGGTGGCCGGCGGTTGGCTGGCGGATCGCTGGATGAGAACGAACGAGCGTGGCCGAATCTACGCCAGTGCCATCGGCATGAGCCTGATCGTGCCGGCGATCTTCGGCGTGGGCAACGCCGGTTCGTTGGCGGTCGCCATCACCTTCTTGATCGTCTTCGGGCTGGGCTGGGGGTTCTTCGACTGCAACAACATGCCCATCCTGTCGCAGATCGTGCGACCTCAGTTGCGGGCGACCGGCTACGGCATCATGAACTTTGTCAGCATCAGCTTCGGCGGCTTGGCCGACTGGGGCTTCGGTGCGTTGCGGGACCGCCAGGTGCCGCTCAATGTGATCTTCGGCGGCTTCGCCGGCCTCGCCATTATTTCCGTCGTGCTGGTGCTGCTCATTCGGCCCCGGCCCGTAGTCGCCTCACAGGAGCAACCTCGATGACGATTAAACTGCACGGCCTCGTCGCCGCGACTCACACGCCGTTTGACGCGGACGGCCAACTGAATCTCCCAGCCATCGAACGGCAGGCCGAACACCTTCTCCGCAACGGCGTGAAGACCGTGTTCATCGGGGGTAGCACGGGCGAGAGCCACTCGCTCACAGTCGAAGAACGCCTCGCCCTGGCGAAACGCTGGAGCGAGGTCGCGCGTGGCTCAGAGATGCGGCTGGTCGTTCACGTCGGCTCGAATTGCCTCGCCGACGCCCGCACGTTGGCGGCTCAGGCCCAGGAACTCCGTGCCGACGCCATCGCGGCTCTGGCTCCGAGTTACTTCAAGCCGAAGTTGCTCGACGCCTTGATTGCGTGCTGTGCCGACATCGCCGGGGTCGCACCGGGGACGCCATTCTACTTCTACGACATCCCGGTGCTGACCGGCGTGTCGTTCCCGATGCCCGAGTTCCTGGCCCACGCCCGGGAACGCATCCCGACGCTGGCCGGCATCAAGTTCACGAACCCAGACCTGATGGCCTACCAGAAGTGTCTTCAGGCCCAAGGCGGGCGATACGACATCCCGTGGGGCGTGGATGAGTACCTGCTGGCGGCACTTGCTTGCGGTGCGGTTGGCGGTGTCGGAAGCAGTTACAACTTCGCGGCCCCCATTTACAATCGAATGATCGCCGCGTTCGAGAGAGGCGATCTGGTGACGGCCCGCGCCGAACAGTACCGTTCGGTGCAACTCATCGAACTCCTGGCCGGATTCGGCTACATGGCTGCCGCCAAGGCCGCCATGGGTTTCCTGGGCGTCGAAGTCGGCCCCGCACGTCTCCCGAATACGGACTTGACAACAGATCAGAAGGGGAAGCTACAAATCAGCCTTGAACAACTTGGCTTTATTGATTGGACCCGATCCTAAACTTCCGAATAATTTTACCGTGGTTGTCGGACTTTCTGTGCAAGGCCAATGTGCTGTTCTGCCAACTTTCCTCGATGCAGGGTAATCACATGCATCTCCAATGTGCCGCCGTCGGTCGAACGCGACGCAACTCGTTGCGGAGAATGGCGGAAGAACGACGAACGGGTTCGCAGTTTTTCGTTAACCCCTGGGTTTGAAAGGCGTGAACAAATCAAACTACTGTCCGCGTGCAACAGCGGCTAATGGACCGTCATCCAAAGCTTGCTAAGATTGTCCGCGGGTCCGCGTAGGCCAACCCGCCAAGCGAACCATACAGTTTCGTCCCGGTGGTGCGGGCCGTACAACGAAATGTCTCGCGCGGTGTTTTTTCGTAATTTGAATACCGTTCGGACCGCTGTAATTCTCTGACCGAGCCACTCTCACGCAATCAAATCATGCACTACCCGTCCGGCGACGTCGGTCAGGCGGAAATCGCGCCCCGCATAGCGGTACGTGAAGCGTTCGTGGTCGAAGCCGAGCAGCCATAGAATGGTCGCTTGCAGATCGTGGACGTGGACGCGGTTTTCGACGGCCTGGAAGCCGAACGGGTCGGTCGCGCCGTGGACGTGGCCGCCCTTGACGCCGCCGCCGGCGAGCCAGGTCGTGTAGCCCCAGTGGTTGTGGTCGCGGCCGTTGATGCGGCCGGCGTTCGCGCCGGGTGTCGGCAGCTCGACCGTCGGCGTGCGCCCGAACTCGCCACCCCAAATTACCAGTGTGTCGTCGAGCATGCCGCGCTGCTTTAGGTCCTTGAGCAAGGCGCCGATCGGTTGATCGCATTGCCGGGCGAGGCGGCGATGGTTGACCTCGAGATCGTCGTGGTTGTCCCACGGTTGACCTTGACCGTGCCAGATCTGGATGAAACGCACACCTTTTTCGAGCAGGCGGCGCGCGATCAGGATTTGCCGGGCGTGGACGCCGGGGCCGTACATGTCGCGGATGTGCTGCGGTTCTCGGCTGATGTCGAAGGCGTCCTCGGCGTCGCGCTGCATGCCGTAGGCGAGCTCAAACGATTGGATGCGGGCTTCGAGCTGAGCGTCGTTGGAGCGTTTTTCGAGATGCCGTTGATTGAGCTGCTGCAACAGGTCGAGCTGTTGCCGTTGCTGCTCGCGCGTGACAGCGGTGTTGCGGATGTTCTCGATCAAGCGGTCGAGCTGCTGATGCTGCGTGTCGATGTACGTCCCTTGATAGGCGCCGGGAAGAAACGCCGACTGCCAGTTTTGCGATTCCTGGATCGGATAGCCGCCGGGGCACATGGCGATGAAGCCGGGCAGATTTTGATTCTCGCTGCCGAGGCCATAGGTGACCCACGAGCCGAGGCTGGGCCGTACTTGCCGGGCGTCGCCGCAGTTGAGCAGGAGTAGCGATGGCTCGTGATTCGGCACGTCGGCGTACATCGAGCGAATGACGCAGATGTCGTCGATGCTCGCGGCGACGTGCGGGAACAGCTCGCTGACCTCGATGCCGCTCTGCCCATGACGCCGAAATCGGAACGGCGACGGAAATGCGGCACCGGTGGGTCGCTCCGTGCGCAGATTCGGCCGCGGCAGCAGTTGCCCAGCGTAGCGTGCGAGAGCGGGTTTCGGGTCGAACGTATCGACGTGCGAAGGGCCGCCATTCATGAATAGATGGATGACGCGTTTCGCCTTGCCGGGGAAGTGCGGCTGGCGCGGCGTCAATGGCGACAGGCCGGGCGAGTTTTGCACGGCCGCCAGTTCGCCGCGCGACGCGAGCATCTGCATTAGGCCGAGCGAAGCGAAGCCGAGACCACTGCGCGTGAGCAATTCGCGGCGCGTGAGGAAAGACTGGAAAGCTGTATTCATGACGCATTCCTCTCGGATTCTGAAGCGTAAATGAAGGATGCATCATCCTTCGCTTGCGCTTCAGGATCTGGAATCAATCGACAAACGCAAACTCGTTCGCCAGCAACAACGCCTGCGCGTAGCGTTCCCATGGCGTCAGCCCGACCGTACCGACGGTCGCCGACGCGAGAAATTGCTGGCCGATGCGCACTTCCTCGGCATCCGCGCTGCGTCCGTAGACTGTGCGATAGAGCCCCTGGATCCTGTCGGCCTGATCCTTCACGTTCAACTCCGGCCGATTCAAGAGGACGCGAGTTTCCTCCTGCACGAACGGATGGTTGAGCAGGAAGAGGGCCTGCTGCGGCACCGTCGTTTGATATCGCACCGGCGTCGAGGCATCGGGGCTTGCGAAGTCGAACGTGCGGAAGATGCCGGGGAGGTTCTGACGATCGATGAAGCCGTACAGTGTGCGGCGTTTGCTCCAGGGGGCCTTGGTGATGTCCACGCTGGCGCCACCCATCTTGAGGTCGAGATTGCCCGCGGCCATCAATAGTGAATCGCGCAACGCTTCAAAGTCGAGCCGGCGGCGATTGGCCCGCGCATACCAGCGATTGTCGGCATCGACTTCGCGGGCCTTGGCGTTTTCTGCGCTCGAAATCTGATACGTTCTTGAAGTGACGATCAAGCGATGCAGCTTGCGGATTGACCAGCCGTCCTCCATGAAACGCCATGCGAGATAGTCGAGCAGCTCTGGATGGCTCGGCGGCTCGGCGCGCAGGCCGAAGTTGCTCGGCGTCGTCACCAGGCCCGTGCCGAAATAGTGCATCCAGATGCGGTTGACGAAGACGCGCGCCGTGAGCGGATTGTTCTTGTCGACGATGGCGCGCGCCAAATCGAGTCGGCCGCTGCCGTCGGTGAACGGCTTCGGCTTGTCAGGTGAAAGGATCGCGAGGAACTGGCGTGGCGCGACCGGTCCGAGATTGCCCGGAGCGCCGCGAATCAAGACACGCGAATCGCCGGGATTGGGGCGATCGATCATCACCATGCCGCGCGGCGGCGCGGCGGACGAATTCGCCTGGAACGCTTCGACTTTCTTCTCTAGCGATTTGAGCTCATCGCGATGCTTGCGGTTCTTCTCGTCAAGCTCCTTCTTGAACTTCGCTTGATACGAGTTCACCGCTTTTTCGAGTCTCTGCAGTTCTTCTTGGAACGTGACGTATTCCTTCGTCACGGTCGGCTCGCCCAGGAGCGGAAGTTCCTTCGGCTCGAGCGAACTCATGAAGACGCCGTAGAAGCCGTAGTATTCCTTGGTCGAGATCGGGTCGTATTTGTGATCGTGGCAACGG
This sequence comes from Planctomycetia bacterium, assembly GCA_005799265.1. Classification (GTDB taxonomy): domain Bacteria; phylum Planctomycetota; class Planctomycetia; order Gemmatales; family Gemmataceae; genus SIAQ01. Next base: position 31,705 of record SYHD01000006.1, on the reverse strand, counting down.
GCGCACGCAACGGTGAGGCCGAGCATGCCGCGTGTGAGCGTGTCGATGCGGTCATCGGTGACGTCGTGAATGTTGTTGAGAAAGCGTCGGCCGAGCGTGAGGAAGCCCATCGCCGCCTGACTGCTTACGGGGGCCTGGCCCTTGGCGACGAGCCGGTCGGCGGCGATTTGCTGGATCAGGAATTGATCGTACGGTAAATCATCGTTCAGAGCTTTTACCACCCAGTCGCGATAAGCGTAGGCATAAGGGTAGCGGCGTTCTTCCAGGAAGACGTAGCCTTTGGTGTCGGAGTAGCGCGCCAAATCAAGCCAGTGTCGGGCCCAGCGCTCGCCGTGTTGAGGCGACGCGAGCAGCTTGTCAACGACGTCATCCCACAGCGCTTGCCGTTTAGCGCTCGCGCGATCCCACGCCGCGGCAAATGCTTCCATTTCCTGATAGGTCGGCGGCAAACCGACAAGATCGTACTGCACGCGTCGAAGGAGCGTACGGGGATCGGCAACCGGATTCGGCGTAACCTGTTTCTCATCCAGTTTTGCCAGAATGAACGCGTCAATCGGATTGTTGGCCCACTCACCAGCCGGCTTACGCTGACCGTTCACCATCGGTATGGCCGGCTTCTGCACCGGCTGAAATGCCCAGTGCTTGCGCGGATCGGTTTCGACGCTCTTGGTTTTATCGTCCGGCCAGGCGGCGCCGAGCTTGATCCACGTCGCGATGTCGGCGGTCGCCTGCACCGACAGCTTCGCCTTGGGCGGCGGCGGCATCTTGTGCTCGATCTCGTGACGAATTGCGCGCACGAGCAAGCTCTTCTCGGGATGCCCCGGCACGATCAACGGCTCATCGGTCGCCTTGAAGACGGCGGCCTTGCGATCGAGTCGAACGCCGCCCTTGATCTTCGCGCCGCCGTGGCATTCGTAGCAATTATCAACCAGAATGGGGCGGATCTTCTTTTCGAAGAACTCAAGCTGCGCGGCACGGTCCTCAGGGTTTGGCTGCGCGCGTGCAGAGAACGCCGTTGTGGAGAGGAGAAGCAAGGCAAGAAGGATTGATCGCATGGCGGTTTCCATACGCTCATTGTAATCGGCACTTTGCCTGACGGAAACCGTCAAACTACAACGCCACAGGCGTGCGTGGATGGGGAACACTATCCCCTCCCACGTACGCCTGTGGCGTTGTGGCGAAATGCACGACGTTACGATCCGCTTCAGTCGCCTGCGACGACCTCGCGCGAACGCAGCAGCTCTTCGATTTGCTCGTGCTTGCCGCCGATGAAGAGCACGTTGTTCATGTGAATCTCTACCGGATGCGCGCCCGAGGTTCTGACGATGAGATCGCCTGACCCGAGGCCGAGGATCCAGTGCCGGAAGAGGTCGCCGCGCTGTTTCATCGTCGTCATGCCCGTGGTGTCATAGCTGGTCTCGGCGTCGCCGATAGCCTGGCGCACGCGCATTTGTCCCGGCTCGAAGATCATGTAGATCTGCCGATCGAAAAGGAAGAAGACAACGAGCCACAGGATGAACAGGATCGAAGAAATGACGAGATAGCCGGCCGCATTGATGCGGATGTCGAGAAGGGTGAATATGTCGAAGATGATGGCCCACCACTCCATGATCGAGAAGATGATCGTGAAGAAGATGATGAACAGGATGACGATGAAGGACCACAGCCCGCGCAGGGGGATATTGGTGATGACGATGACCAAAAGCAGGATCGCGACAAAGACCACGCCCACATTCTTGCTGCCGCTGATGTGTAGTGTCTTGGTTGTGGCGGCGTTCTCGCCTATCGGCAGGACAACGACCTGGCGCGGCCCATCAAAGCCATCGATCGTGACTTTCTCCGAGTCTTTTTTCGGCTTTCCTTCTCTGTCCTTTAGTACTTCCGTGAATTTGGAATCCCTCGGCACGATCGCCATGTCTTGACCCGACAAGATGGAGATGATGAACATCAAGAAACCGAACGCCCACACCGGCCACCAGTAGAAGAGAGTGGAGTGGCTGACGATGAAGATCTGCCGTTTCTGCGGCGGCCCGACTGGCTTGGATGCCGGCGCCGCGGAGGGCGGAGTAGGGGCCGCTGGCGGAGGAGTCGGGGGTTTGCCGGCTTGTGGATTTGACGTGGACATGACGTGTCAGCCTTTCGAAGTAAACGAAAGTTGGCGATACCCTGCAAAGAATGTAGTAATCGACCCGCATGCCGCCGTCAAGCGCATACGGAAAATCGTCTAATGGGTTATTCGTTCGATGGGTGCGAGTATTTTATCGAAACGCCGCTTGCGGCTTAGCGCTCGCGTTAAAGCATCAGATCGATCGTCGCTTCAACGCGAGCGCTAAACGAATCACTATTCGATCGACACCTTGCGCACCGGCGGCGGCTCGGGCTGCGCGAACGGCGTAATGTCGGCGTTGACGCGGAAGGTCTGATGGCAGCGATTGCAACTGTTGGCGACCTGCTGCATCCCCGCCTTGGCGCGCTCGAGGTCCTTCTTCGCCAAGTCCTGGGCCAGCGACATCGACTGATTGCGCATGTCCATCGAATGTCCGAACCAGAAGGGCTGGCTGCTCGGACTCTTCGGCGGCCGTAGCATCAACAGATTCGCCGTCTCCGCAATCAACAGCGCCTGGCCGCGCGCGAAGACCCAGGATTGGCCGTCGATTGGATTCTTCGCGAGATTGCGCTCCAGGCCGCGAAAGTTGGCGTGGGCCAGACCTTCCATAAGCAGTCGCGTCTCCGCAACGGGTTCAAGTTTTGGGACGATCTTGGCAGGTCCCGCATTTTGAGCAAGACCCGGCGCGATGGCACCGAGCGACAAGAGTAGGGCCGCGACGGCGGCGCGAAAATACGGACTCATGAGGTTCTCTCCGCGGTTGGGCTGGCGAGTTGAACTTGCACGTCATCTCCGACGACGCGGACGGAATGGCAACCAATTTTGATGCGCGGGTTGTCGGCCCAGGTCCCATCGGTGACGCGAAAGCGCCAGGCGTGCCACGGGCAGGTGACGATGCCGCTCTCGACGTAACCGCCGCTCAGGGACGCCCCCATGTGCGGGCAGCAATCGTCTATGGCGAAGGGATTGCCTTCCACGAGGAAGACGGCGACCAGCTTCTTACCGACGGCGACGGTCTTGCCTTCGCCTTCGCGCAGCTCTTGTACTTTGCACACGGTATGGAATTCGCTCATGCGTTCCTCGCGGGGATCGTTAATTCTTCGTGAAGCGCCTGGATGGACCGGGCCGAATACGTTAATTCTACACAAGGGACGGACGCCGCGGCAGGCGAGTTTTCGGGGTTTTGCGATTGGTGTTCGCGCGAAAGGTTGTGAGAGTTAAACGAATTCAGGATGCAACCATGCTCGAAATCGAGATGAAATTTTCGGTTAGCGACTTCAGCGCGCTCGAACAGCACATGGCGAACTGGCGCGCGACGCCGCAGCTGGCGATTGAGGAAGCGGACCATTACTTCAACGCTCCGGATCGCGATTTCGCGCGGACGGATGAAGCGTTTCGCCTGCGCTGCATCGGTATCCAGAATCGCATCACTTACAAAGGCCCCAAGCAAGGCGGTCTCGCCAAGACGCGCACGGAGATCGAGCTCGCCCTGGAGCCAGGCGCCGAAGCCGCAGACAAATGGCGCCGGCTCGCCGTCGCGCTCGGCTATCGGCCGACTGCCGTGGTGAAGAAGCGGCGAACCTGCTACGATTTCCAGCGCGGTGGTTTCGCGCTGCAAGCATGTTGCGATGAGGTCGAATCGCTGGGCCGATTTGTCGAAATCGAAATCGTCACGAACGCGGAACAGAAGCAACGCGCACAAGACGTGATCTTGCAGACGACGCGCGAACTGGGGCTGACGTCGAGCGAGCAGCGCTCGTATTTGGAGATGGTGCTAGCGAATCTTCCTCCCCTCTCCCTCGGTACTCCGGGGGAGAGGAGAGAAATACAAGAAAGAAGTCGCTTGACTCCAACGATCACAACAACTGTCGCCGACACCCGCAACGCCATCGCGGCCGCGCGCACTCAAGGCAAACGTATCGGCCTCGTGCCGACGATGGGCGCCTTGCACGCCGGGCACGAAAGTTTGATCCAGACGGCGCGGCGCGAGACTGATTTCGTTGTCGTGTCGATCTTCGTCAATCAGACGCAGTTCGGCCCAAAGGAGGATCTGTCGCGCTATCCGCGCCCGTTCGATGCGGATGTCGCGCTGTGTGCGCGGGCGAACGTCGATCTCGTCTTTCAGCCTACGCCGGAGGTCATGTATCCCGCCTCGTTCAAGACTTTTGTCGAGGTGAACGAAATGCAGAACGTGCTGTGCGGTGCGGCGCGTCTTGGGCATTTTCGCGGCGTGGCCACGGTCGTCTTGAAGCTGTTCAATATCTTGCAGCCGGATGTCGCGTACTTCGGGCAGAAGGACGCCCAGCAAGCCAGATTGCTCATGCAGATGGTTCGCGACCTCGATGTGCCTGTCGAGTTGCGCATCTGTCCGATCGTGCGCGCGGCCGACGGCTTGGCGCTCAGTTCGCGCAACGTCTACCTGGACTCGGAGCAGCGCCGGCACGCGACCGTGCTCTTTCGCGCGTTGGAGTTGATTCGAGCCCGAATCGACGCCGGCGAACGGCAAGCGGAGCCGTTGATCCGCGCGGCGCGCGCATTGATCGATGCAACGCCGGGCGCGCGCGTCGATTATGTAGCGATTGTCGATTTCGGGCAGCTTCAGCCGATCGAGCGTTTGCAGGGAGAAGTGCTGGTCGCGCTCGCAGTTTACTTCGGAACGACGCGATTGATTGATAACATGCTGATTGACGTCGGGCACGTCTCCAACGTGTCGTGATGTCATGGGTACGTTGGAGACGTACCCCTCGGGAAAATTCCATCGGGACCCTATCATGCCGAATCCGTTATTTACGCCGGAAGTGAAGTATCTCCTTCAAGAGAACGACGCCCATGGCATGAAGGAGTTCTGTGAATCGCTGCATCCCGCAACCGTCGGCGACGCGCTGGTGTGCGATTTGCCTGTCGAACAGGTCTGGAGATTTCTCAAGCACACCCGCATCAAGCATCAGGCAGCCATCTTCGAGTATTTCCCGATCGATTGGCAAGTGCAGATGGTCGAAGGCACGGGCCGCGAGCATATGGCCGAGTTGATCGAACAGATGTCGCACGACGATCGCGTCGATTTGATGCGCCGCTTGATGCCGAAGGTGACGGAGAGCTTGCTTCGGCTTGTCGATGAGGCCAATCGCCGCGACATCGCGACCTTGGTGAGCCAAGAGGCGAACACCGCCGGCGCGTTGATGACGACCGATTACGCCTGGCTACCACCAGGGTTGACTGCATCGGAAGCCCTCGATCGGCTGCGTTTGCAGGCGCCCGAAAGCGAGACGATCTACTACATCTTCGTCCTCGACGAGCAGCATCGGCTCACGGGCGTCGTGTCGCTGCGTATTTTGATCTTGGCCGCGCGGCACGCCTTGATCCGCGACATCATGGAGAACCAAGTCGTCTCGGTCCGCGCCAACGAGGACCCCGAAAAAGTTGCCAAGACGATGGCGCAGTTCGATCTCATCGCGATTCCCGTCGTCGATGATCAAAATCGCATGGTCGGCATCATCACGCATGACGACGTCATTGACGTTGTCGTTCAGGAGGCGACCGAAGACGTCCATCGCATGGGTGCCGTCGGGCCAATTACGGAAAACTACCTGGAAACGTCGTTCGTGACTGTCTGGGGAAGACGGGCGTTCTGGTTGTCGTGCCTGTTCGTGGGCGGCATCTTCACGGTGTGGGCGATGTCGCGATTTCAGCACGCTATCAGCACCGTGGCCTTGCTGGCACTGTTCGTGCCGTTGTGCATCTCCACGGGGGGCAACTCGGGTTCCCAGGCAGCCACGCTCATCACGCGCGCGTTGGCCCTGGGGCAGGTGAGCGAGCGTGACTGGTTGCGTGTGTTACGCCACGAGCTGCAGATGGGGCTGGCCTTGGGCTTGAGCCTCGGTGCTATCGGTTTTATGATTGCCTTGGCCACGCACGCTGTCTACGATCACGCGGGCGAACAGCCGCCGGCAGCTTTCACGTTAGGCCTGGTGATCTTTCAGGCGGTTGTGTGCATTTGCATCTGGGGAACGATCGTCGGCTCGATGCTGCCGCTGATTTTTCGCCGTATCGGCGTCGATCCGGGCATCGCGTCGAGCCCATTCGTCGCGACGTTTGTGGACGTGACGGGTATCGTCATCTACTTCACGATTGCGACCATGTATCTTCTGTAGCCCTTGATTGTCGCTTGCCGCTTGGCGGGCTCGACGCCGAGCGCTAAGCCGCAAGCGGCAGAACGAGTTGCTCTCATGAATTTTCCCTCGACGAATCCCATCAGCAAGGACGCCTTCGCCAACGCCGTCATCAAGGCGATCAAGGATGCCGGCGAGACGCAAACGCTGCGCTATGATGCGGAGGGCTTCTGCATTGTCATCGAGGAGGACGGCGCCGATCTCCTGAATCTGGGCAATGCCTACGGCGAGTATTGCGGCGCGGCGCCGGAAATCCGGGACGGGATCGTCCAACGATTCGTGCGCGTGTGGTTTGCGCGCAACAGCGAAGTCCCTGACGACTACCAGACTGCGGCGCCGCATCTTCTGCCGGCGGTGCGCAATCGCGGCTACTTCGAGATGACCAAGCTGGAACTCGAACGCCGCGGCATCGATCGGCCCGATTTTCCTCTAACCATTTTGGCCGAGCATTTCGCCGTCGGCCTGGTGTACGATCTGCCCGAGTCAATCCATCAGATTCAGCCGAGCTACCTGGAGACCTGGCAAGTCAGCTTCGAGGAAGCCTCGATCCGGGCCCGTGCGAACCTCGTTGCCATTAGCCAGGAGAAACTCGGAAGCATCATCCCCGGCGTTTGGCAATCTCCCTGGCGAGACAATCACGACTCCGCCAGGATGTTGCTGCACGAGTACCTGCGCCAACATCAAGTTCACGGCGACCTCGTCGTCATGATTCCCAACCGCGATACCCTGCTCTTGACGGGCGCCGACGATGAGACCGGCCTGTCCGCCATCGCCGCGTTAGCCGAGGAAGCGTTGCAGGGTCCGCGCCCCATGAACGGCATCGCCCTGCGTTTGGACGGGGATGCGTGGGTCCCGTTCATGCCGGCGCCCGAACATCCCGACTTCGCGAAGTATCAACTCATGTGGGTCCAGGCGATCGGGCAGGATTACGAGGAGCAAAAGGAACTGCTCAACGACATTTACGAGACGAAAGACGAGGACATCTTCGTCGCCAGCTTTAGCGCCCGGCAAGACCAGGAGACGGGCGAAGTACGCAGCTACTCGGTGTGGTCGAAGGATGTGGTCTCGCTGTTGCCGCGCACGGATGAGGTGTTCTTTTTCGTCGCCGACGGAGAAAACATAGGCGAGGCGGTGGCGCGGGCCAATTGGTCCCGCGTGGTTGAAGTTGCCGGCGCTTTGCTGAAGGCGAAGGGGTGGTATCCGGAACGCTATTATGTCGATCAATTTCCCTCGACGGCGCAAATTGAGCTGCTGCGTGTGGAAGAATGACGCTGTTAGCCGGACGCGCAAGCGACGAACATCGAAAAACCCGTCGCGTGCGCGTCCGGCTAACTAGGCACGCCGAACAATAGGTCATTTCATATAGGAGTGCTCCGACGGCTCCGCTTCTTCCTCCTCGTCGATCTCGCCCGCCTGCAGGAGGGCCAGGCGGCCCATCAGGGCCACGCCGCCGGTGATCGCCGCCAGGCTCACCACGCCGGCGACAACCCAGATCGCCAGGGAAACGGCGAATAGATACGGCGACTCGTAGACGACCAGGAAGCTCGTCACCGTCGCGGTTGAAATGATTACGACGGACGGCACGATCAGCGCAATGCGGGCTGCCATGCGCGTGCGATCGTCCTCCGGCGGCAGCGGGATGCCTTTCTCCAGCGATTTCACCCGTTGATCGTGCCACATCTCGGCCTTGCGCAGGTTGGCGCGCAGGAGCTGCGGCAACGCGATCAGCAACGTCAACAAGATCAGCCCGGCCATCGCCAGAATCAAGACTTCGCGGCTCGGTTCCTTGCTGAAGATGCTGTTGAGAAGTTCGCTCATGGTACCCTCCGAAGTGCCTACACTGTAGTGAGTGTACCTGGAAGGTCAGGTCTTGCAAAGGTTAAACCCATGAAACAGCTCTGCGTCTTTTGCGGCTCAAGGACGGGAACGGCGCCGGTTTATGCCGAGGAAACGCGCCAACTCGGTGCGGCCATGGTGCGGCGAGGCTTTGGCCTGGTTTTCGGGGCAGGGCACGTCGGCCTTATGGGCGTGCTCGCCGACGCAGTGCGGGCGGGCGGCGGCTCGACAACCGGCGTTATCCCGAAGGCGCTCGTCGAACGTGAATTGGCCCATCAGCAGCTGACCGACCTGCGCATCGTCGAAAGCATGCACGACCGCAAAGCGCTCATGGCCGGGCTGTCCGACGCCTTTCTCGCGCTGCCCGGCGGGTTTGGCACGCTCGATGAGTTGTTTGAGATCCTCACCTGGGCTCAGCTCAAGTTCCACGCCAAGCCGATTGGTCTTCTCAACAGCGCCGGCTTCTTCGATCCGCTGTTGACGTGGATCGACAGGGCCATCGCGGAGGATTTCGTCAAGGCGAAGAATCGCGAATTGCTGATCGTCGAAAGCGATGTCGAAAAGATGCTGCAACGACTCGAGACGGCGATGGCGGAATCAACCAAATAGCCAGTTCACAACCAGGATCACCATGACAACCGCCGCGAGGCCCGCCAGAACGTACACGCCCAGCATCGCCGATTGGCCGCACTGCTTACACAGGCCGTTCGCTCCGGCGTGTTCAGCGCAATATCGGCTGGCGCAGTTTCTGCACACGCCGCGCGCCAGACCCTGGCACGCATAGCACGCCGGCGGCAAATACTCGTCGGCTTGCTGCGGCCGCCACCAGCCATGGTTGGCCTTCGCCTCCATCGGCGTCGCGGAGATGCGATCGCCACGCGGATCCCCCTCAGCGATCGCCGTCGTGCAGCGCGAACACGTCTTGCCCTGGCTATGCTGCGCGCACACCAACTCGCCGCAGGTGTAGCAGCGCGATACGGCTTCGGCTTGGCAGATGTGGCAGGACATAGTCGTCCGTGGTCGTTCGGTAGCTGGACTCGTTCTCGTCGTGTTCATTGCCACGGACCACGGACTAATAGTGGAGCCCATTCTTGCGAATATGCACCATCGGCTGGCCGTCGTCGAGCAACGCGCCTGTGCTGACCTCGGCGATGAGCATCTCATGATCGCCCGTCGTCACGCGTTCGATGATCCTGGCGTGCAAATACGCGAGAGCTTCTTGCAGGATCGGGCCGTACGGCGGCGATTTGGCAATGTCCAGGTCCTTGAACGCGTCGTCCGTCAGCGCGAAGCCCTTGCCGAAGTGGGCGATCATGTCCGTCTGGGCCGCTTCGAGAATGTTGAGCGTGAAGACGGCGTCCTTCGGCAACAGCGCGATGATCGGCCGGCCGCGCTGCACGCCGACGCTGATGAGCGGCGGCGCGAAGGAGCACTGCTGTACCCAGCTCGCGAGCATGCCGGTCTCGATGCCGTCGCGGTGGAGCGTCAGAATGAAGAGGCCGCTCGGAATGCGGCCCAGGGCGGCGGCCAGGCTCTTATGCGGATCGGTGGTGTGCATTATTTCTCGTCAAGCATGCGCAAGATGACTTTGTCGAGTTCCTTGGGGAGTTCAGCCGGATCGTAGTCGTCGCCGCGCAGGCGAACCCATCTGCCCTGCCGATCGAATACGAAGTAGCACGGCGCGAAGTTGAAGCCCAGCTTATCCGCTCTGACCGCATGCGGCTCATCGAGCAGCAGATTGACGAACGGAGATTTCTTTTCTTGCAAGAACTTGTTCCCTTCGTTCACCTTGGCCTGCTCGTCATCGAGCGAAACAGCGACGACGGCCAGGCCCCGATGGGAGTTCTTCCGGTGCATCTCGACCAGATGCGGGAAGTTGGATTTGCACGGCCCTCAGTCAAAGGACCAGAAATCCACGACCAGCACTTTGCCGCGGTGCTTGAGCACTTCCTGCTTCAGGCCATCATACTTTACCGCAACCATCGTGATGGGCTTGTCCTGCGCCGGGCTCATCGCCGTGCAAAGAGTCGTGATCAGCCCGAGGGAAACGAGCGCGCGTGTCATGGTTTGTCCTAGGTGAAGATGCCGCTTACGGCGTGGCAAACGGAGGATTCGGAGGGCGCCATTATTTCTCGCCAAGCATCTTGACGACGACTTGCTCCAGATGAGCGTAATCGACCTTGTTGTCCTTGGCGTCGGCCGCGCGGAAGCGCACCCATCTGCCCTGGCGGTCGAAAACATAATAGAAGGGCAGGCCCACGTAATCAAATTTCTTTTCTTTCAACTCGGTAGGCTCGTCCAGCAACAGGTGGCGCACCGGGCCCGGGTGTCGATTGATGAACTTGACTGCCAAGTTCATGTCTTCCAATTCGTTGAAAGAGACAGTAATGAGAACCATCCCCTTGTCGGCGTGCCGCTTCTGCATTGCGATGAAATCAGGGAAAGCCTTCATACAAGGGGGACAGCTCGTCGACCAGAAATCGACGACAACGACCTTGCCGCGATGTTTCTGGATCTCTTGCTTGAGGCCTTCGTATTTGACCGGGACCACTTCCATCTTCTCTTGGGCAAGGCCAAACGAAGTGCCGAGAACCATGACCACGGCAAGAGATTGCATTTGCTTGATTACGATCATGTTTGCATCCTTTCTCGGCGAGCTGCCACCGTCAGGGATCGCCGCGCTTGCGCTGTGTGATTTCATCGCTCCCTAACGGGCGTGGCTCGTAAGAGCATCCTACCGAATGAGATGGCATTTCGCCAAGAGAAGATCACAGCGTTATGCGATACAGCGTCCCCTTCACGCGCAGGCCGCCAGGTTCGCCGGCGCGCATCAGCTTCGTCGTGTACGGCAATCCCTCAGCTTGCAGGAGTTCCTTGAGCGCAGCGGACGGAATCCGATCGACATCGGTCAACAAGCACAGCCCGCCCGGAGCGAGTAGCTTCTTGATGCACGCGACGAGCGGCGCGACGTTGCGCAGTTCGTACACGAGATCGGCAGCCAGTAGCACCGGCACTTTCAAATCGTCCGGCGGCGCGCGCCAATCTCGTTGCAACGTGTGAAAGCCGGCGCAGCCATTGAGCCGAGCGTTATCGGCGGCGAAGCGCAACGCACAGGCGTCATAATCGCTGAAGGTCACGCGCAGCCCCATTGACAGGGCAACGATACCGGGCAAGCCCAGACCGCAGCCCAACTCAATCGCCTCGGTCCCAGGCGTCCACGTTTCGCGCAGGATGGCCTTGGCGAGCATGCGCGCCGCGGGCCACAGGTCGGCCCAGTATGGCATGTACGCGTCGCGCTCGAACGCCGCGCGCACGGCCGGGTGTTTTGCGAGCCGATCCGATTCGCCGGGATGATCGATCAGGAAGGTGCGCCTTTCGACGATGACCGTCTCGCGCAGAATAGGCCCGAGCTTGTCGAGGACAACTTCCGGGGGCGGCGGAGTGAAGGTGCGCTCGCTCATGGCGGTTGCGGCAATAGACCACGGATCGAGATTGTTTTTATTGTTGTACCACATGCCGACGCTTTGTGGCAATCCCTTGCCCTCGCTGTCCGTGGTCGGAATTACTAGAACGTCAAGGGAAAGCGAGAGACGATATGGACCTTGCACGCAATCTCAAAGGCGAAACGGTATCGCGGCTGTATCCGTCACAGCCCTTGATCGTTCAGCGCGGCCAGCCGGTTGCGGACGCCGTCAAGCTGATGCGCGAGAAGAAGGTCGGCTGCGTGCTGGTCTGCGAACAGCGGCGTATCGTCGGCATCTTCACGGAACGCGATCTATTGCGGCGCGTTCTCGCGCAAGGATTGCCGGTGACGACGCCGATTGAGGAGTGCATGACGCCCGACCCGGTGTCGGTGCATCCGAAGGACTCGATCAGTTGCGCGATCAGGTACATGCAAAAAGGAGGCTATCGACATTTGCCCGTGGTGATCGATGACAAGCCGGTGGGAATCCTGTCGGTGAAGCGAATCGTGCATTACCTCGTCGAACACTTTCCCACGATGGTTTACAATCTGCCGCCTCATTCCCAGCCCTACCAGCCCAAGCGCGAAGGCGCCTAGCGCCTCGTCGATTTATTTCCGATGTGTTGCAAATGATTTCCCCGTATTCCCGCTTTGAGTTTAGCGCTCACCTGCTCGATTGCGAACGCTAACCCGCAAGCGGCAAATGGCAACATGATGGCAGTCGTCCCTTCCAGCTCCGGACCAACGCCTTCCGCGCGAGCCAAGATCGAGGATCTCGCCGCGGCTGTGGTGCGTTTTGCCGGCGATGCCAGCGACGGCATGCAACTCGTCGGCGCCCAGTTCACAAGCGGCTCGGCCAGCCACGGCAACGCGGTCTTCACGCTCCCCGATCTGCCGGCCGAGATCCGCGCGCCGGCCGGCACCCTCGCCGGCGCGTGCGGCTTCCAGGTTCATGTCAGTTCGCAGCCGATCCACACGCCGGGCGACGTTCTGCACACGCTCGTCGTCATGAATCCCGCGTCGCTGCGCGCCAACCTGAACGATCTCGAACCGGGCGGCATCCTCATCGCCAACGCCGATGCCTTCACGCCGGACGAACTCGCGAAGGCAGGCTATAGGTCCAATCCGCTTCAGGACGGCTCGCTTGGAGCTTATCGCCTGCTCGCGGCGACGATGACGCAATTCAGTCTCGCAGCCGTTGCCCCGGTCAATCTCATCCCGCGCGAGGCGAATCGCTGCAAGGATTTTTTCCCCCTCGGCATCGTCTGTTGGCTCTACGATCGCCCGCTCGAACCGACGCTCAAGTGGATTCGCGAGACCTACGTCAAGAATCCCGCGATGATCGAGGCCAACACGCGCACGCTCAAGGCCGGCTATCACTACGGCGAGATGAGCGGTCAACTGCCGACGCGCTACCGCATCGCCAAGGCCGCGCTGCCGGCCGGGCGTTATCGAAGCGTAACGGGAATTGAATCCCTTGCTCTCGGAATCGCCGCTGCCGCGGAGCAATCGCCGCGGCCGCTGATCTTCGCCGGGTTCCCCGCGCCGCCGGCGAGCGAGTTGCTTCATGAGCTTTTCGATAAGCCGCACGCCAACGTCAAGGTCGTCCAGGCCGAGGACGACAGCGCCGCACTTAATCTTGCCATCGGCGCCGCATTTGGCGGCGCGCTCGGCGCGACGGCGACGAGCGGGCCTGGCCTGGTATTGCAATCGGAAGCTCTCGGCCTGGCGGTCATGAGCGAACTTCCTTGCATCGTCATCGACGTGCAGCGTGCCGGCCCGAGCAACGGCATGCCGACGAAGACTGAACAGGCCGATCTTTTGCAGGCGCTCTTCGGCCGCAACGGCGAGAGCCCGCTCATCGTCCTGGCGCCCGCGACCCCCGCCGACGGATTTGCGATCGTGCTCGAAGCCGTGCGTTTGGCGGTTCGGTCCATGTCTCCCGTCATCATTCTGTCGGACGTCCACCTGGCAAACAGCGCCGAGGCGTGGCGCGTGCCGAGCGTGGCCGAGGTGCCTGCCATCGACATGGCGCAGGCACTTCAGGGTGAATTGTTGTCGCGCGACGAGCGCGGCGTCAGGCCGTGGGCAATTCCGGGGACGCCGGGACTGGAACATCGCACAGGCGGACTTGAGAAGGACGCGCGCACGGGCAACGTCAGCTACGAAGCGCTCAACCACGAACAGATGGTGCGCCTGCGCGCCGCCAAGATCGCGAGTCTTGCTGATGAGATCGCGCCGCTGGAAACGCACGGCCCAATCTCCAGCGACCTACTCGTCGTCGGTTGGGGCAGTACATTCGGGGCGATTCGCGACGCGGTGACGCGCTGCCAGGCGAAGGGGTTGCGCGTCGCCCACGCCCATGTGCGGCATCTGCATCCCTTGCCGAGCAACACCGGCGCCGTGCTCAAGCGGTATCGCAAGATCCTTGTGCCAGAATTGAATGCCGGGCAACTGTGCCGCCTGCTGCGCGCGGAATACCTGGTTGATGCCATGAGCTTGAGCAAGGTGCAAGGCCAGCCATTCCTCGTGAGTGAAATCGCCCAAAAAATTGAGGCGATGTTGGCTCCGTAGCGATTGCGCCTTTGGTCCGTGCGAGCGCGACGCTTGCACTGCGAGATAATACCTATGCCGACGACGCCGTTGCCGACCTTGACACCGGGAGATTTTACCTCCGATCAGCAGGCACGTTGGTGCCCTGGTTGCGGCGATTTCTCCATCCTGGCCCAGATGAAGATCGTTCTCGCCGACCTGGGTGTGCCGCGTGCGAACCTCGCCTTCATCGCCGGCCCCGGCTGCGCCGGCCGCCTGCCGCATTATCTAAACACTTTCGGATTCCACGGCTCGCTGGGCCGAGCTCCAGCATTGGCGACGGGGCTTCGGCTCGCCAACGAAAACGTGCAGGTCTGGATCGTCACCGGTGACGGCGACGCGCTCTCGGCGGGGACGAATCATCTCGTCCATGCGCTGCGCCGCAATGTCGATCTGAAGATCATCCTCATCAACAACGAGGTCTTCGGACTCTCCAAGGGGCAGGCGTCGCCGACGTCGCGCCCGGGCACGCGCACCAAGACGAGCCCGGAAGGCTCCTTCGAGACGCCGCTGCGCCCGCTTTCGTTGGCGCTCGCCGCCGAGGCGAGTTTCGTGGCGCGCACGATCGACGTCGATGTCAATCACATGAGTGAGATGCTCGAACGCGCCGCCGCTCACCGCGGGACGGCGCTGGTCGAGATCTACCAGAACTGCAAGATCTTCAACGATGGCGTTTTCGAGTACGCCACCGACACGACCCTCAAGGCCGACAGCCTGATTTATCTTGAACATGGTCGTCCGCTCCTCTTCGGCAAAGATCGTAATCAGGGCCTACGCTTGAACGGCTTTGAACCGGAGGTGGTCACGCTGGGGCATGGCATCACGATCGACGACGTGCTGATCCACGACGAAAAGGCCGCCGAGCCGACGCTGGCGTTCTTGTTGAGCCGGCTGATTGGCCCGGCATTCCCCGAATGCCTCGGCGTTTTCCGCAGCGTGCAACGGCCGACTTTTGAGCAGTCGCTGGACGAATCGCGCCAGGCCCGGCCGACGCGCGATCTCGAATCGCTATTGACGGGTGACGAATCATGGCTCGTGGCGTAGAAAATCAATGGTGATCCACGATATTGCCGTCTGCAGCTTAGCGCTCGCGTGCTTGAGTACGAATGCTAAGCCGCAAACGGCAGGCGGCAACCATGATCTGTCCATCCTGCTGTCACAAGAATCTGCCGGGCGATGAAGTTTGCAGGCATTGCAAGCAGCCGTTCGCTTTGTTCGATTTGCCTCACCCGGAAAACCAGGTCGAACGCAGCGTTATGTACGATCAAGTCAAGACGCTCAAGCAGCACCCTCCCGTCACCATCGGCGAGAAGGCGAGCATCGGCGAAGCGATGGCGCTGATGACGTCCTCGAACGTCGGCGCCCTTCTGGTCGTGGACGCGGAAGGAAATCTGACGGGCATCTTTAGTGAACGTGATTTGCTCAAGAAAATTGTCGGCCTGGAGAATGGCTTCGCCAAGCTGCCGATCACGCAGTTCATGACGCCGCGGCCCGAATCGGTGTCGACCACGGACACGTTGAACTTCGTCTTGCAAAAGATGGACGCGGGCGGCTATCGCCACGTGCCGGTGCTGGAAAATGGCAAGCCGGTGAGCATCATCTCCGCGCGCGACATGTTGCGTTTTTTGACGCGGCTGAGCAAGGAGGCGGGGGAACGCGGGGCGTCAACGTCGTGATGTCAAGTCGCATCGGTTTGCGCTGGCGTCCGCTGTCGGTCATGCAACTTCCTCGCTGCGCTGGCCGACTCGTCACCCTTCACCGATAGAGTCTTGTTCTAAGGAATGCCCATGCTCAAGCCTCTGGCCTGGGCTGACAGGAAAACCCAGGGCGGCGCTGTGCTCAGCCCTGGGTTGGTTTGTTTTCGCACCTTCGGTGCTACGATCGATCCGCGCGCGGAAGACAACAGTCTTCTATTTCTTCGGCGTCTCGATCTTCGGCGCGACGTAGCCCGGCGTCGCGTTGAAGTTGACGACGGCGGTGCCGTCGGTCTTCCACACGCGCACCTCGCCGTTGGCGGCGCCGCCAGCCACAAATTGGCCGTCGGGGCTGATGGCAACGGCGTACACCCAATCGGTGTGGCCCGTCAGCGTCTTGAGCGCGACGCCGCCGATCGGATCCCATAGTCTTACCGACATGTCGGCGCTGCATGAAGCGACAAGCGGCTTGGCGCCGTTGTAGCTTGCCAGACGGAAGACCGCCTTGCCGTGGCCGGCCATCGACTTCGTGACCTTGCCGATCGCCTTGGCCTTGTCGGTTGCTTGCCAGATGCGGATCGTGCCGTCCTCGCCGGCGGAGAGGCCAAACACGCCGTCGGGCGTCATCGCCACGTTGTTGACGATGTTCTGATGATCGGGGAACGTCAGCAAGGACTCCTTGCCCTTGAGGTCCCACAGCTTGGCCGTCTTGTCGCGGCTCGCCGTCGCCACCCTGGTCGCGTCTGGCGTGAAGGCGACGCCGAGGATCCAGTCGGCGTGATTCTCGACCGCGTGCTCCGTCATGCCCGAAGCCACGTCGAACACGCGCACCATACGATCGGTCCCGCCGGCGGCGATCTTCTTGCCGTCGTTGCTGACCGCCAGGGCGAGAATCGAATCCTCGACTTGCAACAACTCCTTGAGGAACACGGTCTTATCGTTGACGCCGTCCACCGAGGGCACGCCGCCGTGAGCTTTCGCTGTGCCGGCGTTGATGTCGTAAATGCGCACGTCGCCTTCCTGTCCGGGCCGGCCGCCGGCCACCGCGAGTTTGCCGTCGGGCATGAACTGCATCGCATGGGCGCGTTCGGCGCGCGTGAAGATGCGGCGAATCGGCTGCCCCGTCGCGGCGTCCCACACCGTCAACTCGTGATTGCCGCCCACGACGAGCTTCTTGCTGTCGGGCGTGAAGGCGATCGCGTTGATGAGGGCCGGGAACTTGTACGACACCAGTGGCTGCGGTGCCACGAAGCGGACGCGCAGTTCGCGCACCAAGTCGGCCTTCTTGTCGATGCCGGCGTCGAGCTTCGCCCCTTCGTCGATCCATTTGGCGATGAGGGCGATCTGATCCTTCTTGAGCGATTCGCCGGCATCCTTGGGAGGCATGCGATCCGTGTCGTTCGAGGTCAGCACCTTGATAATGCCGCTCTCGCCCGACTTGCCGGGCACGATCGGGTCTTCACGGCTGCCGCCTTTGCGGAACGCTTCCCAGGTGGTCATTTCGAGCTTGCCCTTCTTCTTCTTGGCGTCATGGCAGGCGAAGCAGTTTTTCTGCAAGATCGGCGCGACATCATTGATGAAGCTGACGCCGCCTTTGCCCCCTTGGCCGTGAGCCGTGGTCGGCGTGACGATCAAGAGCATGACCAGCGCGAGACCGAAAAGGGCGCAAAGAATGCAGTAGCACGAGAAGCGATTCCGAATCATGGCAGAGACTCCTAGCTGAAAAACGTGAGCCGAGGCGGGATGGAACAAAGGCAAAAGTAAAAAGGCAGAAGGAAAAAGTAAGTGCGACCTCACCTTTGTCTTTTTACTTTTGCCTTTTTCCTTGCTCCGCAGGCGGGTGACTGAAGTGCATTATAAACGGATCGAAACGGAATGCGAGGGGTAATTCGCTTGAAATCGCGCGGCGAGGTCTCAAGAGCGCACAGCAAGCCTGACCTACGGCCATTGCGGCACCGCCAGGATCAGATCCAGTTCGCCACGCGACCACAGGGGATCGGCGTCGGCGAGTCGGCCGCCGTGATTGCGGCCGTCGTGGTCGATGCGATCGGGACCGGTGCTCCAGAGGACCGCAGGTTGCGGCGCGCTGCGGTAGCGGAAGAATTGCCCGCTGTAGGGATCGATGGGCAGCCCGGTCGGCAGGTATTGCGGAACCAGGTCTTGCAGGTTGCCGGCTGGCCTGCCTTGCTCGATCTGATAGAGGCTCAGGGCGATCGCCTGGCGCGTCGCATCCATGCGCCAGCGGGCGCGGATGGCGGCCGCGCGCAGCGGCGTCACGTCGAGGAAGAGCCGTTCGTCGGCGAGCCATGACGCATCGACGATGCGGGCCAGGTCCGCGCGTCTCAGCCCCGATTCGGCGGGGAGCCAGGCGTGGAGGATTTTTCGCGTGGCACTCTTGTGCGCATCCAGGACTTCGGACGTGGGCGACAATTGCCAGTGCGGCGTCGCGACGGCGCGGAACAGCCCAGCCCAGACGAGCTGCCAGATGCGCGTCTTGCGTTCGGCTTCCCACGGCAATTCGAGGGAGGTCGCGATGCTGCCGGCCAGCCAGCGTTCGCGCATCCGTTCGTTTGAGCCGGGCGCCGCCAGAGTCCAGTTATTCGCGTTGTCGAGCAGGCCCCCCGAACGAACGCAATCCGTGTGCAGGCAGTCCAGCGGCGGTGGCGTTGCGTCGGCATGACGGTTCAGTTCGTCGAGGACTCGCCGCAATTGTTTGGGATCGGGCCGACCGCGCGCCAACCACAGGTCGAGACCGTCTAGCGAATTGTCCTCCGTCTGGATGCCGGTGATATACGATTCGAGCGGGGCCTTGTTGCGCAGGTTGCGTGACAGGGCGAGGATCTGAGCGAGATGTGCGAAGGCGGGGCCGGCCTCTTTACGTTGTGCCTCGCGCAGCAGTTCGCCGACCATGATGCGACACGTGGGGAGATGCCTCATCTCGGCCGATTGGCCATCGGTGCGAGGAGATTCAAGCATGCCGGTGGGCAGGCGCGACGCCTCGGCGATCAAAGCTAGCCAGCGCTCTTTTGGTTCGTTCGGGTCCTCGAATAGCACGGCCGCCTGCTGAATCGCCGCAGCCGCTGCGTTGTCCTTGCCGCGCGGGAGGTCGACCCGGAAGGCGATCGGGTCGAAGGGTGCGCCGACATCCGGAATCTCCCAGGCGCGGTAACCGAAATTGACGAACCCCCACACGGCGGCGGCGGCGGAGCAAGCGATCAAGCCCAGCAATGGCTTGCGTTCCTTGATGCGGCCGCCGGCCCAGGCGCGCATCAAGAACCAGGTAGCCAGCAGCATGACGATCGGCGTCACCCCCAACTGCCAGCCGTTCATGTCGCCGCACAGGAGTGAAGGAAACCACAATCCCAGCGCACCCGCGGCGACCAGGTTCGAGACCAGGAGCGCCAGGATGTTTTTGGCGCAGAACCAAACCACCAATTGACCGATGCAAAATCCGTAAGGGAGCCAAACGCAATAGAACAGCGTCGGGCCCATGAGTTTCGGCAAGGTTCCCCCAAATCCGCCGTCGGGGACGTTCTGGCCTTGGCGCAACAGGATGCCCACCAGATGAACGAACACGATGGCAACCGCCGCCAGCACGGCGATCGTCAACCAGAATAGAATCTTGAACCGCCAGATCAGCTTCAAGGGAAAGTGCTGCGCCGCCAGGAATTGAAACGACAGATCGCGCTGCTCCGGCGCGAACGTGAGGACGCCGCACACCACGCCGAGCAGCAGCGTCGTGAACGGCCAAAGCACCTGGGCATTGCCGCGCAACAGAAGCCCGATCAACAGACAGGCCGCCAGGAGGCTCCACAGGACAGGTTTCGCTTGTTCGAGAGTGAGCCACCAAAGGACTTCGTGTGGCGAGTTCGCCTGAGTGGGCTTCGGTCCGTGGGACGTATCCTCGACCAACCGAGCGCCAGGAGGTGTCGGAGCAGTGGGACAAGGCAACGACACACTGGGCAGTGCGACTTCCGCAGGCGGCGCGTGTACGATAGGCTTTCCAGTCTGTCCTACAGCGTGAGAGGAATTGTCGACTGGTTCGAATTCACGCCAGACTTCAAAAAATCGGTCCTTCGGATCAAACGGTCCCGCGGGTTGCGGCGGCGTGCGTGCCGGTTCCTGAGTTTGACCGAGGAAATTCCAGTACGAAAATACCAGGATGACCAACATCGCAAGCAAGCGAATCAGCAAAAAGACCACGGGGGTCGCCACGATGCCCACACCCCAGACGGGAGTGGCGGCAAACGCCGCGACGGTGGCGCCCGCCAGCACCCGCTGCGAGAGCGACGAACCAAGCAGGCCCCACGCATACGCTTCCAACGCCACGATCGGCAGGATCAGGAACCAGACGTTCCGGTCCGCGTGCAACACCTGTCTGGCCTCGGCTTCCCCGAAAGGATCGCCCGCCAGCGCCATGACCCAACTCGGCGAGTCCTGGCGCAAGAGTCGCATCGCCAGGGCAACCACCAGCGTCTGCGTCACCACAAACACGATCCCGATCGCGACCTTTCCCAGCCACAGCAGGTCGCGCCGCCCGAGAAAAATGTCCAGGAACACCAGGGTGCCGCCTTCTTGCTCGCCGGCGAACATCATGGAGCCGCAGACCACGCCATAGGTAGCCGACAATCCTAATAGGGTCAGCCCGACGACCGACACCGCCATGGCCGCATCCTCCGCCGCGACGATCTTGGCCAGTCCCAAGCCGAGACCGACTGTCAGGACGACCATCGTTAGCCAGATGCCCTGGTGTTCGCGCACTTCTTTCCAGGCCAGGGTGAGCATCATGAGGCGCTCCCTTCGCGCGCGAATAAGGCGACGTAGATCTCTTCCAGGGCCAGCGGCGCTTCCTCATAGTCGTGGATGCCCGGTTCGACACGCAGGCGATCCAGGGCCGCGCGGTTTGGCTCGCGCAGGATCACTTGCCATTTCGCGCCGACGCGCTGCTCCTGTAAGACCGTGCCCAGAAGCGCGCCATCAGGTCGGCCGTTGTCGCTGCGGAACCGAATGCGGATCAAGAGGTCGCGCAAATTATCGAGCGGCGCCGCCAAGAGGACCCGGCCCGCATGCAGAAACGCGACGTGGCTGGCGATTCGCTCGATCTCGGCGACCTGGTGGCTGCAAATCAAAATGGTCCGCCCCTCGCCGGCGAGACGCACCATGCTTGCCAAAAATTCACGCCGCACCAGCAAGTCAAGCCCCGAAGTCGGCTCGTCGAGGATCAGCACTTCCGGATCGATGGCCAGCGCCAGCGCCAGACCGACCTTCGCGTACTGCCCCTTCGATAGAACGCTGAGCTTCGCGCCCGGATCGAGGGCGAACTGTTTGACGAGCCTCAGATAGCGGTCCAGATAGCCTTTGCCTTGAAACCCGGACGTGAACCAACCGATCTGACTGATAGTCATCCAATCGTAGAATTTCGGCCGCTCCGGCACGTAGCCGATGCGTTGCCGCAACTCGGAGGCGTGGCGCCAGGCGTCGCGGCCCATGACGCGGGCGTAACCGCTATCCGGAGGAGTCAGCCCATTGAGGATGCGAATGGTGGTCGACTTGCCCGCGCCGTTATCGCCGAGCAGGGCGAAGATCGAGCCCGCCGGGATGTCGAGGCTAAGGGAATCAAGGGCTTTTTTTCCGGGATAGGTCTTGGATACCTTGTGTAGCTCGATGGCTGGATTCATGGGTCGGCTTCTTGATCGCCTGAAGGATTTCATCGGCGGACAACGGCTGAATCTTACTGGCGGCCAGCGCCGCGGCCACGGAGTTCTCGATCTCGGCATCGCCCAGGCCACAGGCGACGCCGAGCGCGACCGCCCGGCGTAAATGTTCGTTGGCGATGATGCGCATCCGTTCCCGGCAAATGACGTCCGCGCCGGCGCTCACCGCCAAGGCGCCGGCGGAGTCCTTGGTCAACACGCCTTCCGCCTGGAGATCCGCATAGGCTCGTGCCACCACCTGTGGATTCGTCAAGAGCTGCTGCGCAAAGGCACGATACTCCGCCAACACCGCACCCGTCCGCAGAGCCCCGGATGCGACATGGGCCCTGATCTGGTTGGTGATCTGTTCGTGAATCGGAACCGGGGAATCGTGCTGGATGTCGAACATGACCCCATCAATTCTACCGTCGGCCGGCGCCTCGGTCAATGACGTAGAACGACGCTGGTGGGCACGATCTCACGCCCGAGGCACGCCCGCGCCGTCAATCATCTCGATTCGGCCGTCCACAAACGTAATCGTTTTGTCGTGTAGATCCGCCGGGTTGCTCGGCATGATTGCCGACGGCTTGTGCAATTCGCGCAGCAGCGTCGCGCCGTGCGACAGGAATTGGCGTCGTGTCGAGAGGGCAGGGCTGGAACGTCCGAAAATGTGGCAGCACATCCCGCCACCAACTCGCCATCCCGCCGTTGCCGGCCAGCAGATACATAACGGGGGTGGGGCTGTTCGGCATCGCTCGTACCCTCCAAGCGGACTGGTTGTTGATGGAAAAAATGTACGTATCGAGAACGAGTTGCCATGCTACCGGCTTCCAGTCGCACGGTCCGAAGCCCAGGTCAGAATCACCACATCTTAGGAAGGATTAGCTGATTCGATTTTTCCTGTTTTGTCGGTTTTTTTTGAAATAACGGCCAATCTGATCTTCACAAGTTTAACTATTTATCCTATATTAACGAAGAGAGATGCTCCACCAGCCAGCAAACCCCTGTCTTCTTGCCGCAACTTCCCAACAGAGAAGCGCCAGGCAAGTCGCATTTCTTCTGGAGGTGCGTCCATGTCCATAGTCAGTTTGGTGATGGCACTGAGTCTTGGTCAGGTTGGTCCTGAACCGCCGACCGTTGTAATTCAATTACCGAAGGGCGCGGTGTTGACCATCGAACGGTTGCAGCCGATGGCGCCGATCACGCCACATCCAGGAGGGGTTTTTGCGCCGCACGGGGATGTTGGACAGGATCCGTTGCTAAGCGCTTCCGTGATGCGTTTGCCGGCGAATACGTCGCTGACCGTGCGCGTTCATCCGCATCGCCCATACGCCCCGGTGTTCCGTCCGGGCACGCCGATGGTCATCGCGCTGCCTGGCGGTGGGGCGGTGACTGTCGAGTCGATCCAGATGCCGGCGCAACCGGGATATGCGCAGAGACCTGCCGCGGCTCCTTATGCCGTGGTTCTGTACGAAGCCAGCCGGCTCATTCTCGAAGTGCCGCCGGAACAGTACAGTCCGCCGCCGCCATCGGCCGTGTACACATCGCCCGCGCCGTTGTTCATGCCGTACCGCTTCCGTTATTAAGTGTGATCACGAACTGAATAGCTTTGAATGTTGCACGCAGGAGAACCGCGAGGTTCTCCTGTTTTCATGCGCGCGGGAGGTTCGCGGCATTCGCGATGGCGCCTTCTCCGCGGGCCGAAGAGCGTAGGGACATTACTTTACGATTCGCAACCATTCTATTCCTGTTGTGATCCTGAAATTGCCATGCGCTGTCCTCGGGTTGGCAGACGCCGCACCTACAACCTACCTTTTCGGCAGCACTTCTTCGAGCAGCACCCGGCGATTCTTCTCTTCGAGCGACTTGGCGCCGGCGTGGACGATTGCGGTCACCTCGAGGATTTCCCGGTGCGGGACCGGCTCCCGGCGCGTGCGGATCATTTCGCGAAACGTGTGGGCCATGCGAAACATCTCGTAGTGATGGCCATACTGGAAGTCCCCTTCGATGGCCGGCGTCCAGGCGTAGGACCTCCGCGCGAAATACGCGGTGATGTGATTATACTGCCCGATGATGTCCGGCCGGCCGTACCAGACTTCGGCGGGCATGCGATCCTTGTAGGTGATGAGGGCGTGTGCGGTGTTTTCCCGGGCGTACAAACTGACGGCTTCCGCGCCAGGGCCGCACAGAGTTACCACGCTCCAGATCGGATGTTGGCCGTAGATGAACCAGCCCCGCTCCGAATATCCCCCGGCCATGCTCGCCAGGACGAACTGCAAGGAGCCGACTTGTTGCGGACCGACATCGGTCGAGTCGCGCAGGCGTAGGGCCTGCTCCATGCCGAACTGATAGCGAAAGATGCTCGAAGACATGAGAGGGGCCTTGTGCTTCGTGGCCAGATCGAGAATTCGTTGGGTTTCCGCGACGGTGCCGCCGATCGGCTTGTCGCAGAAGCATGGCAACCCTCGGCGCAGCGCCGGCGCGAGCAGATCATAATGATCATTGCCTCGGCCACTGGCGTCTCCCAGCCAGACGGCATCGACTTCCTTCACCAACTCGTCCAACGTCTTGGCGATGCGGACGCCGGGGAACGCCTGGGTGTAGCGATCGAGCCCGTCGGCGGGATTGGCGTATACATGGGTGATGCGCGTATCGGGGAACGGGAGTTGATCGAAAGAATAACGAGGATTGCGCAAGTAGCGTTCGAAGCCGCGCGCCGAGCCGGGATCGAGAAACTTACGGATGGCGGCAAGGTTGATTTCCGGATGAAAATACTGCGCGAAGTGCCAGGTATGGCCGTTCGTGATCTGCGGCTTGCCGTCGATGGACGCGGAGATGACGCCGATGCGGTAAACCCGCGGGGCAGCCTGCGGTGGGACCGCCGCGTTCGCTGCCGTTGCCAGGGCCAAAGCGCCCGCCGACGTCAACACTTCGCGCCGGCTGGGAACCATGATTTCAGACATGACTTGCTCCAGTTCAGGAATGGGTAGGCGCTTCCTTCTCAGCTTGACGCCACCGACAAAAGTCACTTGTTAGCCGGACGCGCAAGCGACGGACATGGAAAATCCGTCGCTTGCGCGTCCGGCTAACAGGCCGATTCGGCTTCTGTCGGGTACGTCAAGCTTGCCTGCCTTGGCTTTCGCGCGCAGTCGCCGACCCAGGTAGTCCGCGATCTGGTTGCCGAGGACCTGATAGCCGGCGAGATTCGGGTGGCGGTCCTTGAACCAGTCCGGCACCTTGGCCAGATGGACGTCCAGCAAGTTATCGCCGACGTAGACGACGTCGCCACGGATCGATGCGGGCGGGATCAAGGCGTGGTACTTGGCGGGAATCTCCTTCAGCGGCAGCCGACGCCAGAACAGCATGTTCGGGCCTTTCGTCAACTCGGCGGCGTACGGAACATGCTGGTCGAGCACCGGCAACTTCTCCGCCGCTGCAATGGCGCGCACGTGGTCATTGATCGTCCGGTTCCGTTCGTCGCTGAAAAACGGGATGACGGTCTCCAGCACGATCTCCGCCTTGGGCTGGTCCGCCCGCAGCCGCGCGATCAGCTTCTTATAGCTGGCCGGAAACTCCGTCTGGAAATCTTTCACATGGCGTATGTCGTTCAAACCGTAACGCAGGAAGATGAAGTCCAGCGGCGGCTGCTTGATGACGTCGCTTTCGTAGCGCTGCGGTCGGGCCAGCAGCAGGCTGACCATATCGCCGTTGACGCCGCGGTTGAGCACTTCGACCGGCGGAAGATCCGGCTCCGCTGCCAGCAGTTTGCGGACGACGTCCTCCAGATGATCGGCTTTCGGATACAGGTTGCGGCAAAAGGTCCCGATGACGGTACTGTCCCCCAGGAGCAGTACGCGCACCTTGGCAGGCTTCGCATCCTGGGCGGTCCCGATGGTAGCGACAAGATGAAACATCAAGAGGCACAGAACGAAACGGATCCACATGACCATGGCCCCTCGCCCGCAACCTGTGCAACTATTCCGAACGCTATTATACTCCACGCTGACAGACACCTGGAAACGGAGAACCGAGTATGAGCGAGAGAAACCATCCTTGCGTTTTCATGCTCGGTTGTCAGTCCTCGGTTCTCCGTTACCCGGTTGCGGCTCGGCCTCGTTATGCTATTGCCGCTGCCGTTTCTTCCATTCGTCCAGCCATAGATCGGGATCCCAATAATGCGCCTCTTGACCCCGGAAGATGTACGCGTGCATGAACGAACGCGGCCGACGGCGCTCGGCCGCGAGGTCGTACGCGGTCGGATCGAGTTCGATGGCGAATCCCAACGGCAGCGGCGCCGCGCGCGTGGCTTCCTGCCAGCCCTTGTTGCCGGCGAACCAGCGGCCGCTGAAGTCGCCCAGTGAGGCCACGTCAAAGCGCGTGATCTTGTTCTTGACGCGGTCGAATTCGAGCACGCCTTCGAGGCGGGCGTCGTAACGATTCTCAATGTTCTTGACGAACTTGCGCTCGGGCCAGGTGTGCAGCACGCCTGGAGCGGAGAGCAGCACGGACCCGTGCATGCGCAGGCGGACCGTCTGGGCACTGACCGCCTCGACCGTGACCAGCAATTCGCCTGCCTGGACGGAATCGGGTCTCCACGATTCCTCCACGACCCACAGCGTTTGCGGCACCAGGCCGTAGAGCCAGATGCGCTTGGCGAGCTTCGTCGGGGCTTTGAATACTTGACCTACCTTCGGATCGCGCGGCACCAGCGACTTCCATTCCTCTTCCTTTAGCCAGAGCGAGCTGCGCTGGCCGTGCGGAGCGTGGGTGCGCAGACCGCCGAAATCGTCACCATCGGGCAGGCGATACAGGTACTTCGCGTCGCGGACCAGAGGACGATCGTAAATCGTCAATACCAGGCCGTTCGTCGGCGGCTCCGGTTGCGGCTTGACCTCGCCATCGACCAACTTGGGCCGGCGTTTGGATTCGGGGAGTTTCGCATAGGCTTCGAGAACTTCCTGAAGGCCTTTTTCCAGTCCATCGCGCCCCTTGACCGAACCTTGCAACAGGTCGCCGGATGATGTCATCAGCACCAGTTGAGTGCCGCGCAGCCAGCCGCTGCCTTCGTCGGGCCGCGACTTGGCGACGTAGAATCGCTTCCACGCCTCCTGGTAGGTGGGATCTTTGGTGTTGATGTACCAGCCCGGCGCGAAGCAGACGAATTTTTCGTTGAGGAGCTTGATCGCCGAATCGGAGTAGTTAGCCGAACCACCTGCCAGGTGGTGAGCCGCGGCACTTCAGCAAACGCCGAGCGGCTCGTTGTAGCCCGCGCCGCCGGTGTAGCAAATGACGATGGGCTTATCCTCCGCGGCCGCCTTCTTGCGCGCGGCGACAACGTCGGTGAGCCACGCGACCTTGAGATGGCGCCATTCGTTGTCGTGCGGGCGAATGAGGGCGTGCAGCCTCGCCACGGTCTGCGGCGCGAGGTCGAGCTTGATTGCGTCACGGCTGGGCGCCTGTGCCATAGACGCCGAGAAGGTGAGTGCCGTGCCCAAAGTAACCAGCATCATGCGTTGGAACATGTTGATGTTCTCCTGCTGAAAAAAATCCGTCGCTTGGCTCTTGGCGCGATGTTGGACCACGACATTGTAGACGCGGGCCGCACGATCAGCCAGAAAAACGGCAGGGTTCATTCGAGGTGCTTCTTCAGATAGGCGTGCAGTTTCTCTTCATAGCCCGCATGGCGAAAGAGATCCTCGTGCCCGGCGCCCTCGATCAGGCACAGGTCCTTCGGCACGCGCGCGGCGTCGAAGAGACGTTGGGTATCTTCCGTCAAGGTGCGGTCGTCGTGGTCACCGCTGATGATGTAGACCGGACAGGGGAGCTTGGCGATGTGAGCGATCGGCTTGACGTCATCGATTGACAGATCGAGCCGGTGCTCCGCGAATGGGATCAGCAGCGATGCGCCGAGCCAGCCGGGGATGCCGGTGTAGCGACGCAGGCGGCGATCGACGGCGTGCGTCATCTCATCGTAGACGCTTTCACAGATGACGCACGTGACGCCCTGCAGGTCCTCGGCCGCGAACAGGATCGTGGCGCCGCCTTGCGATACGCCCAGGCAAGCGATGCGCTCGTGGCCGCGATCCTTCAGGAACTTGACGGCGGCGATCACATCTTCGCGTTCCCGATAGCCGAAGGTGACGCACGCGCCGGCCGACTCGCCGCAGGCGCGCGCATCGTAGAGCAGAACGGTGTAGCCGTGGGCACGCAAGGATCGAGCGCGTGGCAGCATGTGTTTGCGATTGCCGGTATAGCCGTGCAGGAGGACGACGGCGCGATCGCGCTCGTCCGCGGGCACGAGCCAACCGGAGAGGGCGTGGTCATCACGCGTCGTGAAGGTGATCGATTCGACGGGATAGGGAAAATCACTTGGCGCCTTGCCGACCACGCTTGGCCGAGCACGGGTCAGTCGTTGCGCGGCGAGCCACGACCCGCCGACGAAGAGTAGGACGGCAGCAAGGACGATCAGCGTGATTCGGAGCAACCATCGTTTCATGTTTGTTATTTTTCTCGCAGTCGCCCCTGACATTAACCCGAAGCGCAAGCGAGGAACCCAGACCACGGGCGCGGCGTCAATAGATTACACTATCTGCGAATGATAACTTGGAGGCGTTTTCCATGCGATGCAACTTTGCCGTTACTCTGCTGTTCGCCGCTACTCCGTTTCTGCCCGCTCAGGAGAAAATCCCGCGCGGTTACACGATCCCGCTCATCGACCTCGCGGAGCAAAAGCATCGGCAAATCATCGTCGATCGCGAGAAGGGCCAGTACCTTGGTCATCCGTCGACGTTTCTCTTCGAGGACGGCAAGACGATGCTGATCGTCTATCCCAAGGGCCACGGCAAAGGTGCGATCGTCATGAAGCGTTCGACCGACGCCGGCCTGACTTGGAGCGAGCGACTGCCGACGCCGGCAAATTGGGCGACCTCGCAGGAAACGCCCACGCTCTATCGCACCATTAGTCCCCCCTCGCCCCCAGGGAGAGGGGTCGGGGGTGAGGGGGCGGGGCACAACCACCTCGTCATCTTCTCCGGCATCTATCCGATTCGCATGGCCCATTCGCCCGACGACGGCAAAAGCTGGAGTGACTTGAGAGCGATCGGCGCCTTCGGCGGCACCGTTGCGATGGCGAGCGTCATACGCCTCAAGAACGGCGACTACATGGCGCTCTTCCACACGGGCGCTTACGGGCTTGACGGCAAGAAACGCGAGCCGCGCGAGTACCGCGTCTACAAGACGCTCTCCAAGGACGGCGGTCTCACCTGGGGCAAGCCGAGCGTGATCGCCGAGAAGCCTGGCGCGTGGCTGTGCGAACCGGGCCTGGTCCGCTCGCCCGACGGCAAGCAAATCGCCGTGCTGTTGCGCGAAAGCAGCCGTAAGCTCAATTCGCACGTCATCTTCTCCGACGACGAGGGCGAGACGTGGACAAAGCCGCGCGAACTGCCGGGCGCACTGACGGGCGATCGCCACACCGCACGCTACACCAAGGATGGGCGTCTCTTCATCAGCTTCCGCGACATGGCCCTCGATAGCAAGACGAAGGGCGATTGGGTCGCCTGGGTGGGCACGTACGACGATATCGTCAAGAGCCGTGAAGGGCAATATCGCGTGCGTCTGATGAAGAACCACAAGGGCTACGATTGCGCGTACCCGCCGGTCGAAGTGCTGTCCGACGACACAATCGTGACGACGACGTATGGCCATTGGACGCCCGACGAGATGCCGTATATCGTCAGCGTGCGTTTGAAGTTGGACGAGTTGGATCGCATGAAGTAGGGTGCGTCGAGGACGCACCACGTCGTTGCAAGGGCGTGGTGCGTCTCCGCTGCGCTGCGACGCACCCTACTTGGAGAGCGTGAAACTCACGCGCGCGGGCATCATTCAGACGTACTTATGCATCGGATGAAACCGCAGCGTGCACTCGAGCGGACTGTCGTCCCCTTTGGCACGGTGCACGATTGCCACGATGGCGATGTCCCCCTCATACTTGGACCATCGGAACGGTCCATCCGAAATTTCCCGTCCCTTCGGATAGGTCACCTCGACGCGCGTGTTTGGGTCCTTCGATTTCGCTAACAGCCTAACCTCGGTAGGCCGAAAGGTTTCGTCCGGTTGCGGCGTGGCGTAGACGAAGTGGTCCTTGTTGATCTTCATGCGAATCGTCACGATCTCGACGCCCTTATCGTCACACTTGATCGGCTCCGGATTGATCTCGACAGCGCGCTGCCAGTTCGGTGGCGGCGTGTATTTCTTTGGCTCGACCGGTGTTTGCCCCGCCAATAACAGTGAGATGAGACACACAATCGACATCATTCACCTCCGTGTATTGCCTTTGCGTGGTCATTTTGAAGAGCGCGCAAGATCACTGCGGCCGATAGCGATGTTCGACGAAGCGATTCCAGCCCTTCTTCGTTTTCGATTCGACGACCCAGAAAAAGCCTCCGACGCCGTCGGGCCAGTACCCCATGCGCGCCAGGCCGGCGGGCATCTGGGCCTCGAAGCCGATGGCCTCGGCGTGCAGATCGCTGACGTCGGCGACGGTTCCTTGTGAGCGTTTGCCGTCGTTGGTGAAGGACCAAAAAGCTACCTTGCCGTCGTCGCCGACGCCGATGAAGGCGATCTCCTGGTAAACGCCTTTGCCGAACTCCCATTGCGAGTGGAGCTTGACGTAGGCAGCGCCAAATTTCTCGAAGACGCGCGTGCAGCGGACGGGCCCCATCGGCGTGACGGCGTCGGCGACCCAGGCGCCGATCAGCGGTTCGAGGAAGCCCAGCTTGCCGCGCGATTTTTTCCAGAGTTTGGGCATGGTTCACCATTTCGCATGTGCGATCGAGGCGACTTTGCATCCTTTATACTCGCTTGATGATGGAGCGTGCAACAGGAGCTTTGCAGGAGCCCGCGACAAATGCTTCACCGGTACAACGGACTTTGAAAACCCTCAAGCGCGATGTTACGATCAACCTACGGTCTACGCGATAACTCGTTTCGATCAAGTCCCGGAACATCTCTTTGAGGAGCCATCCCATGCGTCCCATCCTTGCCATGCTGATGCTAATCGCGTTTGCGCTGCCGGCCCGCGCTCAAGTTAAATTGCCTGCCGAGTTGAAGGTGAAAGTATCGCGTCTTGCCCGTATCGAGGCCGTCAGCGACACGCCCGTCAAATGGCTGAATCTGCACGATGATCTTGACCTGATCCCCGATTCCAACGGCAAGACTGCCATCCTGCTGGGCGCCAAGGTCGGTCGCTACAAGATCGCTGCCTACACTTGCGGCAAGGACGGTCCGAGCGATCCGGCGTATTGCATCGTCATCGTCGAGGGAGAGCCGTCGGCCGCGAAGCCGCGCGTCGATCCGGAGCTTGCCACGGTCCGCCTCCGATTTGGCTCATCCGGTTGCACCGCCACCATCGTCGGCCCGCGGCGGCCTGATGGACGATGGGACGTGCTGACCGCCGCGCATTGCACTGGCGGCGTCGGCAGCACCGGAGCGATCCTTCTCAAGGACGGCCGCAATATCAAAGTTGTCGTGACCGCACGCAATGTCGTTGCCGACGTTTGTTGGATGATCACAGACAGCCAGGCCGACGACCTGGCATTTGCGTTACTCGCTGACGAAACGCCGACGGCGAAGACGGTTGTCTGGCACGTGGGCTACGGAATTGACAGGCCGGGGAACAAGGAGGCCGGCTACGTGATCGACGGTCCCGACAGCAACGGCCAGATGCGCATGCGTCTCTCCGTTTCCAGCGGGGATTCGGGTTCCGGCATCTTCCGCGCCGACACCGGCGAGTTGGTCGCCGTCGTCTGCTGCACCTCCGAGAGCACGGGTGTTACGACGCTATGGGGCGGCTGCGCGCATAGCGCGGCGAAGCTTCGGCCGAGGAATGAGTAGCTCTACTCACGCGTGCTCGGCCGCTGTCCCTTCATCGTTGGCTCCTTCGCGTTCATTGCGGCCTCCCACAAAAAAAAAGCCCGCGGCCATCGGCGCGGGCTTTTCTCGAATCGCACTTCGCTCATTTCCCCAGCGCTGCCTGCGCCGCCGCCAATCTCGCAATCGGCACGCGGAATGGCGAGCAGCTCACGTAGTCCATGCCCACTTTATGGCAGAAGACGACGCTGTCGGGATCGCCGCCGTGTTCACCGCAGATGCCG
>SYHD01000037.1 GCA_005799265.1 Planctomycetia bacterium | reverse complement strand
GCCCGCGTCTGCGACGCGGGGCTAAACGAGGAATTGGCGTATGTTGGTCGATTTCGAAAAATCCGGCGGCCTCGTCCCGGCGATCGCGCAGGACCATCAAACCGGCGAGGTCCTCATGATGGCGTGGATGAACAAGGACGCCTTCGACGAGACCGTGCGCACCAAACGCGCCGTCTATTTTAGCCGCAGCCGCAACAAGCTCTGGCGCAAGGGCGAAGAGTCCGGCAATGTGCAAGAGGTTAAGGAGATCTTCCTCGATTGCGACAACGATACGATTCTGCTCAAGGTGCACCAGATCGGCGGCGCCGCGTGTCATGAAGGATTCAAGAGTTGTTTTTTCCGCCGCGTCGATGGCGACGAATTGACGACGATTGGCGAGCGCGTGTTCGATCCGAAACAGGTATACAAGAAATGACCGTTTAGCCCCGCCTCGCAGAGGCGGGCGGCAGTCGCATTCGCCCGCCTCTGCGAGGCGGGACCAAACGAAGTGGATGTTCCCCGCAATGACACAACAACTCCGCCTCGGCATCCCCGCCGGCTCCCTCCAAGAGGCGACCGGCGAGCTGTTCCGCAACGCCGGCTTCAAGATCACGTTCGCGAGCCGCAGCTACTATCCGTCGATCGACGATCCGGAGATCCACTGCACGTTGATCCGGGCGCAGGAGATGCCGCGTTATGTGCAAGACGGCTCCCTCGACTGCGGCCTCACCGGGCACGACTGGGTGCTCGAAAACGAAGCGAAGGTGACTCAGCTTGCGGAGTTGGTCTTCTCGAAGGTCAGCCGACGCCCCGTGCGCTGGGTGCTGGCGGTGCCGAACGATTCGTCGATCAAGACGGTCAAGGACCTGCAAGGCAAACGCATCGCCACGGAGCTAGTCGGCGTGACGAATCGCTTTCTGAAGGAGCATGGCGTCACGGCCCAGGTCGAGTTCAGCTGGGGCGCCACGGAGGTGAAACCGCCGCGCTTCGCCGACGCGATCGTCGATGTGACGGAGACGGGCAGCTCGCTCAAGGCGAATAACCTGCGCATCGTCGCCGAGCTGCTGACGAGCACGACGCGCTTTATCGCCAACGACAAGGCGGCTGCCGATCCGTGGAAAAAGCAGAAGATGGACGACATCATCCTGATGCTCAAAGGCGCGATGGCCGCCGAGGGCATGGTCGGTCTGAAGTTCAACACGCGCACGACCGACAAGGAAAAGGTGCTCGCCTTCCTGAAAGCGCACCCGCGCACCGCCCTCAACAGCCCGACGCTGTCGCCGCTCGCGGACTCCGACTGGCTCGCGATGGAGATCATCATCGACGAAGACATCGTCCGCCACATCATGCCGCAGCTTTATGCGGAAGGGGCGCGCGGCATCGTCGAATATCCGATCAATAAGATCATCCTTTAGCTGCGTGCCGTTTAGCGCTCGCGTCGAAGCGCCACCATACCGGCACTTCATCACGAGCGCTAAACGAATGCGGCCAAACGGGAGACACCCATGCGCCGCGTCATCATCCCCATCGCCCTTTCAATCATCGTCATCACCGCGAGCGCCCAACCGCCGCAACTCCCGCAAAAAGGCAGCGGCCCCGGCAAACCGCTTTCCCCACAAGACGCGCAAAAGCTCTTCAAGCTCGACGACGGCCTACGCATCGAACTCGTCGCTTGTGAGCCGCAGATCGAGAGTCCCGTCGCGATGCAGTTCGATCCCGACGGCCGTCTCTGGGTCATCGAGATGCGCGACTACCCCCACGGCCCCGGCAAAGGCGAAAAACCCGCGGGCCGCATCCGCGTTTTAGAGGACAAGGACGGTGACGGCTTCTTCGAGACGTCGACGATCTGGGCCGACAATCTGCTCTTCGCGAATGGCTTGTTGCTCTGGAAGGACGGCGCCATTGTGACCATGGCGCCGAAGATCACGCACCTGCGCGATACCGATGGCGACGGCAAGGTGGATAAGGAAGATGTCTTATACGTCGGTTTCGCCGAGCAAAACCCGCAATTGCGCGTCAGCCATCCGATCATGGGCCTCGACGGTTGGATCTACTGCGCCAACGGCCTGCGCGGCGGCAAGGCGACGTCGGCAAGCAACGCGCAAAGAGAGTGGCCCATCGTCGATCTCTCCGGCATGGACTTCCGCTTCGATCCGATCAACCTGTCCAAATACGAAGCGATCACCGGCCCCGGCCAATACGGCAACACCTTCGACGCCTGGGGCAATCGCTTCATCTGCGACAACCGCCATCATCTCCGCCACGTCGTCATGGAGAATCGCTACATCAAGAGAAATCCCTATTTGGCCGCCCCTGCCCTCGTCGAGGACATCTCGATTCTCGAAGACGGCCCCCTCTCCTCCGGCGGCAAGGTCTATCCCCTCTCGAAAAACTGGACGACGTCGAGCCTGCACGAAGGCCGCTTCACCGCGGCGTGCGGCGTCTTCATCTACCATGGCAAATTGCTCGATACCAACCCGAGGCGTGAGCGAGGTATTGTCTACAACGGCGCCGCCTTCACCTGCGAACCCACCGGCAACCTCGTCCACATGGAAATCCTCACGCCCAAGGGCGCGACCTTCGAAGCGAAGCCGTACAAGAAGGGGGTCGAGTTCCTCGCCACCACCGACGACTGGTTCCGCCCCGTGTTCCTGACGCACGGCCCCGAGGGAGCGCTGTACGTGGCCGACATGTACCGCGCGGTGATCGAGCATCCCGACTTCATGCCGCCGGAGTTGAAGAACCGCCCCGACCTCTGGGCCGGCAAAGACAAGGGCCGCATCTGGCGCATCGTGCCGAAGGACTATCAACAGCCCAAAGCCCAGGGACGGCCGTCCCTGGGAAAAGCATCGCTCGCCGACCTGGTCATGACGCTGGAGCATGCGGAGCCGTGGCATCGCCAGACGGCCCAGCGGCTGTTGTTGGAGAAAAACGACAAGGCGATGATCGGACCACTCAAGAAACTGCTTCATGAATCTGAAAAACCACACGCGCAGATTCTCGCGGCATGGCTGCTTGACCGACAGAAAGCGATTGACGAAGAAGACCTGTTTCGGATGCTGAGGAATCCAGATCCTCACGTGATCGAATGTGCCATTCGGTTGGCGGAACCGAATCTTGGGAATAACAAGCTGCCATTGAATGCGCTCATGCGACATCACAATCATCGTGATTACCGAGTCCGCTACCAGCTTGCCTTGACCATGGGAGGACTGGAAGGCAAGAACTTCGTACACCGGGAATTCAAGGATGTGGCGACCTGCCTGGTTGCAACGACTTCCTACGACGTCGATCTCGACCTGTGGAAACGGCTGGCGATTCAGAGTGCCCTACCGGAACACACGCTTTCGACCGTGCGCATGATGTCCACGTGGGACACGAAGGCGCCAGGTCATGCAGCGATGCTAAATGAACTCGCCGCCATGCTCGCCACGCGAAACGAGCCTGAATCCCTGCTGGAAGTAGTCAACCTCTTGGCAAAGCGGCCACGAAACTCGGCGACCTGGGCAGGCTTCGCCGGTCTTGCCAGAGGCTTGGAAAGACGAGGCGTCACCATCGTCACAGCGGCCGATCGAGTACCTGAATCCGCCCGCAAGGAGTACGCGGCCACGATCAGCACCCTCATTTCGGACGCGGCCAAGCTAGCACGCGATCCAACTCAGAAAACTCCGGACCGACTCTTGAACTTGCGCATTCTTGCCCACGCCCCTTGGACCACCGCCAAACCATCGCTCGTCCCGCTCGCCACCGAAGAAAGCTCCGTCGAATTGCGCATTGCCGCGTTGCGCGCTCTCGCCTCGCAGCAGGACAAGGAAGTGCCGGCGCTCTTGATGAAGCTCTGGCCCAGCGCGGCGCCGGGCGTGCGGCGCGAGATCTTGGAGGCGATGCTGCGGCAGCCGGGGCGCGTCGAGGTGCTGCTCGATGAGATCGAAGCCAATCGCATGAAGGCCAGCGAGCTCGATCCCTTGCGCACCAAGCAACTGCTGAACCACGCCAATGGCTCGATCAAGGCCCGCGCCAAGAAGCTGCTCGCCGACAACCTGCCCGCCGACCGCGCCAAGGTGCTGGCTGAATATCAGGCCGCGCTGACGCTGAAAGGCGACGCCAAGAACGGCCGGGCGATTTTTCAGAAAAACTGCGCGACCTGCCATCGCGTCGCCGGCGTCGGCGTCGATGTCGGGCCCGATATCGCGGACACGCGCACCAAGACGCTGTCGGCCATGCTGAACGACATCCTCGTGCCGAACGCCGCCATCGACGCCAACTACGTCAACTACGTGGTGGCGACGAAGGACGGCCGCATCTTGACGGGCATGCTGTCGGTCGAGACGGCGTCGAGCATCACGATCAAGCGCGCCGAGAATCAGACGGACGCGGTGCTGCGCAAAGACATCGACGAGATCGCGTCGACGGGCATTTCGCTGATGCCGGAGGGGCTGGAGAAGAACATCAACGTGCAGGAGATGGCGGATCTGCTGCGGTTCTTGAAGGACTGGCGCTATCTGGATGGAAGCGTCCCCCTGCAGAAGTAGGCATTTCCCCCCTCTCCCTCTGGGAGAGGGGAGAAAGGCAATTCGTGAATCAAGAACCCTGGCAGACCAAACGTGCACGCTCGCTTCGCCGTGAGCTTACCCCGGCAGAGAAAATCCTCTGGGCGGCGCTGCGTGGCCGTCGATTCGACAAACTCAAGTTTCGGCGGCAATTTCCGGTTGGTGGTTACATCCTCGATTTCTACTGTCACGAATTGATGCTTGGGCTTGAAATCGACGGCGAAACGCATCTCGGCAAGGAAACACATGACGCGCGCAGGCAAGCAACAATCGAGGCGGCTGGCATCAAGATCGTGCGATTTTGGAATACCGACGTGTATGATGACTTTGAGGCGGTTCTCGAAGCGATCTGGCAGAACTGTGAACTGCGAAAAATGGGCCTGGCGCTTGTGAAACAGGATGAGGCGCAAAGTTCCTGAATGCTCGGCCCTCACCCCCGGCCCCTCTCCCTGAGGGAGAGGGGAGAAATGCAACATGCGCATCCTCGTCACCGCTGGCAACACGCTCGCCATGATCGATCGCGTGCGCGCCATCACCAACATCTTCACGGGACGCACCGGCGCGGCGATCGCCCTCGAAGCGCATCGACGCGGCCACACTGTCACGCTGCTCACGTCGCATCTCGATGGCATCGAAGAGTTGGACCGCCTACGTTGTCTTCCCTATCGCACGTTTGAGGACCTCGAAGCGCTGATGCGCGAGCACGTCGGCACACATGACGCGATCGTCCACTGCGCCGCCGTCAGCGATTACTGCGCGGCCGGGATCTTCGCCCCCGCAGCGACGACGCACTTCGATAATGATCTCACCTGGCGCGACGAACGCGATTTGCCAATGTTGTTCGATCGCTCCGCGGGCAAGGTCAAGAGCGACGAGGCGGAACTGTGGCTGCGTCTGGTGCGGGCGCCGAAGCTTATCGACAAGATTCGCGCCGACTGGAGCTTTCACGGCACGCTCGTCAAGTTCAAACTCGAAGTCGGCGTTTCGGAAGCCGATTTGCTCGCGATTGCAGAAAAATCACGGCAGCAATCCAAGGCCGACTGGATGGTCGCCAACACGCTCGACGGCGCATCGGAATGGGCGTTCCTCGGCAACGAGAACGGGTACAACAAAGTGACACGAGCTAGACTCCCGTGCTCATTGCTTGACGTATTGGAGCCGAAACATGGCTAACATTCTCCTGGGCGTCACCGGCTCCGTCGCGGCCATCTATACGCCGCAGCTCTACCTTGACCTGCGCCAGGCCGGGTTCAACGTCAAGATCGTCGCGACCAAGACTGCCTGTTACTTTTTCGATGTTCACGCGATTGAAGCGAAGGATGGAAAACGCAACCCCGACGTGATAATCCTCGACGAGGACGAATGGGCCCACGAGCGTTACCGCCGCGGTGATCCGGTGTTGCACATCGAGCTGCGCCGCTGGGCGAACGTGTTCCTCATTGCGCCGCTGGACGCCAACACGATGGCGAAGTTCGCGCTGGGCATCGCCGACAACTGCTTGACGTGCGTCTATCGCGCCTGGGACCACGCCAGGCCGGTCGTACTCGTGCCCGCGATGAACACGCTGATGTGGGAGCATCCGGCGACGACGCGCCATCTCGATCAGATCGCGGCCGACATCGGCGATACGCTGCGTATCGTGGAGCCGATCGCGAAAAATCTGGCGTGCGATGATATCGGGATTGGCGCCATGGCGGAACGGGATCAGATCCTTACTGCACTTGCAGAATTACTGAATACGCTGTAGCCGGCGCTGACGAACAATTCACCATCACGGCATCTCGAACGCTGGAAATTGCCCGACTTATGTCATTTCTCGGTTGGCATGCGCTTTGCCAT
The DNA here is from genome assembly GCA_005799265.1 of Planctomycetia bacterium. Taxonomy (GTDB): domain Bacteria; phylum Planctomycetota; class Planctomycetia; order Gemmatales; family Gemmataceae; genus SIAQ01. The sequence continues at coordinate 10,912 of SYHD01000037.1, read as the reverse complement.
GTCTGCTCGTCCTGTTACTCTGAAGCGAGGGAGCCATGCGCCGACGTGCCTTCACGTTGATCGAGATTTTGGTCGTCATCGCCATCATCGCGATACTGATCGCGATCCTGGTGCCCGCGGTGCATAGAGTGCGTGTGGCCGCGGCGCGAATGCAGTGCACCAATAATCTGAAGCAGATCGGCATCGCTCTGCACAATTACGAGGCGTTCCACAAGGAGTATCCCGTTAGTATGTACGCGCCCGTCGGTACGACTTTTGGCACCAACAATGGTTCGTGGTCCGTGCATGGCCGCATCCTGCCCTTCATCGAGCAGGGCAACGCCGGCGTCCTGGTAATGCTGGAATCGCCGTGGGACCAGCAGCTCGCCAGCGGAGTGCCGCAGACGCGGATCCCAGTCTTCCGCTGCCCGGTCGATCAGCATGACCGGGCGCGGACCAACGGCGGGTTGCCCTACGTCTATCCGCATACCTATGCGTTCAACTTCGGCACCTGGTTCGTCTACGATCCGACCACGGGCAACGGGGGCGACGGCGTGTTCAAGCCGAATCTCGCGACCCGACCTGCCAATATACTCGACGGCTTGAGCAACACGCTCGGTGCCGCCGAGGTCAAGGGCTTCACGCCGTATGTCCGCAACACCGCCGACCCCGGCGCGACGCCCCCCGCCTCGCCTGCCGCGCTCGCCGGCATGGCCGCGGGTGGACAGAACAAACTCGGTCCCAATCTGAATGACAACACCGGGCACACCGAATGGCCCGATGGCCGGGTGCATCACAGCGGCTTCACGACTGTCTTCACGCCAAACACCGTCGTGCCGTTCACTAGCGGCGGCAACACGTTCGACATCGACTATAGCTCCCGCCAAGAAGGCAACAGCGCTACAGCGCCGACCTACGCCGCCATCACCGCGCGCAGCTACCACAGCGGCACGGTGAATGTCCTCTTGATGGATGGCTCGGCTCGGTCCGTCAACAATTCGATTAGCCCGGCGATTTGGCGGGCGCTGGGCACGCGTGCAGGTAGTGATCTCGTCGGCGGAGATTTCTGAGCGTGTTGCGGCGGTTCCCCCACTCCCCCTAGCCAAACCACGGCGGCATCTCTCCGGCCGGCGGCAGCTTCACCACGCTCAGGCTCGTAATTTTCGGATGGGCCCGCACCTCGTCGAGGGCGGCGAGCGGCGGCTCGTGGTCGAGATTCAAGACGGCGATCGCCTCACCGCCGGGGAGTTGCCGGCCGACCGTCATCTGCGCGATGTTGACGTTGTGCTTGCCGAAGATCGTGCCGATGAAGCCGATCAGGCCCGGCACATCGCGATGCGTGAACAGCAGCATGATGCCGTCCATGTAAGCGTCGAGATGATAGGGCCCGAGCTGCACCAGACGCAGGAACTGTTGGCCGAAGAGCGTGCCGGAGGCGGTGTAGGTTTTCTTGTCGGTCGTGACCTCAGTTTGAATCAACGTGCTGAAGTCGCCCTTTTTGCCGACGTTCTGCGTGACGATGTCGATGCCGCGTTCGTGGGCGATCAACTCGGCGTTGACGATGTTGACGTTCTGGGCGAGCTTGGTTTCGAGCAGGCCAGCGGTGAAGGCGCCGGTGATGAGCTTGGTGCTGCGCCGCGCCACCTCGCCGCGATAGGTGAGCTGGGCGCGCTTGATCGAGCCGTGCGCCATCTGCGCTTGCAAAAGGCCAAGCCGGCGCGCCATGTCCACGTAGAGCTTGACTTCCTCCAACTCCGCGCGATCGACGGCGGCCATGTTGACGGCGTATTGCACCGCGCCTTTCGTGAGGTAGTCGATCAAGAGCTGAGCGGCTTCGAGAGCGACGGTCTCCTGAGCCTCGGTCGTCGATGCGCCCAGATGCGGCGTCAGGACGACGTTCGCCAGCTTCAAGAGCGGATGATCGGGCGGCGGCGGCTCCTCGACAAAGACGTCCATCGCGGCTCCGGCGAGATGGCCCGATTTCAGCGCGTCTACCAGCGCGGCCTCGTTGATGATGCCGCCGCGCGCACAGTTCAACAGACGCGTGCCCTTCTTCATCCGGGCGATCTGAGCGGCGCCGATGAGGTTTGTCGTCTCCGGCGAGAGCGACGTGTGTACGGTGAGAAAATCGACGCGCGGCAACAAACCGTTGAGATCGACGGCGGTCTCGATGCCAAGCTTGCCAGCGAAGTCTGGCGAGAAAAACGGATCGAAGCCGATGACTTTCATGTCGAGTCCGGTGGCGCGCCGCGCCACTTCGCGTCCGACTCGGCCCAGGCCAACGACACCGAGCGTTTTGCCGGCGAGTTGGGTGCCGACGAGCTTGGCGCGTTCCCATTTGCCGGCGCGCATGCTGGCGTCGGCGGCGGGGATGTGGCGTGCGAGGGCCATCAGGAGCGTGATCGTGTGCTCGGCGGTGCTAACGGTGTTGCCCCCCGGCGTGTTCATGACGACGATGCCCTTGCGCGTTGCCGCCGCGACGTCGATGTTGTCGACGCCGACGCCGGCGCGCACGATGGCGCGCAGCTTGCCGGGGTTGTCGAGTAGTTGCGCCGTGACGCGCGTGCCGCTGCGGACGATCATGCCATCGGCGGCCTGCAGCGCCTCCTGAAGCGCGGCGTCCTTCAGGCCGTTGCGGTTGTCAATATCGAGGCCCGAAGCTTTGAGCAGGTCGATGCCGCCGGCTTCGAGCTTATCGCTGATGAAGATGCGTGGCATGATGTGATCCTTGTCTTCGTTTAGCGCTCGCGCGGCGCCATGCGAGCGCGAAACAAAAACGCCGCTACTTCTGTGCAAACACTCGCTGCGCCGCCGCCAACCCCTTGCCCATCTCGACGGGATGGCCCATCTCGGCGAGCACCAACTCGACGCCGGCGATCGCTGCCAAGATATCGAACTGATCGATGTAACCCATGTGCGCCAGGCGAAGGATCTTGCCTTTGAGGTCGTCCTGGCCATTGGCGAGCTTGAGGCCGTACTGCTTTTCAAGTTTGTTCAACAGCGCCGTCGAATCGATGTTCGCCGGCATCTTGACGACCGTCAGCGCCGTGTTCGGCTGCTTCGGAAACAGTTCCAGACCGAGTGCCATGAAACCGGCGCGGGCGGCCTCGGCGTAGCGCTTCTGGCGGGCCCAGATGTTTTCGATGCCGACCGCGACGATTTTCTTCAGGCTGACGCGCATCGCCCGGATCATCGTGTGCGCCGGCGTGTACGGCGTGTCGCTCGTTTCCAGGTTTTTCTTCGCCTTCTTCAGATCGAAGTAGAACGTGCGCGGATTGGCGTTCTTGTCGATCGTCTGCCACGCCTTGGCACTGACCGAGAGAAACGCCAGGCCCGGCGGCATCATCAGCGCCTTCTGTGAACCCGTGCAGTTGATATCGATGTGCCAATCGTCGGTGCGGCACTCCATCGCGCCCAGGCCGCTGACCGCATCAACGAGCAATATCGCCGGCGTCTTGGCGACGATCTTGCCGAAGGCCGCGATGTCGTGCCCGACACCGGTGGAGGTTTCGCTCAAGGTCGAGCAGACGGCGACCGCGTTGGGATGATCGGCGAGCGCCTTTTCGAGCTGAGCGGGTTGGACCGCGTCGCCATAGGGGACGGTGACGTTGACCGATTCGATGCCGAACGCCTTGGCGATGTTCTTCCAGCGTTCGCCGAAGCGCCCGGCGATCAAACAGATGATTTTGCCCCCCGCGGGGACGCTGTTGGCGAGCGCGGCTTCGAGCGCGCCGGTTCCTGAGGCGGTCAAGGGGATTACAAGATTCTTCGTGTAAAAGATCGTCTGCAAATCCGCGAGCACCTCGGCGAGCATGGCGCGGAACTCGGCCGTGCGATGGAAGATCATCGGCCGGGCCAGTTCGAGCAGGGTCTCTTCGGGGACGGGAGTCGGGCCGGGCGTGAGCAGGCGGAATTTCATGGCGCTGATCCTTGCGGCGAAAAATAAACCACTTAAGCGATCCCTCTCCCCTCTCCCCCTGTACTCAGGGGGAGAGGGGCCGGGGGTGAGGGGGAGGAGCAGACTGTTGCGCGACGCCCCAACCCCTCACCCCCTCTCCCTCTGAGTACAGGGGAGAGTGGTGAACTGTTACGGGACCATATTGTCATTGTAACGAAAGCGCTTTCGTTTGGCGTTGGCGTTCACGCCGCCGCGCGTTCACTGCGAGCGCTAAACGAAGTCCTTGATATTCGGGGCCCTGCGCCTGTATATTATGAAGGAACCCGCCACTTTCCTTCCTCGCAGGAGTTCGCTATGTCTCGCATCGTTGTCGGTGCCGTCGCGCTGGTTGGCCTTCTTTCGTTCAGCGCCGTTCAGGCCCAGCAAAAGCTCGAGCACAAGGGCTGGGGCAGCCTGGTAGGCAAGGTCACCTACGACGGCAATCCGCCGGTCCCCGACAATCTGATCCCGCGCATGATGATCCACGCGGACAAGGCATGCTGCCTCAACGAGAAAGCGAAGCCGCTCGAGAAGATCGATCAGACCTGGATCGTTGATGCGAAGACCAAGGGGGTCGCGAACGTCATGGTGTATCTCAAGGTCCCCGCGGGAACGTATATTCCGACGCACGCGAAATACAAAAATCGCAACGACACCGTGGTCATCGATCAGCCACACTGCGCGTTTCTGCCGCGTGTCTCCGGCTACAACCCGTCGTACTTCGACGACGCCGGCAAATTGGTCCCGTCGGGGCAGAAGCTTACCATCAAGAACAGCGCGTCCGTGTCGCACAATGTACGCGCCACCACGAATCCGGTCTTCAACAAACCCTTCAACGAAAACATGCCGCCGATGACCGAATCGGAGAGAATATTCAAGGCTCAACCATTGCCAATCACGTTGCAATGCGACGTACACACGTGGATGTCGGCCCGGCTGTTCGTGTTCGACCATCCGTATTACGCGATCACCAAGGCGGACGGCAGCTTCGAGATCCCGTTCGTGCCCGCCGGCGCCCAGATCGGTGTCGCCGCTTACCACGAAGACGTCGGCTATTTGTTGACCAAGGACGGCAAGCAGATGGTGCTCAAGGAGGGGGAGAATCGATTTGATTTTCAGATCAAGAAGTAACAATGTCATTGGACTTCGTTCAGCGCTCGCAGTGTCACGCCTAGCGACTTGGCGTTTCCCTGCGAGCGCTAAACGGATGCTCGTCACTTCGTCTCATTCCAGTAGATGCGAATGTTCTTGGTTGCCCGGCCGACGGCGACGATGTCCATCTTGCCGTCGCCGTTGAGATCGGCCGCGCGCAAATCCTCGACCGCGACACCGCCGTTGTCGACGATCTGGCGTTGCCATTTCGCGCCCTTGTCGTCGAGCGCCTTGTAGGTGCGCACGCCGCACCGCTCGGTGAACTTCTCGGTCTTGGTGGGATTGTCGCGGACGCCGATGATGAGTTCGTCATTGCCGTCGCCGTCGAGATCGGCGCAGGCGACGGCGTGGCCCCAGCGCAGTTGCTCGTCGATGACGTGGCGGTCCCACATCTTGTTCTTCGCTGACGCATCAGGCTCAGAATAAACGACGACCTGATCGCCGTGCCAGGGTTCGATGGTGGCGATGAACTTCTTGCCGTTCTTGAGCTTGCCCATCTTGATCTCGCTGGCGCCGCGTTTGCCCTTGGGGTTGTCTTGATTGCCGGCGCCGATGTGCTGGCGTTTCCATTTGCCCTCGATCAGCGAGAGGAGATTGACGCCTTCATAGCTGGCGACGAGCACGTCCTGGCCTTTGCGGCCCGGCGCGTCGATGGGATGGAAGTTGTGCGAGACGTGCAGGCTCTCGTCGAGCACTTCGGGTTGCCAGCGATCGTTGACGGGATCTTTGGGGATGCGATAGGCCGTCACGCGCAACGGCATGCCATCGACCCAGTTATTCTTCGCGCTCGAACCGCGGCCCATGAGCGGCACGGAGATGAGGGCAGGTTTGCCGTTGCCGTCGATGTCGGCAAAGCGAATGCGATGGACGGTCGGTTCGGTGTCGATGGAGTGCAGCGTCCAGGGGTCGCCCGCTTTTTTGCCTTGCTTGAGCCACTGGATGGTGCCGCCGGCGCTAGTGTTGAAGGGTTTCCAGTCGGCGCCGAGGGCGAAGTCGAGCTTGCCGTCGCCGTCGATGTCGTGGGCGTCGATGCAGACGTTGTCGGGCTTGGTCATGCCCTGGATGACGGTGTGGACTTTCCAGGTGGGATTTTCGAGCCAGATGACGCGCGTCGTATCGACAACGACGATGTCCTTTTTGCCGTCGGCATTGACGTCGACGAGGAGGACCGCGTAGCCGACCGAGAGTTTTTCGGGAAGCTCCTGCGTCTTGAAGTCGGCGAATGGGGCCGGGGCTTTCTTTTCACCCGCGGCGGTGCGCCAAGGCGCCAGCAATGCCGTTAAGGCGGTCAGAGAAAAAAGGCAACCGACGAAGAATTTTGTCATGGGAGGCGTTCCTATTGACAGAGGGAACCTACTCAAAAAAGCCATCACCGAGCCGGTGAGAATTGCGCAACCACAGAGAGCGCCGAGATCACAGAAAGAAAGCCAGAGGTAGCGCCTCCTTCTCTCTCGGTGATCTCGGCGCTCTTTGTGGTTGCGCAAATTGCTTTGACAGTATCGAGGCGGTGGACAAACTCATTCAGCCTTCGCCGCGTGCGCCACGGTTGCCGCCGCGGCCTTCTTCGCCGAGCAGGCGTTCGAGGGATTGGATCGCCTCGCGCACGCTGTCGAGATTCGGGTTGATGCGATTGGCGCGGCGATAGATGCGCAGGGCCGCGCGATGCTTGTGTTGCTTCATGAAGCATTGGCCCATGCCGCTGGCGGCGCCGAAGTGGTGCGGATTGAGCCGCAGCGCCTTCTCGCAATCGTGGATCGCCTTGGCGTAATCACCGCGGTGGTAGTGGAAGATGGCGCGTTGATTATAGGCCTCGGCGTAGCGCGGCGCCTTGCGGATAAGCGTTTCGAAGCCGGCGAGGATGTCGTCGGAGTTGGTCTCATTGGCGATCATTTGCACGAGGCGCTGCAACTCCTGATTGTTCTGCGGCGCATCGGCGCGCTGCCAGATCGACCAGAGCGCATCAGCGGCCAGCAATCGGGATGTCAGGTCCTCGTCATGAAGACAGCGCGCGACGTTGGCGTTGACGCGGATGGAGCCGGTCAGGCCGAGGGCGAGCAAGGCAGCCTGACGGACTTCGGCCTGTTGCGCGCCGAGCAGGCGTTCGAGAGTCGCGTCGTTGTAGCGGGCTTCGACAGAGCGTTTGAATTTGGCGAGCGATTTCCGAAATTCTCTGGGCCAGTCGGGCGAGTCCTCATCAGTCGAGTGTTCGGGAAGCAATTGATAATACTGCAATATTAGCGGCTGCAGCACGATGTCACCTGTGGAAAAAGTCGTTTGACAGCGTAAGCGAACGAGGTGGTCCGTCACCGCTCTTTAGCGTTATAGGAGAACGTCAAGGAGATGCAAGATAGTTGTCGGCCGCTTGCGGCTTAGCGCTCGCGTTGCAGCGCCGGGAACATTGGCGCTGCAACGCGAGCGCTAAGCTGCAAGCAGCTTTCGCTATTGTCCCGCGCCTACAGGCGGGCGCGTTTTCTTCCACGCGGCCACGTCGTCACGCAGCACTTCGACCGCGCGTTCCAACTGCACGTCGACGCCGCGCGCAAGTTCGTCGGGGTGCGGCTCGACCAGGACATCTGGCCTCACGCCTTCTTTATCCATGTTGACGCCCTTGATGGTGTAGACGCCGATGCGCGGCGTGCGGAACGTCGAGCCGTCGATGAGCGTGATGTTGCGCGTGCCGATGACGAAGCCGCCGGTGGGTTGGCCGACGAGCTTGCCCAGGCCCCAGGTCCGGAAGGCGTGCGGGAAGATTTCGGCGTCCGAGTACGAACGATTGTTGATGAGCAGCGTGAGCGGCTTGGTCCACTTGCGATCATAAGAGCGCAGCACCAGCCCCGAGCCGCCGTTGCGATGGCTGAAGATGGTGTGCTCCTTGCCCGCAAGATAGTTGATGACCTGATCGTGGGTGAAACCGCCGCCATTGAAGCGAACGTCGAGCACGATGCCGTCCTTGTCGAAGTTGTCGGAGTAGAGGGCGCGAATGAAGCGTTCCAGGCCTGGCTCCGTCATGTTCGGGATGTGGATGTAGCCGAGCCGGCCCTTGCTCAGTTCGCTGACGCGCTCGGCATTTTTCGCGATCCAGCGTTCGTAGAGATAATCGTTCATTTTGACCCGGCTCTCGCCGCGAATTTCGATGCGGCGTTTGTTGCTCAAATCGCCGGATGAAACGGTGAGGACGACCACCTCGCCGACCTTGTCGTTGAGGAGCTTCGCGATGTTGACCGACGGCGTGAGATCGACGCCGTCGATGCGCAGGATGCGATCGCCGACGCTGAGGTTGAGCCCGCGGCGATCGGCCGGGCCGCTTTTGACGATCTCGGCGATTTTCAGATCAGGCCCCGGATGCGTGCGGTCGAAGATCAGGCCCAGCTCGGCGGTCTGTTGTTCGGGCGTGCCGAGGTTGCCGGTGATGCCCAGATGCGAAGCGTTGAGTTCGCCGAGCATGAGGCTGACGAGCGTGTAAAGATCCTCTTTCATGGCGCAATGCGGGACGATGGCGCGATACTTCGCGCGGAGTGCCTTCCAATTGGCGCCGTGGAAGTTGGCGTCGTAGAAGTTCTCATTGAGGGCGCGCCAGCTCTGTTCGAACATTTCCAGGAACAACTCTTCCTGGCGAATCGTCATCTTGGCGGTGAAGTTGACCGTGTTTGGGGGTGCGATGGGGGTCACGCCGATCGCGGTGGCGCGGAGGTTGCCGGCGCCGTCGCGGAAGTAGATCTGGCTGGGAAAGAGACGCGACCACATGATTTGCGTGGGGCGGAAGTTGCCGATGGTGAGGCGCTGCACCGAGCCGCCGTCGCTGCTGGCCAGCCAGAGATCGTCGCTGTCGTCGCTGACGGCGCGAAAGGCGAGCTTCGAGCCGTCGCCGGAAATGGCGCACTCGGTGACGTTCATCGCCGTCGGCTGCTTGACGCGCAGATGGATGCCGTCCCAGTCGATGTCCATGCTCTGCTTGGTCCCCTTGACGGCGGGCCTTTGCAGCGCCATGACGTACGCGCTGAAAGAGTTCCCCTTGCGTGCGCTGATGAAGGCGAGGTTGTTCCCCGCCTTGCTCCAGGTGACGCCGCCGTTGTAGGTGGCGAAGCGCGTGATGTTGCGCGCGGGATCCTGCGCCGTCGCGCCGCCGGCCGGGATGACGAACAGCTCGCTGGCGAACGATCCGTCCATGCCCGCGTAGACGATCCATTTGCCGTCGGGGGACCATTCGAAATCAAAGACTTGCCGATCGCCGGCGAGCAGCTTTTCGTTGCTGCCGTCGAGGTTCATGCTGACGAGCTTGCTGGCGCGAATGAAAACGACGTGTTTTCCGTCCGCGGAGAAGCTGACGCCCAGCTCTGCCTCCGGCGTGTTGGTGAGCTGCTTGACCTTGTATTGATGGGCGTTGACGATGTCAGCATGATCGGGATCATCGGATTCGAGCAGATAGATGTCCTCGTGTCCCTTGCGATCCGAGACGAAGAGGAGTTTCTTGCCGTCCGGCGCCCAGGCGATGCCGTGATCGAAGCCCGGATGATCGGTGAGCCGTTTCGCCTTGCCGCCGGAGCGCGGCATGAGAAAGATCTCGCCGTGGACGACGAACGCGACGTGCTTCTCGTCCGGCGACCAGGCGAACTCGGTCGCGCCCGTCGTCAACGTCTTGATCTGATCGGTATTCGTCTTGTCGTCGGCGTTGACTTCGATCTTCAGCTTGCGGCTCTTGCCTGCCTTGATGTCGTGAATCCACAGGTCGAAGCCACACTCATAGACGATCGCCTGGCCGTTGGCGCTGATGCGCGCCCGGCGTACGAAATCGTCGGCGTGCTTGGTGACGGGGACGTTGAGATGCTCGGGTCCGCCCATGGGATTATCGACAAGCGGATCGATCGCGAGCTGCTGCTCGATGTTCAGCTTGACGATGTTGGCCAGGCCGCCGGTGATGTCGCTGACGTAGTAGAGATGCCGGCCCTCGGGCGACCACATCGGGAAATTGTCCTGACCATTGAATGTGGTGATGCGGCGATTGTTCGAGCCGTTGGCTTTCGCAATCCAGATGTCGTCGTTGGAGGAGCCGTGATAGCCCTTGCGATACCAGGTTCCCGGCCCACGAATATAGGCGATCACGTCTCCCTTGGGCGAGTACGCGCCATCGCGGCCCTCGAATGCGCTGACCTGCTTGACGGGACCGCCTTCCAGGGAGATCGAGTATAACTCGACACGCCCCGGCAAATCCAGATTACGGCCCGACATGAAGAGGATGCGCTTGCTGTCGGGCGTCCAGGAAGTCGGATGATCGTCCGCGGAGTCGAAGGTCAGGCGTTTGGGCCTGCCGCCCTTGATGGGGATGACGAAGACGTCGTATTGCCCGTGCCGATTGGAGGAGAAGGCGATCCACTTGCCATCGGGGCTGAAGACGGGGTTGAAGTCGTGCTTCTCGTGCATGGTGATATGCGTCGCCACGCCGCCTTCCGCAGGGACAGTCCACAGGTCGCCGAGGTAGCTGAAGGCAACCGTCTTTGCGTCAGGCGAGAGCGCCGGCGAGCGCGCGAAACGGATCGGCTCTTGCGCGTGAAGGTTGGTCCATGGGGCGAGAAATAGCAACGAAGCGACGAGGATGCGATTCATGGCGGGAAATCCTGAAAACGTGGTTCAAAGGAGGTACGAATTCATCGTATCAAGCGAGGTGCGGGAACGCAAAAGCGAAGATGCTGAAAGGAGACGGAATCGTTAGCGGTGTAGTCAGAATTCCAATAGCACACAAGCCTGACGCGCAAGCGAAGGACGGTGCGATCTTCCTTCGCTTGCGCGTCAGGCTTGTGTGACCTGTCACAAATGCAATGGCGTGTTAGCCGGACGCGCAAGCGACGG
>SYHD01000036.1 GCA_005799265.1 Planctomycetia bacterium | reverse complement strand
GACGACGACCGTGTTGCCTGTAGCCACGAGCCGGCGGAAGACGCGGATCAAGCGGGCGACATCGACGAAATGCAGGCCGCTCGTCGGCTCATCGAAGAGGTACAGAGTTTTCCCGGTAGACGTTTTACCTAGTTCGGCGGCCAGCTTGACACGCTGCGCCTCGCCGCCTGACAAGGTGCGCGCGGGTTGCCCGAGAGCCAGATAGCCGAGGCCGACCTCATCGAGCGCTTCCAGCCCTTTTTGCAGCATCGGGACGTTGACGAAGAACGCACGGGCGTCGGCGATCGGCAGCTCGAGCACGTCGGCGATTGACAGGCCGCGGTAGCGCACCTCCAGCGTGCCGGCGTTGAAACGCTTTCCCAGGCAAGCCGGGCATATGACGCGCAAGTCGGCATCAAGCGCTTGCTCGATGCGGATCGTGCCGTGGCCCTGGCAATCCTCGCAACGGCCCGCTTTGGCGTTGAAGCTGAAGCGATTCGCCTTGTAGCCGCGGATCTTGGCGAGCCGCGTCGTTGCAAACAGGCTACGGATTTCATCGTAGACGCCGACGTACGTGGCCGGGTTGGAACGCGACGAGCGACCGAGCGGCTTCTGATCGACTTCGAGGACTTTGTCGAGATGTTCGAGGCCGTCGATGCGCTCGTGAAAACCGGGGGTGGGGGCAAGCAGGCCAAGTCGGCGTCGGGCGGCGTGTACGAGGATGTCGCGCGCCAGTGAGCTTTTGCCCGAACCGCTAACGCCGGTCAGGCACGTCAATCGGGAGAGCGGGAACGTGGCCGTGATGTTCTTGAGGTTGTGGTGGCGGGCGCCGTGGATAGTCAGCTTGCCGCGATCGGAGTGAGGTGAGGTCATTGCACGAACCACCCCCTCAACTCCGGCCCCTCTCCCCCGGAGTACCGGGGCAGAGGGGAGAAAACGCGCGGTCACGGATGCGGGATTCGCGAGCACCTCCGCGACAGGGCCGCAGGCCAGCAGACGACCACCGTTTTTGCCGGCGCCGGGGCCGATATCGACGAGCCAGTCGGCCTGGCGGATAACGCTCTCGTCGTGTTCGACGACGATGACGGTGTTGCCGCGCGTTTGCAGGCGGCGCAGGGCGTCGATCAGACGTTGCGTGTCGCGCGGGTGCAGGCCCATGGTCGGTTCGTCGAGGATATAGCCGACGCCGAGAAGACCGCCGCCAAGGTGCGTTGCCAGGCGCGCGCGTTGAGCTTCGCCGCCGGAGAGCGATTGCGCGGGGCGATCGAGCGTGAGGTAGCCGAGGCCGACTTCGCGCAGGACTGACAAACGCTGGGCGATCTCCGTCAGCAAGATGCCGCGCGCGCGCTGTGAGGCGTCGTTGGCATTGGTGAGTTGCGTGAAGAACGCGACGGCAGCATCGACCGACATGACCGTAATTTCGTGCAGCGGTTTGTCGGCGAAGCGAACCGCACGCGCGTCGCGATTCAAGCGCGCGCCGCGGCATTCGGGGCAGGGAACGAAGCCGGCGAGTTCGGGGAAAGCCGCGTCGTCGCCGAGCAGGGCCGACCAAGAGCGGAGGATGCCGATCAAGTGCTCGACCAGAGCGTGAAAGTCGGCCTCGGGCCAGGTCACGAGCGGCGCGTCGTGTTCGTCTTCAACCACATGTTTAGCCGCAGGTCGCAGACCCGCGCGGGTCTTCGACCCGCGGCTAAACGGGAGAGATGCTCCCTCCGGCGCAAGTTCTTCGACGCGCGCTAGTACGCGCTCCAGCGTCCACGATCGGTCGGGCACGATCAGTTTCGGGTCGAACTCCCAGACCTGGCCGTAGCCGGTGCAGCGTGGGCAGGCGCCGTGCGGGTTGTTGAAGCTGAAGTCGCGCGGCTCCAGGTCGGGCACGGTCGCCTGGCAGCGGACGCACGCATACTTCGTGCTGTAGACGTCGTCGAGCCAAGCGCCGGTGTCGATGTCCGTGATGATCACGCGCCCGCCCGAATGCTCGACTGCCGTTGCCAGCGCTTCGCGCAAGCGCTCCTCGATCGTCGGCTTCACGACTAAGCGATCGACGATCAGTTCGATCGTGTGCGATTTTTTGGCGTCGAGCTTGGGCGTGTCGCGCACTTCCATCAAGACGCCATCGACGCGCGCACGCAAAAAGCCGGATGTACGGATGTGCTGAAAGTGCTCCTTGAGTTCGCCCGGCTGCTCTTGCACCAGCGGCGCGAGAATGAAGATCTTGCGGCCATCCTGCTTCATCACTGTACCGACGATCTCACTGAACGTTTGTTTGCGGATCGGCAAAGCGCAGTTCGGGCAGAAGGGCGTGCCGAAGCGCGACCAGAGCAGCCGCAGATGATCGTGAATCTCGGTGACCGTGGCGAGCGTGCTGCGCGGCCGAGCTTGCGTCGTATGCTGAGAGACGCAGACGACGGGGGGCAGGCCGTCGATGGCGTCGACGTCGGGGCGTTGCAGCTCGTGGACCAGCGCGCGTTTATCGCCGCGCAGCGTATCGAGAAAGCGGCGGCGCCCCTCGGCAAAAAGCGTGTCGAAAGCGAGCGAGCTTTTGCCCGAGCCGCTGGGTCCGGTGATGACGGTCAGTAGATCGCGCGGCAAATCCAGTGATAAGCTGTGCAGATTGTGCGTCCGCGCTCCGCGAATCTTGATCCATTTTCCCGAATGGCGCATGGATTTTATTGACCTCGAAGCCGAGCGGGGAAATCCTTGAACATAGGGAGCCGAGGGGGGTGGCATGCCCCATCTGTCGCTCACTTTGGCTTCCTGTGTTATCTGATATACGTTCGCCCAGAGCGGCCAGGTTGCGAAGGTTCTCAAGGAAGCGAATTTTCTCAAGAAATCGGCTGTACGGGTCGATGCGAGGACAAGCCGGATTCTCTGCGCACGCGTTGAGCGGGCCGGCGGAAAGAAATCGAGGAATGTCACATGCGGGCCATTTCCTGCATGATACTTTTGACGCTGTTGTCCATGAGCGGGACGGGCTGTGCGCTGTTCAAAAAGAACACGAACGGGTCGCCCGCTCCGGCGCCAGGCGGGCCTGCGCCGGTGAAGTTCCCCGGCGCCAACGATCCACTGTTGAACAGCAACTTGCCGACGCTGCCTGCGTTTCCCGCCAATCCAAAGCCTACGACGACGGCACCGACCTCGACGGGGGATTCGACGCTGGCGGGGACGGTCGTTGACGCCAACTTTCGCCCGGTGCCGAACGCGTACATTCGCTGGGTCAATCTGGAGGAGAAGGCGCCCGGAGCGCCGATCGACGTGGCGGCCAACGGCACGGGCCACTTTATCATCCAGGGGCTAAAGCCTGGTTCCCCATATCAGCTGATCGCACGGACCAAGAATGGCGAAAAAATGCTGGCGGGCACGGTGCTGACGACGGCGCCGAACACCCGCGTGGCGATCATGATCCGCGAGGACCTGGGCAACAGCAACACGCCGCCTCTGCCCGAGGCGCCCGCTGCCCCCGTCCCCGCGGACGCGGACAAAAATGGCGGCCAGGCCGCCAAGCCGACGCCCAAAGCGGGGCTGTTCGAACCGTTGTTTGGGCTTGGCAAGAAGCCGGCGGCAGAGCCTAACTTGCCGACCACGATGAACGTTCCCGCGCCGCCGAGCGATCCTGCGTTCATCCCCGGCATCGGCGAGTTGCCCAAGGACCGTCCGCCGCTGCTCCAAATACCGAACAAGCTGCCAAACCGGCCACATGGTGAATCGAAACTCGACACCGGGCCGACACGCATGCCCTCCTGCGTCCTCGTCGGCAATCACCTCGAGAACTTCGCTCTCAAGGACAGCAAGGGACAGGCCTGGGAATACAAGAAACACGCTAACGGCAAACTCGTCCTGCTCGATTTCTGGGGCACGTACTGCTTCTATTGCCGCGACAGTATGCCGACGCTCAATCGGCTGCAACAGCAATACGGCGTGCGCGGCCTGGAAGTCATTGGGATCGCGTTGGAGGCGGGCAAGGACGAGAAGAAAGAGGCGGAGGCCGTCAACAAGTTCTGTTCCTCGATGCAGCTCTCGTATCGCCAGCTCATGGGCCGCGTCGGTTCCTTCGACCTGGGCAAGAGCTTCCGCATCGAAGGCGTGCCGACGATCATCCTCCTGAGCGAACAAGGCGACATCATCTGGTCGCACACCGGCCGGCCCGACGCCTCGCTACTTGCCGCGCTGGAACGCACGATTCAGAATCGCTTGAACAATCGGCCTTTCTGAGCTTGCGAGACAAGCCGACAGGGAGCGCGACCCGGTGCTGAAACCGCGTCGCGCTCCCTTTGTATTTTCTCCCTTTCTGCTCCCACATCTCAAGCGCCGGACTACATGCTCAACACTTCCTGAAGCAACAATGCCAACTCTAGCGGTTGGAACGGTTTGCTGACAAACGCGACCGCCCCGGCTTGGCGAAGACGCGCACGCGCGCTTCCCTCCGGCAACGGCGTGCACACCACGATGCGCCGCGAATAACGCCGTGCTTTGCGAACCCGCGCCGTCTGGAATTCGGTCAACATCGGTACGTCGAGCAGCACGGCGTCGATCCGCGCACGCTCCGGCACGTTGCGAAAGCTCCCATCCGCCAAGATGACGCGATGGCCGTACCCCTCGAGCACGTCGCGCGTGATGACGCGAACCAGCGGTTGATCGTCGGCCACGATCAACGTCAACGGGCCGAGCAATGCCACGGCGCCTTCGCGGCGCGGCGAAAACCCGAGTACGTGCGCGAACTGACGCTGCAGGTCGGTCAGCAGGTCGCGCTGTCGCCTAGCGTGACGTTGCCATTGGGCAAAGGCGTAGAGCTGGCGCAGGGAGAACCCCTGCGCCATTTCGATAGGGGGCGAGGAATGGCAATGCGGTTGCATGATCCCTTCCGTAGGGGGAACGTCGTGATCCAACGAGGTATTGACGCGGCGCACAGTCGAGGGGGCGGGCGGCGTTTCAAGTCAAGCCTAGGTCACTTCGGAACGCCGGGCAAATTGCCGGTGCCGGAATTCGCGTCCGTTTAGCGGAGAATTCGCGAATTCCACGCAATCCAGACTAGGCCGTCCCGCGCGATTCATGCTATATTAACAAAACTGATGAGTGCCCGATTTCTTGAAGGTTGCGACCACGTTCCTCCATAAGTATTTCCTCCCCAGCGCGCGACGCGCGGTTCTCGGCGCCGCCCGGAGGTTCACGTCATGGCGAAGGACTCACTGGAGACGATCTGCAAGCAAGCGCAAGAAGCGCTTGCACGCAGTCAGTACCAGGAAGCTCGACAGTTTTACCAGCAGGCGCTGGGCTATCGCAGCGACAATCCGGAGATCCATTTCGGCATGGCCACCGCGTGTTTCCTGCTGGGTGATTTGCACGGCGCGATCTACCATTTCAAGGAAGTGATCAAGCTCGATCCGAAGCGCACCGGCGCCTACATCAATCTCGGCGCCGCCTACAATCGCCTCGAAGAATACGACCTCGCGCTGGCCATCTTGCAGCGCGGCATTCAGATCGGCTCCTCGCGCGGCGAAAATTATTACAATCTCGGACTCGCTTACAAGCAACTCGGCAAGCTGGACATGGCGATCAGCGCCTACCGCGAGGCCGTGCGCCTCAATCCGCGCATGTACGATGCCCACTACAATCTGGGCAATATCCTCATGGAGAAGGGACAAGTCCAGCAGGCGGCCGCGCACTACCGCAGCTCTCTCGAAATTCGGCCACAGTGGAAGAAGTGCCGAATCGCCTTCGAAGCCGCGCAGGCGGAGCTGGCCGATCAGCAACAGGAGGTCGTCGAAGCGCCGGAGCCGCCTGCGCCCAGCATTGCGCCAGCTACCTCATCGCTTGATTCGGCGCGCCCTATCGATCCCAACATCCACGGCAAGCTGCTGCACAATCTGCATCGCCTGGCCGTGGACGCTGACACCAGCAGCCAGGCCATGCTAGACTTCCTGCAACAAGAGGTAGGCGAGGCAATCCGGGAGCTGTCGATATGCTTGTTGACCCCCGACGATCCGAGCCACAATCTTGGTGACCAAATTTTGCGATTCGACGAGGTCGTCTCCCAGCTGAATCAACTGCAAGAAGCCCTGCAAAAGCGGATCTTGCGCACCAAGCTTCTCAGCGAAAAGGTTGCGCGAATCTAGGCGAGCCATCAAGCCCGCCGTTTAGGCGAGCGGCAGAAAATAGTATACCAACCCGAAGCGTTAGCGAGGGATGCAGTGGCCCTCGCTAACGCTTCGGGTTGGTATAGTAACTCCTGCCGCTCGCCTTACGGCGCGTTCGCAGCCTTCCCAATCAAACCGCTGGTTAGATGTGGCATAAGCCTCACAATCATTACAGCCCATGAACGCGGTCTTTCTGTCAAGCTCGACCCATCTTCCTGCCGATGAATCAGAAGATTACCTGCGAACCGTGATCCGGGCGGTCGGCGGTCTTCATTTCGGCGAAGGAAGTCCATGAAGATGAAACGATGGCTCGGCATGATCGTCCTGGCAGCGTGGCTGTCCGTTTCCAGCGCGCACGCGCAACAGCCCGCGAATCACGCTGCGTATCCGCCTCCATCACCCCTTTCAACTAACGGCCTGCCCGACCCGCCCATTGAAGCGTTCACCGCCCATCCGAGCGGGCTTTCCGACTGGATCACCTACAGGCGCGATTGCTGCGAGGGCAAGCACGGACGGATTACGCCGCTCTCAACCGAGCTGTACGTGTTCGCTGGACCGACCACTCCCTTCGGCAGCATGACGCTGAGCCGCGAGCTGACCACCGGCTGGTCCATCGGCGGCGGCGGCCGCGCTCTATTCTACAATGAGCCGCAGACGCGTGCCTGGGTCGTCGACGCGCACATCATCAACACCAACCAATGGTCTTCCAAGAGAGATACGCAGTTCCCCGTCACGATTTTCCGCGCGGGGGACAAGCAGGTTTTCGGCGCCGATGGCGTGCCCGGCGTCACGGTGCAGAGTGCCAATCGCACCATGGCGGGCCTCGGCGTCGGCCAGGAATTCTATCCCTGGAAGCCCGCCGATTACGAGGGCCGCAAATGGCGCGTCGGCTACGACCTGGGCGGACGCTACGGTTCGCTTATCCTCACCCTAAACGAAACGCGCGGCATCAAGGACGTCGCCGGCGGTATTTACGTCGGCGGTCATAGCAAATTCGAATGCCCGTGGCGCAATGTCATGTTCCACATGGGCGTGCGCTTTGAATGGAGCTACACCTGGTCCGATGTCCTACAGCGCAGCAGCGACGTGCAGGACATCAGCGTTCTGCTCTCGACTGGCATGCGCTATTAGCCACTTCAAAAATGCACGACGCGCGGCGGGCACCGTAGACGTCACGCTCCGCGTGACGGGAATTCCTCACGCGGAGCGCGAGGTCTACGGTAAGTGAGCCCTGCCAATTTTCTTCAATCAGCTTGGCTTACGACGCAAAGTACGGTAGTCTGCTACTGGAGAACGACGTCGGCGCGCTTCACGCGTGAGGCGCACTGCGCATATCCTGGGCTCACTTTGCGAAGGGAGTCATCGTGCTGTCGATTCAAGCCAACGTGCAGCTTTCGCGCCGTGAACTGTTGACCGTGGGCGGCATCGGGCTCATGGGGCTTTCGCTGCCCGACGTGTTGCGGCAGGAAGCGCGCGTGCGCGCTCAAGGTCCGCAAAATCGCGGCGGCGGTTTCGGGCGCGCCCAATCGTTGATTTTTCTCTACCTGCAAGGCTCGCCGAGCCATATCGATCTGTGGGATCCGAAGCCCGACGCACCCGTCGAATACCGCGGCGAATTCGCGCCGATCGCCACCACGGCGCCGGGCCTGATGCTCGGCGAAGTATTGCCGCGGCTGTCACATCAGGCGCATCGCTTCACGTTGATCCGCTCGATCGGCGTGAAGCCGCGCGGGCTGACCAACCACGGTGCGGCGATCTACATGCTGATGACGGGGTACGATCCGAGCAATTTCACGCCGACGGGGTTATCGGTGCCGCCGTCGCGCGAGGACCTGCCGTCGGCCGGCGCGCTGGTAGCGCGTTTTCGTCCTGCCGAGCAAGGCGCGATGAGCTACGTCGCCCTGGGTGGTCCCGTGCGCGAGGGGAGCGTCACCGGCGTCGGGCAATACGCGGGCATTCTCGGCGGCGCCTACAATCCCTTCCAGATGTATGACGATCCGACGCAGCCGCTGCGCCTTGAAAGCCTGACCTTGCCGAGCGATGTCACGCTCGGCCGACTGCAAGCGCGGATCGACTTGCGCACGCAACTTTCAAGAGGCACGTCGAACAACACAACCGATTTCGACGGCTACTATCAACAGGCATTCTCCTTGATCGAATCGGCCCGCGCCGCCCGTGCCTTTCGACTCGACGGCGAGACGCCGCACCTGCGCGAATCGTATGGCCTGACCAAGTTCGGCCAAAGCTGTCTGCTGGCCCGCCGGCTGATCGAGCGCGGCAGCCGGTTCGTGCAGGTCAACTGGCCCGCCGGCTCGGACACCGAACCCGTTGCCGGCCCGGACGGCTCGTGGGACACGCATCGCAACAATTTCCCGATGCTGCGCGACTGGCGTTGCCCGGTCTTCGATCGCGCTCTCGCCGCCTTGCTCGAAGATCTGGCGGCGCGCGGCCTGTTGGACACCACGCTCGTGGTCGCCATCGGTGAGTTCGGCCGCAGCCCGCGCATTGGCGCCCCGACGACCAACAACGTCGGCCCCGGCGGCCGCGACCATTGGCCCTCGTGCTACACCTGTCTCCTGGCGGGGGGCGGCATCCCCGGCGGCCGCGTTCACGGCGCCTCGGATCGCCACGGCGCTTACCCCGAACGTCAGCCCGTGCATCCGTATGATCTCCTGGCCACGCTGTATCACGCCCTCGGCATCGACCAGGCGACCGAGTATCGCGATCATCTGCAACGGCCGCGCCGCCTCGTCGAACACGGCGGTGTCATCGCAGGGTTGTATTAAACCTTATTCCCAGGCGGAGAGGATGCGGGGGCGTCCACGCGGTGTGTGGCTCGAATCGGCACTGAGCAAGTAGGCAACGGCCAGGCGCCTGCTATATTAACCCCATCAGCAAACATCATTCTTTCGAGTCGCGCTGCCCGGCGCATGATGAGCGACAAAATGCACTTCAACCGCAGGTCGATCAGTAGCAGATTATTCTTGATAGCGGGAACGATTGCGTTGTTCATTCAGGCCGGTTGCGGCCCGAAGATGCATCCGGTATCGGGAACGATCACGTACGCGGACGGCACGCCGATGCCGGGCGAGGGGCAGATCATCTTCAATGCGATGGAACCGAAGAAGGACCAGGGCAACCCGCGCGGCATGATTCAGGCGGATGGCAGCTTTCACATGGGCACGCTTGGCGAGGCCGATGGCGCGCCGGAAGGCAAGTACCGTGTGGCCATCATGCCGACGCCTCCGCACAATGTGAACAAGCCACCGCCGAACTGGCCGCCTTTGCATCGGAAATACCTGAGCCACGATACATCAGGACTGGAGTTCACCGTGTTGAGCGGGAGGAACAAGTTGAACCTGGTTGTCGAGAAGTGAATGAATGGGGGAAGGGCGGCTCGATATTGCTGCGCGCAATTCCGAACGCCCATCTGCAAGCGGCCGAGGGTCGATCAAAAATCCGGCGATACGACCGCCCCGTCGTCGCGTCCCGCGAGATAGCCGAGAATGGTGGAGTCGATGGTGACCCGCACGGCTCGGACGGCCCCGTCACAGAAAACGAACTGGCAGAAGCCTTTGTGATTGCTGCCGAATTGATTGTTGAAGTTGTCGGTGGCATTGACCGCCAGAGTGTTGCTCGGGCCCGCGGCGCGCGCCATGTTTTGGTTGCCCGGATCGCCGTTGTAGATCGACCCATCGCCTTGGGTGGTACCGAACGGTCCGGCCTTGACATGCTTTTCGCCGATCAAGAAGGTGTTGCTGATTCCATCGGGGATATTGGTTAAATTGAGTTGCGAATGCCACGTCTTGACTCGGTAAGGAGGTCCGCCTGGCAGGTTGGTGAAATTGGCCAGAATTATCGCGCCGTTCGCATTTTGCGTGTTATAAGGACGGACACCCTGATTCAAGCCATCGCTATCACAACCAGCATAGTCGCCCAGCGAGCCTCGGAATCCTGGAGACGCCGTGATAAGGGTGATGGGAGGATCAGCCGTCCAAGCCCAGGACGTCCATTTAGCGTCCGGGAAATCCCTCTGGCTCAGCGTGTCGTCGTTTGGGGAGCGGCGCGCCGGACAGAAGTAGATGGGCAGCCTCGTTTCTCTAACGCTCGCTGGCTGCTCCCAATAGGATTTGGCGAGATCCCATTGTTCGTATAACGGCTGCTGGCTCATAAACGGCAGGATGAGAATGCACCAAGTCGCTCCGCCATCGTAGTTGATTCGGCCGGGGGGCAGCGCCTTGGTATAGTCGTGGTAACTGTGTACCGCCAAACCCATTTGCTTGAGATTATTGGCGCACTGTATCTGAGCGGCGGATTGGCGCACTTTTGTCACGGCCGGAACCAAAATTGCGATCAATATTCCGATGATGGCGATCACCACCAGCAACTCGATCAACGTAAATGCGCGCCGATTCGCGTTTTTCAACATGACCTTCTCCGCAAACGACCAGGGCGAGATATGAACGATAACATGGGAACCACTTCTCTAGTTGTGTGGAGGCACAACCATGTAAGAAGCGCGACTTAATCCCTCGTTCGAGCTTCTCTGCAATGCGGATTGGACCAAACCGCGCAGCTAGAGACGGGCACCACATACGAAAACGGGATTCTACAACTGCCTACGAGGTGATCTTCAATTGTGTTCTATCCTAATTCCTAATTTCTTTCAAGGGGTATGCATTTGAATAGTTTGTGGAGTGTTTGTTCACTGAACGTCAAATGTCGGTTGGCTCGGCCCCTTCAACCCCCCCCATAGTGCCGCACAAAGACAAAGCCGACGGGGGGGCCAAGAAGCACGTTGGCAAAGCGATTACGACTTTACCTCGAAGTGATGAAGCAACAAGCCAAAATTCTTACCCCCATTTCTCGGGCTGGCCTGGTGTGTCGAGCTGCTCGCTTGAGAACTGCCAGACCCTTAAATGCCACATCCGATGACCGAGATTCGGCTCAGCAGGAAACTCCAGAATCGCTCGTTTGCCTCCAGCACGGCTTTGATGGGATCGTCCCAGCTCATCGTTCCCACGCGCGGTCCAGTCAGCACCTTGCAACCACACGCCATCGCCTCGACGACGATCCGCGGGTTGGAATGGTACATGACCGGATCGACGACCACGGCCTGATATTCATTGAGCAGGTCGGGCATCTTTGCATAGGGAATCGACAGATATGGGAAACGCACTGGACGATATCCATGCGCGGTCGCAAGCGTCTCGGCCGTGTCGGCGACGCGAATGGCGTCGCCCACGATGAGGGCCTCCTTCCGGCGTTCATGCCAGGGGATGCGGTTCTGGAAGGGGGTCAAATCGATCGGCGTCGCGATGACCACTTGCTCGCAGGTGACACGAATAATCGCATTGATTACTTGTTGCTGTCCGGGCGAGACGAACTGAACCGCGTCGCAGCGATTGAACAGCCGCTCGAACGCCTCCGGAATTCGTGGCGAGCAATCACAAGCGCGTTTGCGAATGAGCGGGCATTCCACGCAGCGCGCGTCGCGATGGCCGCATGGGTGCGCATCGTACTCGATATGGTGGACGAAGCCGTCATACTGTCCCAGCCGCCAAAGCCACTGTTCGGCAAACTCACATTCGCGGTTCTCGCCGACCCCGCCGGGTGGCCGCAAATTTCCGAGAACAACCGCATCGAACCTGGTAAGATCGGCTTTCTGATGCGGTTGAATGACCTCGACAGCGACCTCAGCCGGCGCGTGTCGGACATGATGCTGTAGCGAAAGCTCCGCGCCCCCAAGTTGTTCGAGGGGAGCCATGTGGACGACAAGGACCCGCACGCGGGGTTCACTCATGCAGCCAGCCTCCGCTGTTCGATCGTTGCCGAGGGCCCGACGTGGAGGACTCGGCGATACACGTCCAGCGTCTGTGCCGCTGCGTGTTGCCAGGAGTAGGCGCGCGCCGTCGCCTCGGCGCCCTGGCGAAGTTGCAGCCACCAGTCGTCCTCGGTGACGACGCGCGCAAGCGCGTTGCGCCAACCGTCGAAGTCTTCGGGCGCCACGAGGTGTCCTTGTGCTCCGATCACCTCGATGATCGGCTCGAGGTTCGACGCCAGCACCGCGCCGCCGCAGGCAAGCATTTCCAATGGCGGCAGACCAAAGCCCTCGTACATTGACGGATAGATCAATGCGCGCGCGCCGTTGTAAAGGAGTGGCAGATCGGCCTCGCGCACATAGCCGAGATGTCTTATCCCATGCTGGCGTCCTTCCGATTCATAGTAATTTTGTTCGGCGCCGAAATTCCAGCCCCAAGAGCCGGCCAGCAACAAAGGCCAGCGCTCGCGCATCGACTCGGGCAACGAACAGTACGCCTGCATCAAGCGGAGTAGGTTCTTGCGCGGTTCGATTGTCCCCACATACAACAAGTAACGCTCCGGCAATCCCTGTCGCCGCAGCATCTCGGCAACTGCGGACGCAGGTATTGGCCGGAAGCGCGCGCGCGGCGCATGGGGCACGCAAGTGATCCGGCTTGGCGACACGTGTAACTGGCGTATGACCTCGCGCCGCGTGAACTGCGACACGGCGATGAAATGCGCCGACTGCGCGAGCGCTCTTGCAACATTCGCCTCGAACCACGCGACGCGCGCCTGCGGGTGCCACTGCGGATACCGAAACACGGACAGGTCATGCACCGTCGTCACGGTCGGCAGCGAGGAAGCGAAAGGGATGAAGTTCGGTTCGTGATACAGGTCGAACGCCGTGCCGAAGAAGGCCTCGCGATGGAGCGCTTGCAACCAACCGTGATAGGCCCGGCGCGTCCGGAAATAAGCGATTCTCGCCAGCTCGCGAAGCAAGCGCAACGGCAACACCGAGCGCGACGGTTTCCAGCGATTGCGCAGCGACGCCAGGAATTGGTGCAGACGTCGAATACGTGCGTCCCAGCGCATGAAGCGATCGGAAGGGAAGCCGGTCACCTGGATGCCGGGGACGCACTGAAGTTGGTTGAGAAGCTCAAGCGCGCAATGTCCGACTCCTGTCCTGGCCCCCGTAGTCGTCATTCGATTGAGTAGCACACGCATAGACATCCAGTTGTGGTTGTGTGGAAAAGGCGATCGTGTTATGGTTTTCCCGGTCGATTTTGACACCAAACTTTAGCGCAAGCGAGGTAGGCAACCCATTCCCTCGCTTGCGCTACGGGTTAGTATGAATCGTGCGAATACTAACAAGCTCGCAGTATAAAGTCCATGTGCGAATGCGATCAAGTCCAAACCGTTCATCGGCACTGATGCATTCCTCGCTCAGAAGCTGCCTGGAAAGGAACTTGAAACCCGGGATGTGCAACTGAGAATTGGGTTGTCCGCGCGGTCACGGCATACCCGATACCAGAGAAAGAGACGCGCGGCTGTACTCACGGAGCGAGCGATGAACGCCAACGACGTCAAGATTAGTGTCATCATTCCGCTCGTCAAGGAACGCGGAGCTGAACTCGAATGCCTGCGAACATGGACGCACGGCCAGAGCCTGCCGCGCGACCAATATCAGGTCATCCTGATCACGCGACATGACAATGCCGAGGTGGACCGTCAGGCGGAATTGCTGTTGCAACCTCACGATCTGTGGCTGTCGAGTCCCGGCAGTGTGTCGCGCCTTTACGATCTTGGCGCTCGCCGCGCCGCCGCGCCGTTGTTGTTCTTTACCGAGGTGCACTGCCTCGGCTCCCCTGATTGCCTGGAGCAACTCATCGACTGGGCCGAGCGCCATCCGCAGCATGCGGGGGCATGCGTGCGTTGCCGTTATCGCAATGCGAGCGAAATCGCGGAAATGGTCGGTCGTGTTTTTGCCGAGCAATTCGCCGCATGGTCGCACCCCGAACACTGGCACCGCGTGAATTTGCAAGGCTTTGCCATCCGTCGCGAAGTTTACGCAGCGACCGACGGCTTTCAACCCGCATATCCCGATTTCACGGATGTGGTCCTGGCGGCGCAACTGCATCGCGGCGGCTGGTTCATCGACATCGCGGACAAGGCCTGGGTGACCCACACCAACCCCTTCACCTGGGCGCAACTGCGTGAAGACGCTACGACCTATGGGGCCAGCGAACATCATTTTCGGATGCGTGCAGATGCCATGGACTACGAGCGGTACGTCGCCCCGAATGAAAATTGGAACGACGCGCTCGCCGCCGCAAGCGCCAGGCCGCTCTTCGAGGGGTGGGCGCTGCTGGCGGCGCTGGCGGGCCTGCTCAATACGCCGTCCGGGTCCGGCCCCGATGTGGGAAGCATCGTCAGCGAGGCTGGATCATTCGCACGCTTGATTTTCGATCGGTTCACTGACGCCATTTTGGGACCGCGCTGGCGTCTGGCCGAGTTGCGCTTGCGTCAGGCGCTGGCGCACGTGTGCTTCCGTTTCGGTCAACAAATCGGTTATGGCCGCCTTCAGGCAACCAGGGAGATTTGGGACTTATACATCCAGGAGGAATTAGTGCGGCAAGCCCTCAAATCCTGCCAGAAAAGCGCGGCGCCGGGGCTGTCAACAGGGGCTCATGAGGCTAACCGGATTCCGCTCAACTGCTGGCTGGGAGTTTACGGGCTGGAGTCCGCGCATGGCCGACCATTCCGCTGGACGCGGCCGATCTTCCGCCTGCGCTGGCAGCTTGCTCCCAACCAGACGCATGAGTTGATTCTGGATACGGGCGGTCTGCGTGCGCATCCCGGCCGCCATCTCTTCGCGGCATTCTGGAACGGCCAACGTCTTGCAAGCAGGCGGATCCGGGAACAAGGTGACCAGTTGCATCTGACCGTGCGCGGTGCGAAAACGCCGGAAAACGAACTGCTGCTTGTCTGTATGCCCTTTACACCGAGCCGGCACGGAAGCTCAGACATGCGTATGCTTGGACTGCCCATCTTCGCCATGGTCTGCCGCGAACTTGCGGAAAGCCACCCCGCACTCGCCGGCCAGGAAAGGCGCCATTTCCCTGCCTGCCATACGGTGAAAGCCGCTTGAGTGTCACGCCGCGACCAATTCGGAACGCGAGGCCAGCAGCACCGACTCAGCAACTTAACACACTACTTCATCAGGCGGGCCGCTCGGACCGAATTCCTCAGCCCGTTCTTGTTCCCCGTTGAACGACATTGACGTAGACCGCACCTTGCCTAAAACCAACCTTGCATCAAAATTCCAGCCGTCGATGCGCTCCGCGCTGAGCAAACTCCGCGGCTACATGTTTTCACCTAATTGGGGGAGTGCCATGAAGTTTGCCGGTCGTTTGCTCGCCTTCGGCATCATTTCCGTCAGTCTCGCGGTCGGCGCCAGCAGCGCCGGCGACAAGGCCAATCCGGCCACCAAGCTGCTCAATCGCGATGTGGCCCGGCACAAGCAGTTTCTGGACATCGCCAAGAAAGGCGGCGTCGAGGTCGTCTTCATCGGCGATTCGATCACGCAGGGCTGGGGCAACAACAAGGCCTGGAAGGAAAACTTCGAGCCGCTCAAGGCCGCCAACTTCGGCATCGGCGGCGATCAGACCGGGCACGTCCTCTGGCGCATCACCGAAGGCGGCGAGCTCGACAGCATCAAGCCCAAGGTCGCCGTCGTCATGATCGGCACCAACAACACCGGCGGGCACTCCGCCGAACAGATCGCCGGCGGCATCAAGCTGATCGTCGAAACGATTCACAAGAAGACGCCGCAGACGAAAGTGCTGCTGCTGGGCGTCTTCCCGCGCGGCGTGCAGCCCGCGACGCCGATCCGCAAGAAGATTGCCGAAATCAACCAGACCATCGCCAAGCTCGATGACGCCGGCAAGACGGTCAAGTATCTGGACATCGGCGAACGCTTCCTCAGCAAGGAAGGCGTGCTATCTAAGGAAATCATGCCGGACGCCTTGCACTTGAGCGGCAAGGGCTATGAGATCTGGGCCGAGGCGATCACGCCGACGGTGAAGGAGATGTTGAAGTAAACGCATTTTCAGAGCCGAATGGCACGTAGTTTGACTTAAGCTTCGTGCAGACTGTGGTTTATAAAAATGGCCTCACTTGCCTTAATAGGGGTGCTTGAAATCCCAAACCGGCAAGGAGGCCACTATGCCCCATCGTACACAGGGACGGGTT
>SYHD01000035.1 GCA_005799265.1 Planctomycetia bacterium | reverse complement strand
TCTCTTCGAGCCGATGGCTGATGTAGATGACACCGATGCCGTGCGCTTTCAGGTCGCGGATAATGGCAAACAACCGCTCGACTTCGTGCCCGGTCAATGCCGCGGTCGGCTCGTCCATGACGATGAGCCGAGCTTCGCGAACCAGGGCGCGGGCAATTTCGACCGTTTGCTGTTGCGCAACGGTAAGCTGCCGACACGGAATCTCAGGATCGAGATTGACGCCCAGGCGAGCAAACACCGCCGCGACCCTGCGGGCTTCCTGTTGTCGCAGGACGAAGCCGGCGCGCGACGGTTCCTGGCCGAGAAAGATGTTCTCCCGCGCGGACAAGCCAGGGACGAGATTGAATTCCTGATAGATGACCGCGATGCCCGCGTGAATGGCGTCCTGCGGCGTGCGGAGTTCAACGTCTTTGCCTTGAAGGCGAATCGATCCTGCGTCGGGCCGATGCGCCCCGCTCAGGACTTTCATGAGCGTGCTCTTGCCGGCCCCGTTCTCGCCCATGAGAGCCAGAACTTCGCCCATCGCCAAAGTCAAGTCAACGCGCCGTAACGCCTGCACGCCGGCGAAAGCCTTGTCGATGCCGTTCATTTCAAGCAGCGGCGCTGCGATCATGAGTCAGCCTCACGCACGTGGGGCAAGCGTGTTAGCCGGACGCGCAAGCGACGGATGCCAAGTTCGTCGCTTGTGCGTCCGGCTAACGGAAATTACTTACTTCAACTCCGGATCCTTCTGTCCATCCGCCCGTCGATAGAGCGAAGTTGGAATCAGCATCTCCGGCTCCAGCTTGCCACCGCGCGCATGAGTCACGATGGCCTTGACGACTTCAATGCCCATGCGATCCGGGAACTGAATCGGGTCGGCGTAGATCTTGCCGTCCTTGATTGCCTGTTTGCCTTCGGGTTGTCCGTCGAAGCCGATGATCTTGACCTGGTCTTCCTTCTTCGCTTTTTCAAGAGCGGCGCGAGCGCCCAGCGCCGATGGATCATTGATGGCGAAAATGCCACGCAAATCGGGATTGGCTTGCAGCGAATCCTCGGCGGCCTTGTAGCCTTGGTCCTTGGCGCCGCCGCCGTCCAGTTCCTTGAGGATGTCGATCTTAGCCTTGCCGTCCTTGTTGTGCTTGTCGATCACCTCGCGGAAACCTTGCACGCGCAGCCGGCACGATTCCGCCTGCTTGAAGTGGAGGATGACGACTTTGCCGCCCGCTTCGCCGAGGGCCTCAATCATGGCGATGCCGGCTTCCTTACCACCGCCGTAATTGTCGGTTGCGATCTGGCAGGCGATCTTGACGCCCGATTCCTTGCATGGAATGTCCACCGTGAAGACGGGAATACCCGCGTCATTGGCTTCCTTGACCACCGGAACGATCGAGCGGGATTCGCACGGGCTCAGCACGATGGCCGACACTTTGCGGACGATGAAGTCCTTCACCTGATTGCTCTGCTTGGCGACATCCTTGTCAGCGCTGAGGACCAGCGTGTCGTAACCGTGCTTGGCCCCCTCGGACGTGATATTGTCGCCGATCACTTTGAAGAAAGGATTCTCCAGCGTCAACAGCGACACGCCGATGGTGCCGCGTTTCGGCCCCTTGTCCGTGCCGGCGCAGCCGACGAGGATTGCCAGGCTGATGATGCCAGCGGTAATGAAACAGGTACGCATTTGAAATCTCCCCTGCCGCTTGTGGCTTGGACTCGAAGACGCGAGCGCAAAGCCGCAAGCGGCAATTACCACGGCGACAATCCACCATTGACGCACAAAGTCTGCCCCGTGACGAACGACGCCTCTTCGCTCGCCAAATAAAGCACTGCGTCGGCCACGTCTTGCGGCACGCCCCAGCGCCCGGCGGGTATCTTGGCGCGATAGCCGTCCTTGTCCGCTTGCGGAACGTTGGCGTGCCGTTCCGTGGGGATCCACCCGGGCGCGACTGAATTCACCGTGATGCCCCACGTCGCCAACTCCGTCGCCAGACTGCGCGTGAAGCCGATCTGTCCGCCCTTGGCCGTCACGTAGGCGCTGTGCGGATTATCGGAGCGGTGATACACTTCGCTGGTGATGTTAATGATGCGGCCCCAGCGTTTCGCCTTCATGTGAGCGAGGCACGCGCGGACGAGCAGGAACGGACTCTTGATGAAGAAGTCCACCATGCGCTGATAGTAGTCCCAGGTGCATTCGTCGATGGTCAGCTTGGGCTGATCGCAAGTGGCGTTGACGACGACGATGTCGATCGGCCCTAATTCCTTGGCCGTTCGCGCGCACATGTCGGCAACCGCGTTCTCGTTCGTGACATCGCCTCCGACTAGCATCCCCTGCCCTCCCGCTTTGCGCAGTTCTCGGAGCACGGCCTCTGCCTTGTCCGGGTGCTGGAAGTAGTTGACCGCGACGCGCGCGCCGGCCCGTCCCAGCGTCAACGCCATGTCCGCGCCCAATCCGCGGCTGCTGCCGGAGACAATCGCCACATGTCCGTCCAATCGAAACGCCATCGCGTGTTCCTTTCCTGCGCAAAGGGAATCCTGAAACCTCGCAGAAAGCATGATGATAGATCGGCGCCGAGTCGGAGTCAATCAGCTTTGCATTTGCGGAGGGATTTTCGTTGACGCGATCCCCTGGCACGTTCACAATACCGCGCGGTTCGATTGCTTTCCACCATCACGAGGAATCAGACGCATGCTCAATCCCATTCACGGCCGATCGTGGGCATTCTTGATCGCAACCTTGGCGTTGATCGTCTGCGTTGTGCTGGCCAAGTTATCGCCAGCGCCCGCGTCGGGGGAGCCTGTTTCGTTGCAAAAGGGCAAGGACGACGGCCCGCAAAAACGCGCGGAGGCGCTCGGCGTCAAGTTCGAGAAACTCAAGCCAGCCTATCTCAACTGGTGCAATCGCTCCGGCAAGATGCTCTACACCTGCGGCTTCTCCAGCAAAACGAAAGGCCGCCTTGGCAAAGACCTGACCACCAAGCAAGGCTACGACGCCGCCAAGGAATGCGCCATCGATATCCTGCGCGCCGTCTGGGACCGCCACGGCACGCTCGACGGCCTGCGCGTGGTCAAGGTGCTCGGCTGCGTCCATGCAACACCCGACTTCACCGAGCATCCGCAAGTCATCAACGGCTGCTCGGACATGCTGCACGAGATCTTCGGCAAAACGACGGACGGCCATCACGCCCGCAGCGCATTGGGGTTCTCATCGTTGCCGTTTGGCGCCGCGGTCGAAATCGAAGCGATTTTCGAGATCAAAGATTGATAGAACCTACGATTCACCCTTGGCGAGCGAGGCCATGACCGCGCCTGTAAGCGTCTGCAATTCAATTGGCGACATTTCGATCTGCAGTCCGCGCTGTCCAGCGCTAACGAAGATTGTGTCAAACAGGCACGCCGTTTCGTCGATCAATGTCGTCAGTGTCTTGCGCCCGCCGAGCGGACTGATGCCGCCCACGACATAGCCGGTCGTTTTTTCGGCGAGTTTCGGATCGGCAAGTTCGGCGCGCTTGCCTTTGGCCGCGGCGGCAAGCTTCTTGAGATCAAGCCGGGCCGCGACCGGCAGGATGGCCATGACGAACGTCGCGCCATCGACGAGACCGATCAACGTCTTGAACATGCGTTCTGTCGAAACGCCAAGCTTGGCCGCCGCTTCATCGCCGAACGATTCCGCGTTCGGATCGTGCGAATAGCGATGCAGCGTGAACGAGATCTCCTTGGCTTCCAGCAACCGGATGGCCGGCGTCATGACGGTGCCTCCTATCCCTCTTGCCGCACCGGGTTACGCAGCACGCCCAACCCTTCGATTTCGACCTCGGCGACGTCGCCGTCCTTCATGAACACCGGCGGCTTACGCGCGTTGCCCACGCCCGGCGGCGTCCCGGTGAAGATCAAGTCGCCCGGCTCCAACGTCACGACCTGCGAAATGTACGCCAACAAATCTTCGACGCTGAAGATCATTTGCGCCGTGGTGCTATTCTGCATCGTTTGCCCGTTGAGCCGCAATCGAATGGGCAACGCATGTGGATTTGGAATTTCATCGCGCGTGACGAGCACTGGCCCGACGGGAGCGAAGGTGTCAAACGTCTTGCCAACCATCCATTGCTTGCCGTCTTTCTTGAGCTGCCAATCGCGCGCCGACACGTCGTGCCCGACCGAGTAGCCGGCGACGTATTAGAGCGCGTTCGCCTTCGCGAGGTGCCGGCCTTTCTTGCCGATGACGATGACGAGCTCGGCCTCGTAATCGACTTCCTGGCTGACCTTTGGCAACACGATGGTCTCGCCGTGCCCGATGAGCGCGGTCGCATATTTACTGAAGAGAACGGGATCCTTCGGAATCGGCGACCCGCTCTCGGCGGCGTGATCCTTATAGTTCAGCCCGACGCAAATGATCTTTTGCGGATCGACGATCAGCGCATGATATTTGGCCTGGCTGGCGAGTTGCTTGACGGCATTAGGCCGATTCGCAAGCCCGTGGACAGCTTTGAGCATCTCCGGCCCACCGGCCAGAATCTGGCGCAGACTGGCGGGCAGATTCGGATCGGTGGCATGGATGTCAATAAACGAATCGCCGCCAAGAAGAGCAGCCCGCGGCCCCGCCCAGGTTTCGATAGTTGCTAAGCGCATGATGCCTCGAAGGGTTGAAGGAAGCGAACCTGCCGTGTGCAGTCATCGTCCATAGAGTATCGCCGCGGCAAAGCGCGGCAAGTTTTTTCCGCATTTGCTGGAGCGATCTTGATGGCAAACCGCGAATTCGCTATGAAAAAGAGGTGTCCGCGCGAGCGGATGCTGCCATTTATTCCCCGATAGCTCAATGGTAGAGCGAGCGGCTGTTAACCGCTAGGTTCTAGGTTCGAGTCCTAGTCGGGGAGCTTTTGCCCAGGTAGCCAAACTGGGCGACAATCTAGTTAGCACGAAACGCCGAGGGAGAGACTCCTCGGCGTTTTTCTTTTTGGCGTTTTCTCCAAAGCACTTGCGCCATTTCCGCGACCGCGAGCACCATCCTATTTTCGAGAGACGCGGATCGGGGTCCGATTGCAACCTTGAAGGTTGCGTTCCGACCCCGAGTGCTCGGCACAAAACTCTCGGAATCTCCGTTTAACAGCGCCGACGCCGACAAATCGGTTGACAGGCCGGTTCCTCTCGGATTCCGTTTACAACTCGAACTCCCGTCGAGTAGGTCCCTATTAGGGGCACGCCAACGCCTCAACTCTTCTTCTCGGCATTCATTCGCGACGGAGGTCTCCATGCGCCACGACGATGAAACTGCGCCCGTATCGCCAGCGGATCGCCGGCTAGCGGTCGCACGCATCCTTGCCGCCGCAGTTCTTCGCTTGCGAGAACGGGCCGCACTCCCACCTGCCGATGAGCCGGAAAAAACGTCCGAGACCGGCCAGGATCGCCTTGCCTTTGACCCGCAGAACCCGCTCACTGTCCACGTTGGTTAACGGTTTCCGAGACTCAAGAGAGGGAAATGCACATGAACGTGGGCAAAGAAATCGCGATGCTGAAGAAGATGACCGTCGCTGAATTGCGAAGGAAGTACGCCGAGGTGTTCGGCGAGGACACCCGCGCCGCGAACAAGGATTGGCTCGTGAAGCGCATCGCCTGGCGAATGCAGGCGCTTGCCGAGGGGGACCTATCGGAACGGGCTCGGCGGCGAGCGGCGGAACTTGCCAACGATGCCGATCTGCGAATGACGCCGCCGAAAATGGCGCCTTCCAACGTCCTCGAGGCCGGACCGAAGGAGCCTATTTCGCTCAAGAACGAAAGTCGCGTGCCTCCACCGGGCACGATCCTGGTCCGCAAATACAAAGGCCGTCGTCTCGAGGTCACCGTACTGACCGAGGGTTTCGAATTCGATGGCCAAGTGTTCAAGTCCTTGAGCGCCGTCGCCAAGGCCATTACTGGCCAGCACTGCAACGGTTTCCACTTCTTTCGCCTCAAGAAGGAGGCCGCGAAATGACCCGAGACAAACAGCGACCGGCGACATCGAAAGCGTGCAAGGCATTTCGTTGTGCCATCTATACCCGCAAGTCGACCGAAGAGGGGCTTGAGCAAGAGTTCAATTCCCTCGACGCCCAGCGCGAATCGGGCGAGGCGTACATCAAGAGCCAAACCCACGAGGGATGGGAATGCCTCCCGGCGCATTACGACGATGGCGGCTTCACGGGCGGCAACATGGAACGCCCCGCCCTCAAGCGTCTGATGACCGACATCGACGCGGGCAAGATCGACTGCGTGGTCGTCTACAAGGTCGATCGGCTTTCCCGTTCATTGCTCGACTTCGCGAAGATGATGGAGACCTTCGAAAAACATCGTGTCTCGTTCGTATCGGTAACGCAGCAGTTCAACACGGCGTCGTCGATGGGTCGGCTCGTCCTCAACGTTCTGCTTTCGTTCGCCCAATTCGAACGCGAGATTATCTCCGAACGCACGCGAGACAAGATTGCCGCCGCGCGCCGCAAAGGCAAATGGGTAGGCGGGCACCCGATACTGGGGTACGACATCGATCCGCAAGGATTCAAGCTCATCGTCAACGAGGAAGAGGCCGCACGCGTGCGCGCCATCTTCGATCTCTATCTGGCTGGCGACGGGTTGTTGGCGGCGGTTGTTGAAATGGATCGCTTGGGGTGGCGCAACAAACGATGGATAACTCGGAAGGGGAAGGAACGGGGTGGGCGTGCTTTCGGCAGGGGCAGTCTTTGGAAAACTCTTAACAACGTCGCGTACTGCGGCAAGGTTCGATATAAGAACGAGATTCACCCCGGCGAACATACGGCAATCGTCGACGCCAAGAGGTGGCAAGAGGTCCAACTGAAGCTCGAGAGAAACGGACGGGCTGGGGGCGCATTGGTCAGAAACAAGTTCGGCGCGGTGCTGAAGGGGTTGTTGCGCTGCGTTCCCTGCAATAGCGCCATGACGCCGACGCATTCCACTCGCAATAAAGGCGCGATCCGCTACCGATACTACGTTTGCGTCTCGGCGCAAAAGCGAGGATGGCACACATGCCATTCGAAAGCGATTCCCGCGCCCCAGGTGGAGCAGTACGTCGTAGATCGAATCGTCGGCATCGGCCGCGACCCCACGTTGATCGCGGATACTGTTCGCGAAGCCGGCAGCCTGGTCACAAGCCACCTTACCGAGTTGGCGTCCGAGAAGAAAACCCTGGAACGGGACCTGGGGCGGCACCATGACGACCTTCGCAAGCTGGTTCGGGAGCAAGGCGCCTCGCCTGCCGATGGAAATTTCTCGGCGCGGCTGGCGGACATTCAAGAACGAATCAGCGCCGCGGAACTACGCCTGAGCGTCATTGAAGCTGAACAAGATCGGCTCAAGCGTGAATGCATCAGCGACGCCGACGTAAACAGGGCGCTCGCGGCCTTTGACGTGGTGTGGCGTGCGCTTAACTTCCGCGAGCAAGGGGAGTTGATGCGAACGTTGATCGAACGGATCGACTACGACGGCCGTGACCAATCCATCGCGATCACATTCCATTCCGCAGGGATCATGACACTGGCAACCGGACAACGAAACGAGGACGTCGCATGAACGCACGCATCACCTACAAGAGCACGATCAAGTTCCGTCGCGCAAGGAGCAACAAGAGAGTAGTCGTTTGCGAACCGGCGGTGGACGAGACGGAGGCGGTCCCGCCGCCCGCGCCTGCGCGCGTGCCTCGGATCGCTCGGCTCGTGGCGCTTGCCCTACGCTTTGATTGCCTCATTCGCGAAGGCGTGGTCGCCGACCAGGCCGAGGCGGCAAGGTTGGGACATATCACGCGAGCGCGGGCAACACAGATCATGAACCTGCTGCATTTGGCTCCCGACATCTTGGAGACGATCCTCTTCCTGCCGCTGGTTGAGTCGGGTCGTGATCCCATTCGTGAACGCCAGGTAAGGCCGATTGCATCTGTAATCGATTGGGCCAAACAACGGACGCTTTGGCAGGAGTTGATGGGAAGAACAGTAAACATTCGACCAACAGGCAAACGTGCTCTCTTGACTTCTCCGCAAAGCTTGCCTGGTTTATTGACTATTTGTCGCTTTCCGCTCGCGTCCGCTCATTGCACGACTACAACACTGCCTACCATTGCAGTGCATGGACGC
>SYHD01000034.1 GCA_005799265.1 Planctomycetia bacterium | reverse complement strand
TATAGCCGACGCTACCTGGAAGCAGAAGCTGGGCGGTTCAAACGCCAAGGCAATCAAAGCCAGCGACGGCCACGCGTTCGCCGCCCCGGTCGGCCAGTTCAAGCCCAACAATTTCGGCGTCTACGACATGCACGGCAACGTCTGGGAATGGTGCGACGATTTCTTTGGCAAGTATTCCGCGTTGCCCAAAGAAGAGAATGCTCGCCAGACCAGGAGCCAGGGCGAGAGTCGTCCGGTGTTACGCGGCGGCTCGTGGGGTCTTCCCCCCGTCGCGTGTCGCAGCGCCAATCGCTACCTCGTCGGCGCCGGTCCGAGCCGGTATGGGGCGGCGGGTTTTCGCGTGGTTGCCGTGCCCTGAGGCAGGGAGTGTTCCACAATATGATCAAGATCCTGGTACAAACAACGACCCGAGGAGAAATCGCATGAGACCGACGATCACGAACAGTTTTTGCATCTTGTTGGGCCTTCTGGCATGGACAACATCTCCAGCCGTCGGGCAAGAGAAATTGCCAGACGGTTGGATTTCCTTGTTCAATGGCAAGGACACCACGGGCTGGAAGCTCAAATCGGACACCTACATGGTGACCAAGTATCTGGACGCGACCGGGGCCGAGATCAAGGGCGGCAAGGAAACCAAGCTAGACCAGAAAACGGAAATCCAGGATGCCAAGGGCAAACCCATCGCCGGGGCCAAGGTTGCGAAGATCGACAAGAAGGACGTGATTGTGGATACGGAAAGTAAGCCGATCCCCAGCGCAAAGATCGTCAAAGTCGGCGGTCGCACTGCCATTGTGGACGCCACGGGCGTTGAAGTGAAGGACGCCAGGAAGGTCCAGGAGGCCGTCAAGAACCTAACCGGGGGCTGGAAGGCCGAAAACGGCGAACTGACCTGCGCGTTCGGGCCCAAGAATGTGGATCTCCACACCGAGCAGAAGTTCGGCGACTTCGAGCTGCATGTCGAGTTCAAGGCTACCAGCAACAGTGGGGTTTACCTGCAAGGGCGCTACGAGATTCAGATCGACAACTCGTTCAACGTGAAGCCCAAGATTGAAGAAAAGGACGGTAAGAAGGTTGCGACACTGCCCAAGACGATGTGCGGCGCCCTCTACAGTCAAGTCGCTCCTTCCAAGAACATGGCCAAGCCGCCGATGGAGTGGCAGACGTTCGACATCACGTTCAAGGCGCCGCGCGGTGAGAAGGGCAAGATCACTCAGAAAGCACGCATTACGCTCGTCTGGAACGGCGAAAAGGTGCTGGATAATATCGAGGTCCCCAACGGCACGGCTCTCGATCCGGGCCCGATTCTCCTGCAAGGCGATCACGGCAAGGTCAGCTTCCGCAACATCAGGATCAAACCCGCTTCGGGGAATTAGCGGTTTCGTAAGGGCCGCGCCGTGGAGGTATGCGGTGGCGGCGATTGCCTCTGGTTACTATTGTTATCACACCTACCCGGTGTTTTCTGAACACCGCATTCAACACCTTTGAAGGAGCCTCTCATGCGAAATCTGTGGTTGCTTTCCCTCGTGGTCATGGCCGGACTGGCTGCTAACCGTGCCCCTGCCGGCGATACCGAGCCTGGCTTCACCAGCCTTTTCAATGGCAAGGATCTCACGGGTTGGGTTTACAAAGGAAGCAAGGAAGATCTCACCGGGAAGACCGAGACCGCCGACAAACGCTTTACCGTCGAGAAGGGCGCCATCGTTGCCCAGGAAGGGAAAGGGATCAAGGACCTGTACACGGTCAAGTCGTTCAGCAAGGATTTCCAGCTCAAGATGGAGTTCCGGGCATCATTGAAATCAGACAGTGGCGTCTACGTGCGCGGCCAGCAGCTACAAGTCCGCGACTACATCCGCCGCAACGAGCGTCCTCAGCTCAAGGGCAAGTTCAAGGACGACGACTGGAACTCGCTCGACATCACCGTGAAGGCCGGCGTCATTGTCAGCAAGGTCAATGGCAAGGACTTGGCTGCGTCGGATGCGTTCGAACTCAGCATCAAGAACGGCCAACCGACTGCCAAACTCAACGGCAAGGATGTGGATGTGAAAGACATCTCGGTAAAGAACTCGATCATCGCCAAGTACTACTGCAACAACGTCTTCTTGGAGGACATGGTCGTTCCCGCCGCAGGAGGCATCGGAGTGCAGGCCGAAACGGGCAAGTTTGAGTTCCGCAACATCCGTATCAAGGAGTTGCCGTAACCCGTTTGGCGCGTGGCGAGGCAGACCGGCCGTATTTATTGCCGCAGTCAGATGGGCGCGCTGATCTGCCGGGATGGACGGGGCAAATAGAGAGGTGGCACAAGGAGTCCGTTGATGGTTCGGGCAACCGTCTCCATTGTTCTGCTGCTCATCGTGGTTGGCTTGGTCACGGACGGCCGTGCTGACGATTGGCCGCAGTACCGTGGGCCGAAACGCGATTGGGTGTCGCGCGAGACAGGCTTGTTGAAGACATGGCCGAAAGGAGGACCGAAACTCCTCTGGACCTACCGCGACGCCGGAGCCGGCTTCTCACCACCATCGATTGTCGGCAATCATTTTTATTGCATGGGCTCGAAGGACAAGGATGATGTCGTCTTCGCCCTCGACACACAAACGGGCAAGCTGCTCTGGACCGCCTCGGCCGGGCCGCGCCGGCTTACCGATTGGGGTGATGGCCCGACCTCCACGCCTACCGTGGACGGAGATTATCTCTACGCGATCAGCATTCTGGGCGAACTCCACTGCATCAACCGCCACACGGGTAAGCACGTCTGGCACGTTCACCTGAAAAACGATCTTCAAGGCAAGATCCTTCACGACGGCCGCTATTGTGAATCACCCCTTGTTGACGGCGATCGCGTGATCTGTTCCCCTGGCGGCAAGGAAGGCACCTTCGCGGCGTTCGACAAGAAGACCGGCAAACTCCTCTGGCGCAGCAAGGAACTGACGGACGAAGCCGTTTCCTCCTCGCTCATTGTCACGGAAATCGACGGCCTGCGCCAGTACGTGAATCTCACAGGCAAGGGTGTTGCCGGTGTTGCTGCCGAAGATGGCCGACTCCTCTGGAAGAGTGGCATCCCTGCCGCATGGATCATGGTCGCGACCCCGATCAGCCACGAAGACTCCATCTATGTGACGACGGCCTACGGCGTCGGCTGCGGGTTGCTCAAGCTCAAACGGGAGGATCAGCGCATCAAGACCGAGGTCGTCTATCGCAACAAGGTCATGAAGAACCACCACAGCGGCGTAACTTTCGTGAATGGCCTTCTCTTTGGCTGCTCCGATCCCATTGGCTGGATCTGCCAGGATTTCAAGACAGGGGAAATGATCTGGGAAGAACGGTTCGGCTTCGACAAGGGGAGCTTCGCCTACGCGGACGGCCATCTCTATTGCTACGGCGAATCCAAGGGGGAAGTCGCCCTGGTCGAGGCGTCGCGCAAAGGGTGGATCGAAAAGAGCCGATTCGCGATTCCGGAGTTGACTCGGATCCGGCGCAAGAATGGAAAAATTTGGACACCGCCCGTCATTGCTAACGGTCGCCTCTATTTACGGGATAACGACCTGATCTATTGCTACGATATCACTGCCTGAGAGGACTTTCTTATGCACCTTCGCTACCGTTCCCTGCCGTTTATCGTCGGTTCTTGCGTGACAATCGTTTGGTTGTCGAGTCAACTTTTTCGTGGCGATGCTAATTCACAGCCCGCGACGTCAGGAGTCCCCCTGGAGCTGAAAAAAGGCGATCACATCTGCATCATCGGCAACACGCTCGCCGATCGCATGCAACACGATGGCTGGCTCGAGACGCTGATTCAGCATCGTTTCCCGAAACACGAACTGTTGATCCGCAATCTCGGCTACGCGGCCGATGAGGTCGCCAATCGCCCGCGTGAGCAAAACTTCGGCAGCCCGGACGTTCATTTGACCCACTCGAAGGCGGATGTGATCTTCGCCTTCTTTGGCTACAACGAATCGTTCCATGGCGAGGCCGGGGTGAGCGCGTTTCGCAAGCAACTGGAAGCGTTCCTCGATCACACCGCGAAACAGAAGTACAACGGCACATCGGCCCCGCGGGTCGTGCTGTTTTCGCCAATCGCCCATGAAAACCTCCACTCGCTGCATCTGCCCGACGGCAAGGAAAGCAACGCCCGGCTCGCGCTTTACACGAAGGCAATCGCGGAAGTTGCCGCGGCTCGCAAAGTAGCCTATGTCGATCTATTTCATCCCACGCAACAACTCTACGAGAAGGCAAAAACGCCTCGCACGCTCAACGGCATCCACCTGACTGACGAGGGGAACCGGGACCTTGCCGAGATCATCGACCTATCGCTTTTCGGCAAGGCGCCGGAACGAGATGCTGCTCATCTGGAGCGCCTCCGTGGAGCCATCCTTGACAAGAACTTTCACTGGTTCAATCGCTACCGCGTGACCGACGGCTACAACGTGTTCGGCGGGCGCTCTGGAACGGGAAACTACGATGGCCAAACCAACGCCACTATTTCGAAACGGGAACTGGAAATCATGGACGTCATGACGGCCAATCGCGACCGCCGTGTCTGGGCGATTGCGCAGGGCGGGGATCTGAAGGTCGACGACAGCAACACGCCGCCGCCGCTCAAGATCAAGACGAATAAACCGGGCAAGATGCCTGATGGCTCGCATCCATTCCTTGGCGGCGAAGAAGCGATCAAGATGATGACGGTGCACAAGGGGATGAAGGTCAACCTGTTCGCTTCCGAGCAGAAATTTCCGCGCCTTATCAATCCAGTGCAGTCCGCGGTCGGCCCCGACGGCAAGCTCTATGTCGCGGTTTGGCCCTCCTATCCCCACTGGCATCCCAATGAGGAACTCAAGGACGCCATCGTCACGCTTCACGATGACGACGGCGACGGCGTGGCCGATCGACTCGTGGTCTTTGCCGACAAGGTTCACAATCCGACCGGCTTCGCGTTCTGGGGCGGCGGCGTCATCGTTGCCTCGGCCCCCGACCTGTTCTTTCTCAAGGACACGGACGGCGACGGCATCGCCGACGTGCGCATACGCATTTGCAGCGGCATCGACTCCGCCGACACGCATCACACCGCGAATTCGTTCGTCATCGGCACCGATGGCGCCCTTTATTATCAGAGCGGCATCTTCCAGGTCTTCGGCATCGAATCCCCTTCGTCAAAACTGTTCCGCAACCAGGGTACCGGCGTCTATCGCTTCGATCCACTCACGTTCGAAACAACCTTCCATTTCGGCATCGGACCGAATCCGCATGGCGACGTCATCGATCGCTGGGGCAACCAATTCGTCAACGATGGCACCGGCGGCGATGGCCGTCACGTGGCGTTTCCTCCGCGCGGCACGCCACGCTCGCTGCTGGCCAAGACGATTCGCCCCGTCGCTGGCACGGGGCTGATCGCCGGCAGTCATTTTCCGGCCGAACTGCAAGGCAACTTGCTCATCGCCAACTGCATCGGCTTCCAGGGGGTCGCTCAGAACAAGTTCGTCGATCGCGACTCCGGCTTTTTCTGCACGCCCATCGACCCGATCATGTTTTCCAAGGATCCCAATTTCCGCCCCACTTCGGTCTGTATCGGCGGCGACGGGGCGCTGTACATCACGGATTGGCAGAATCCGCTCATCGGCCATCTGCAACACAACCTGCGCGACCCCAATCGCGACCATCGGCATGGCCGCGTTTATCGCGTGACTGTGGACGGCCAACCGCTGCGCAAACCTGTGAACCTGCAAGGCAAACCGGTGGACCAAGTCGTGCAGTACCTCGCCTCGCCGGATGACGACATCCGCTATCGCGCTCGGATCGAGTTGACGCGCTACGTGGGACATCCTTATCAGGTGGCGCAGGGGGCCGAACCGCCGGAACACACGGCAACGGCGGCCGCGGCGAAGTTCGCCGCCAAGCTCGATCCGTCCAACCCCGCCCACGCTCAACCGCTTCTCGAAGCGCTCTTTGTGCATTCCATGTTGCACGTCGTGAACGAGGATTTGCTGCGGCGTGTGCTGCAATCGCCCGAGCCGAACACCCGTGCCGCGGCCACGCGGGTTTTGCGTGACTGGCATGGGAAGGTCAAAGA
Source organism: Planctomycetia bacterium (assembly GCA_005799265.1). Classification (GTDB taxonomy): domain Bacteria; phylum Planctomycetota; class Planctomycetia; order Gemmatales; family Gemmataceae; genus SIAQ01. The sequence continues at coordinate 13,903 of SYHD01000034.1, read as the reverse complement.
TGTCAGCCCGCTGCTGGTCAAATTGGCGCGTGATAGCCATCCGCGCGTGCGTGCCGAGGCAGCGATCGCGGCCACCTTTTACAACGGTCCCGACGCGCCTGAGGCCGTTTTCGCCGCGGGCGTCCTGCCTACCGATGCCCATCTTGATTTCGTGCTCAAGGAAGCCGCAAAATCGTTGAAGGTGGACAGCTATCTTGCCAACGCGAAGAAGGCCGGCAAGCTCTCGGCTGCTGCTCAGCAATACGCGTTACGCAACCTGAGCATCGACAAACTGCTTCAACCCGGGGCCGATGAAGCTTCTTACCGGGCCGTCCTCGCCCGCACCGAGGCGACAACGGGGCACATCGAAACCGCGCTCAAAGGCCTGGCAGACGCGAAAAAAGTGGTGCCGCTGGTCCTGGCAATGGATTTGAGTGACGTGCTGGACGCGGCAGGTGAAACGACCAGCCTCAACTGCATTACGCGTTTTGTCGCGATGAAAACCGCCGAAGAATTGCGTCCCCATTCGGCACGCTGGAAAAAGCTGGCTGCACAGGGCAGGACCGCGGAAGCGCGCCGGCTGGCCTATGTCGGCTGGATGACGGCCGACGCGTCCGCCGATGATGTGTTTTCTTTTGCCGGCGGCAACGACGCGCGCCTCGCGGATGTGCTCGCCGCGGCCAAGATGCTTGAATCGCCTGCTGCCCGCGCTACCCTCTATCCGCATGTCAGCACACTGCTGAACTCGAAAAACGAGAGCACGCTCGCCCTGGCTCTGGCCGTCCTGCCGCGTATCCCCGATCACGAGGCTGACATCGTGCGCGACGTGGCTGCGCTGGTCAAGGCACGACGGCAGGGCGAGGCGGCCATTGCCATCCTGAAAAATATTCCTGAGAAGCACTGGCGCAAGGAAGAAGTGCGTTCGCTGGTCGATAACCTTGTCGCGCAATTCACCGAACTTCCCGCCAAGCAACGGACGCAAACTTCTGCACAGGAGGCGCTGAATCTCGCGCGCAAACTCGCCAAGCTCCTCCCTCCCCAGCAGGCTGCCGAGATCGAGCTGCGTCTAAAGAACGCCGATGTTCGCGTCATCGCCATCGGCACGGTCTTCGAACGAATGATCTATGATCGCGACAAGATCGTGGTCGAGGCAGGTAGGCCGGTCGAGTTTCGATTTTCGAACACTGACGCGATGCCGCATAATCTCGCCATCGTCAAACCGGGCACATTGGAAGAGATCGGCATGCTGGCCGAGACGACGGCTCAGGAAGCCGACGCCGGCAAACGCCATTTCATTCCGAAATCGCCGCACGTCCTTCTGGGAAGCAAGCTGTTGCAGCCAGGCGAATCGCAAGCGTTGGCCTTCGACGTCCCCAAAAAGCCGGGCGTCTACCCGATTGTGTGCACCTATCCAGGCCACTGGCGACGGATGTACGCATCGCTCTACGTTGTTGACGACCTTGCCGCCTATCAGGCCAATCCGGAATCCTACCTCGCCAAGACCAATTTGGCGATCAAGGACCCGCTCCTCAAGATCAGTACGCAAGGCCATGCGTGGACCGTTGACGAATTGACGCCTGATGTCAAGACGCTCGCCAAGCGATCGTTCGACGTTGGCAAGTCAGTGTTCAAGGTCGCCAACTGTGTCGCGTGCCACAAGCTCAATGGCGAAGGTGTCGAATTCGCCCCGGATCTCGCCAGGCTGGACGCCAAGCTTGGCGCCCTCGATATCCTCGTCGACCTCCTTGAACCATCCAAACGAATTAACGAGAAGTACCACTCGTACACGTTCACCCTTGCCTCCGGCCGCACCATTACTGGCCTGGTTGTTGCAGAGACACCGGAGTCGTATCAGGTGATCGACAACCCGCTTGCAAAGGGAAAGCCGCTGAGCATCAAGAAAGGCGACGTTGACGAGCGTGTGAAATCACCGATTTCGCTGATGCCCAAGGGGCTGCTCGATCGTCTCTCGCGCGAAGAAGTGCTCGACCTCGTTGCCTACCTCGTGGCTCGGGGCAACCGCGACCACCCCATCTTCATGCCAGCGCACCACGGACATCATGGCGGAAAAGGAAAATAACCGGGTTCATTGATGAGGATCAGGCCATGATTCGAGCTTGTTTCTACCCCTTGGTGTGCGCTTGCTTCCTGCTCACACTCGCCGCTCAGTGTCAGGCTCAACCCACACCCAGCAAGTGGGAGCAGCATTGGAAGAAATGGTTGGCGGTCCAAGTTCAGGAACCCGGCGGATTGCCGCGCCAGCAGGAGCCGGTAGATGTCGAGATCCGCTTCGACGGCATGACCATCGAGCGATTGAGAAAAGAAGTGCGCGTCGTCGAGATTCCGAGCGGACGCGAAGTGCCGTCGCAGCTACACGGGCTGGCGGCGGACAAGACGGGCGTCGTCGGCCGGCTCACCTTTCCGGCGGACCTGAAGGCCAAGGAAACGAAGACGTTCCGCGTCTACTTCGACAATATCAAGGCGGACCCGCCGACTTATGACGTAGGTCTGACGACGATGCCCGTCACCGGCTTCGTGAAGATCGAGCCGCCGCGCCCCTTCGGGCTGACCGTTCAGAACGAACACATCCGCGTCGATCTTCATCCGCGCTCCGGCCAGATCGGCAAGCTGAATTTCCTCAAGGGGACCGGCAAGCCATTCATTTTCGTCGGCGGCGAACAGGATTCCAAGGTCCACTGGGGCCCCGATCTGCGCAACCGCAAACGGCTCTTCGATCCTCCCTACAAAGGGCACGACCGCGGCTGGGAATACACGCACTACTGGGACCCGCCGCCCCATTTCGTCGTCGAGAAAGGCCCCGTGCTCTTCAAGCTGAAACGCTGGGGGTCGTTCACGCACAACAAGGAAGTATTTTGCTCCGTCACCTACACCATGTACGCGCATCAGCCGTACATCGTCGTGGACACGGAAATGAAGACTCTCGAGGATTACGAAGTCGAATTCCTCCGCGATGACGAGTTCGGTTTCAAGTTTGGCTTCAATCAAGCCCTCTGGAAAGAAAAGAGCGGCAAGGTCAAAGGCTGGGACCTGCGCAAGCTGATCCCCATCGGCAGCGTGGTGCATGGGACAAAGGTCGAAGCGAACGGCATCATCGAACTGGAGCCTGATTGCCCCTGGATCACCTTTTACCACGACGAAACGGCCGAGGCCGTGGCGACGATTCATACCCAGTATCACAACACGGCGGTCGGCAAGGTCAAGATGGACCCGCCCATGTCGTTCATCCACGTCAACGGCCCCGCGCACAACTACTGGGGCCGAGTGCTGGCGGGCAAACTGCACCGGCTGCCGCAGGCGCAGTTGCCCAAGAGCTGCGAATGGCGCACGCAATCGGTCGTCCTGTTCCACAACTACAGCGGCAAAGGCGAGCCGGAAACGCTGAATCGCTATGACCGCATTCTCCGTAATCCGCTGAAGATCAATGTGGACATGATGAAGCCTTGAGGAGCGAACCAATGAGATGGCTAGCAAGCGGATCCGCGCTGATGGTCGCCCTTTCGTTTGCCGCGGCTCAGCAGCCGTCTCCGCGGTTCACCGATGTGACTTCGGCATCCGGACTGAAGCTCAATGTCGAACATCGACCCGGTCGGCCCGAGTACGGCACGCAGATGCCGCACGGCGTGGCCATCGAAGACTTCGACGGCGACGGGCTGCCCGACATCCTCTTCGTCTGCTTCGGCCCACGTTACGTGGCGCTTTATCGCAACCTGGGCGACCTTCGCTTTGCCGACGTCACGAAAGACTCGGGGCTGGAATCTTTTCTGGGCTGGGGTACGGGCGTGGCGGTGGGCGACTTTGATCGCGATGGGATTCTTGACATATACCTCGCCTCGGTTGAATTCGAGAAGGGCAACCGCAAGGCGACTCCTGTGGGTAAGGAGAGTCGCCTTTACAAAGGTCTGGGCAAGGGCAAGTTCAAGGAGGTGAGCAAGGAGGCTGGTGTTCTGCTGAATCGCCCGGCGCGCTGCTGCGCCTGGTCGGATATCGACGGCGACGGCTGGCTGGACCTGTTCATCGCCTGCCCGTACGGGGCGAACGTGCTGTACCGCAACAACCGCGATGGCACGTTCACCGATATTGCCGAGGCCGCCGGCGTCGCCCTGCCGGACCGGGCTAATCTCGGTTGCACCTTTGGCGACATCGATGGGGACGGACTGGACGACCTGTTTGTCACCAGCTTGTATTCCCAGTCAAGCGCGCTTTTCAAGAACCTGGGGAACGGAAAGTTTCGGGACATCACCACGGAAGCGGGACTGGATCGCAAGGCCTCCGCCGTCGCCTGCGTGTTCGCCGATGTCTTTAATCGAGGCCGGCTTGACCTCTTCGTCACCACGGATTCCTGGCTCGGCGGCCTCAATAGCACCGAGGAACAACTCCGCAAGAAAGGTACTACCGTCGAGCCGAACCTCCTCTACCGGAATGAGGGCAACGGCAAATTCCCGCCGGTGATGGCGGAGATATTGAAGCACAAAGCCCTCTCCCACGATGCCGTTCTGGAAGACTTCGACCATGACGGACTGGTGGACATCTACGTCGGCGTCGATGCCATCCCCACGGGCAACAAATTCGCCACCCACAAGGGGGGCAATCCCCTTTGGACCCGTCCCGACGGCAGCACCTGGAAGGAAGTCGGCAAAGCCTGGGGCGTCCATCACGAAGCCAATTGCGTGTGCGTGGCCGCCGCCGACTTCGACAACGACGGCGATCTGGACTTGCTCCTCGTCAATTTTTACACCAATGCCGTGCTCTATCGCAACAACACCGACGACAAAAGCTGGCTCCGCGTCAAGGCCGTCGGATCGAAGAGCCATATGGACGGCATCGGCGCGCAGGTTTCTGTTTTTGCATCTCGGGGCGACAAGAAAACGCTGGCTGGGTTCCGGCAGATTCAGTCTGGTTCGGGTTACTGTCGTTGTTCACCGCTGGAGGCTCATTTCGGTCTGGGAAAGACGCCAGCCGCCGAATACCGGGTCGAGGTGTTCTTCCCAGCGACAAGAACGCGTGTAACAAGAGAAAACATCAAGCCCGGACAGCGCATCGTGGTCAAGGAAGCGGAAGGTCGTCCGTAGCGAGAGAGGTGATTGATGAAGCTGCAACGTCTCCTGATGGCGAACCTTCTGGTTATCGCCCTTGTTCTAACGCAAATCGGGCCAGCTCGGGCCGCCAAGCCATATCAACTGGACGTTGCCCATGCGAAGGGAAAGGGAACGCTGCTCTGTGCCGCACCACGCGCCGGGTCGCATCATGTCGCTGTTGTTTATCGGGACACCCACGGGATCCCGGAGACGTACCAACTGTCGGTGCGCGCCAAAAGTCTTGGTTCGTTCACGGCGAACCTGACCGGCGACGACCTGATTGACGGCAGCCGGTTTTGGGTCTGGTTCTCGCTCGAGCCCTACCCATTCGGGCCGGGCGATAAGGTCGCCATCGATTACGCAGCACAAGGTGAGGGACGGGCGGACATTCTCGAGGTCTACTTCGTCAAGCCCGCGGAGAAGGAGCGGTTGCGGGCGATCATCGCCCAGGAGAGCATCGTGGTCCGGGGCAAGCATCTCTACACGAAACTGGTGAGTCATTACGATCATTACACCTGGCAAAAACTTGAGAGCAACGACGCCTGGGTACGCATCGAGGCGGCGACGGGTTGCGAGTTTGGCAAGGGATTCAGCAAGGGCCAGGCCGAGGGAGGCACGCGCTCGGTCTTCGTCGATTTCACGGCCAAGGTGCATGCCGTCAAGACCTGGGGCTACGTCGAGCCGATCTCGAATCGCCCAACGCTGACCAGGCCGATCGTGACGATGAAGTGTCAATTCGCCGGGCCGCGCCTGTTCGATGGAAAGACATTTTGGATCGTCACGCGCGGCACCACCGTGCACGGCGGCAATCAGATCAGTCCGATGTTCCCCATGGTGGGCATGGACGAATCCACCGGCAACCAGAAAGCCGAGATGGAGCGTTGCCTGGCTGCCCGCAAAGAAAAACCGGATCGCGACCCCCGCTACGGCGGCAACATCAACTGGGAAGCCGGGCAGACCGTCTACGTCATCGCACACCTGGGCATGGATCACTACGCTCGCCATCGCGAGGGAGCTTTGAAGGATCGGCCCGAGATCGACAAGAAACGCACGCTCACGGCATACATGATCCGCGTGTCCGATCGCACGCCGGAGACCAACAAACACAAATGGCCGCTCTATTACTGGAACTCCTGGCTGCACCGCAGCGACGGGCAGCCCCTGGACGAAGAGTTGACGAGGCGGTATGCCGCGGTCTCCGATCCAAAGATGTGGTTCTTCGCCGTCGGCAATCCCGACGGCCTCAAGAAGCACATTACGGCGGACGATTTGGTCTGGCTGCACCAGCAAGGCAAGTGGGGACCGAATTCGTATCTCATGTATCGAATCGACAAGTCGGCCGACGAACGCCCGCGATTCCTTCCCTACGGGCATTATCTGCAGCCCTTCGCGAGGAAGAAGTAGGCCTTCGCCCTTTCTCGAAAAACAGGTGAATCATGACGCGACCATGGGCCATCTTGGTTATTCTCGTCGGGACCACATTGGCATCCGCGCAAGATTGGAATCAATTTCGCGGTGATGACGCCAAGACGGGCGTCTCGTCGGCCATGATCACTCCGCCATTCAAACAGAAATGGGTGGCGCCGATCGGGCTGGTCAATTCTTCTCCCTCGATCGTGAAAGGTACGGTGTATGTAGGCAGCTACGACGGCCACCTCTACGCCGTCGCCGCCGACACCGGCAAGGTTCGCTGGAAGCGGATGTTCGGCAAACCAGTGTATGCGTCGCCCACGGTGGTCGATGGCCGCGTGTATGTTTGTTGTAACGGCGAGCAAGGGGTCCGGGAAAAAGACAAGCAGCAGACTTGCCGTATGGTCTGTCTGGAAGCGGCTGATGGCAAGACGGTCTGGGACCAGCCACTGATTCGTGCCGACGTGACCTATGACCTGGGCAACTGGGCTGGCGGCTGGGCTTCACCCGCTGTCGATGGCAGGCACGTCTACGTTGGCTCCGACGATCGCTATATCTACGCGCTGGACCGGGCCACCGGAGATGTCAAATGGAAGTACCTGACCGAGGGTCGAGTTCACGCCGCCCAGACGCTGGTCGATGGCGTCCTCTATAGCGGCTGTCACGATGGCCATGCCTATGCGCTGGACGCCGCCTCGGGCAAGCTGAAATGGAAGTTCAAAACCGATTCGCTCGTCAACTCCACAGTGGCCTTTCGCGATGGCCAGGTGTACTTCGGCAGCTACGACAAACACGTCTACGCCCTGAAAGCCACGGACGGTGAACTGAGCTGGAAAACCGAAACCGATCCTGGCGTAACTTCCCACATCGTGGCCTCGCCCGCCGTGGCCGAGGACGCGGTCTTCATCGGCACCTGGCCCGGCATGATGTACGCCTTCGAGCGAAAAACCGGCAAGGTTCGCTGGCGCACACCGTTGGGCGGCCGTATCCAGGCTTCGAGCACTGTCGCCAACGGCGTGGTTTTCACGCTGGCCCACAATCGCCTGGTCGGCCTCGATGTCAACACCGGAAAAATCGTGTGGGAGCAAAGGGTCGGCAACGCCTTTGCGACCTCCACGCCGACCCTGGCTCTCGGGGCGCTCTACGTGGGCTCGCGAGAAGGACTCCATTGCTTCGTTCCCTGAATCTCGAGAGGTGGAATTATGAGAACCATCGGATTCGTCGTTCTCACGGTCACGGTCGCGGCAGCTTCCTTTTTGGCCCAGCAGCCGGTGGCCAAGAAGGTTGCCATCGAGAAGCCCGAGAGCGGGAAGTTTGTTGTGGACTCGCCAAAGCAGAAGCCTCGCGTCCTCGACACCCATGTCCATTTCTTCGATCCCCTTCGGCCAACTGCACCGCCTCGGCCGAAGGACGGCAAGCCGCTACCGCGTCCCATCCTGCCTGCCGACCTGAAAAAGCTGTCGAACCCGCACGGCGTTGTCGGCTGCATCATCGTCGAAGCGAGTTCGGTACTTGAAGACAATCAATGGTGGCTCGATCTGGCTGCGAAGGATCTCTTTATTGTCGGCGTCATCGGCCGACTCGATCCAGCATCCGACGATTTTGAAAAGAACCTTCGTCGCTTCGCAGCCAATCGGCTCTATCGAGGCATCCGCATCTCGCACAACGACGTGAAAGTCGGCCTGAAGGGGAATCTTATCGAGCGTCTGAAGTTATTGGCCGATCTCAACCTCACGCTCGATGTCAACGGCGGTCCCGACATGCCTGCGGATGTCGCACTTCTCGCCGCGAAACTGCCGAAGTTGCGGATCGTCATCAACCATGCCGCCAATCTACGAATCGACGGCAAAGAGCCGCCGCGTAAATGGCGCGAAGGAATGGAGGCTGCCGCAAAGCAACCGAACGTTTATTGCAAGGTCTCGGCCCTCGTTGAGCAGACCGGCCACAAACAGGCGCCGCGTGCCGTGCAATACTACCGCCCGGTAATCGACGCTCTCTGGGTGTTATTTGGTGAAGACCGACTCATCTTTGGCAGCAACTGGCCCGTGTCCAATGGCGGAGCGCCCTACGACACCGTGGTCGGAATTGTGCATGATTACTTCACCTCCAAGGGAGACCGTGCCGCCGCCAAGTTCTTCCTCGGCAATTCGCAGACGGCTTATGCCTGGCAAGCCCGATAGGCGGGACGCGATGGACAATTGCCTGCCGCGCTCTGTCGCGATAGATCGCATTGATCAACTATCTCTCAAACCTGGCCGAGTAGCAGATTGCGAATTGCAAGGACATTCCTGAAGCAAATTGGCTGCATTGGAGGCGGATATTCACTGCCACTTTGCCGTTGGCGAACGCTGAAACAAGATTGGGAACACCGCCCTCATCTTGGACTCTGCTCCTCTCATCTGCGAACGTCCAACGCCCCGAGGGTCCGGCAGCGAGCGAAATTGCTTCTTGATCGAACCCACGCGAGTAGTAGCAACCATGCGTTCCTCCGGAAAGCGGGCGAAGTCCGAAGGAATCGTAGGCTTGTTCACTTGTCCCAATCAAGACCGACGCGACAATACAGGTGACTTTTGATGCGTTCGCCCTTCTCCGGCGACGATGACGAATAGCGGTAACCGGTTGCCGCCAAGTTACCGCTTCAAAAAAATCTTCCAACTTTTTCGAGCCGCTCGGTGCCATACCGCGCGGCTCCTTCATTTCCACAGGTTACCGCGTTTGGTTGCCGTCGCCGGATTCTGGATATACGAGCTGCGGTGCGGCAAGAAACGCCGAAGGATCCGGACGGAGTTCTCCAAACTTGCTTTACAACTCGCGGTCCCGTCCGGTAGGTCCCTAATAGGGGCAACTCGCAGCAAAACGCAAGCGACGGCGGGGTAGCCAACGGACCGCCCACGTTGGCGTCCTTGGCGACGGAGGTGGAAACGTGACGAGGAACGCGACCAACGACAAGACGCCGCGACACGCGGCGTCGTGGGCGAACCGTGGCGTAGGCGGGCTACGCCTTGGCGGCGAACTTGCCGCGCTCGGTCTTGGTGAAGCGGGCGTCTTTGCCCTTCGCGGCTACTTCCCTGAGTATTGCGCTGTAAAGAGTGGCTGCTGGCGTTTTGCCGCCGGGACTGGTCCAGAGGTTTTTCTCGGCCATCGCCGTGATCAGCTCTTGGCAGTTCATCGATGTGCCGGAGTCGGTCAGTACTTTCGCGGCGGCGTCGATCGCGCTCATTCGCTTCGGCTTGGCCTCCGCGTTCGGCTTGGCCTGGGCTTTCTTGGCGGGGGCGGCGACGACTTTCAGCTTGGTGGTGTTCTTCTTGGCCATGATGAATCTCCCGATACGGTGTTGCGGAATGCGGCGTCGCGGACATCGCGATGCATCGTAGGGTCAGTGACTTACCTCGCGTCGCGGGAGGGTTCAAGCGCAGCTTGAACAGAATTCTGAAGGTTTTTCTTGGAGGCCGTTTCATGACCGAAAACGCGAAGCAGAACGACATTCTTCCTCCTCTTGCGCTTCGACCGCGAGAAGCAGCAAAGGCGCTCGGCATCTCGCCTCGCCTTCTGTGGCAACTGACCAAGGACGGGCATATCCCCTGCGTTCGCGTCGGCGACGGCAAACGCAAGACGGTCCTCTATCCGCTTGCCGACCTGCAAGCTTGGTTGAGCCAGAAAGCGAACGAGGCGAAAGGGGGCGCGAATGACTCCCGTTGAATTGTTGCTGTCGAAATTGCCGGGCGCGAAGAAGTCTGGCGACGGCTGGTCGGCTCGCTGCCCCGCCCATGACGATCAGCAGGCAAGCCTGAGCGTTGCGGCAGGCGACGACGGCACAGCGCTGGTCAAGTGCCACGCCGGTTGCGACACATCGGCGGTCCTGGCCGCCGTTGGGTTAACGCTGGCGGACCTGTTCCCGGCGAAGGCCAGTCCGACACCTCTGAGGAAAGCCAAGCCCAAGGCGATTGGGCAAACCTACTCCACCGCGAAGGCTGCCGTGACCGAACTGGAGCGGAGGCACGGCAAGAAGGCGGCGTTTTGGACGTATCTCGATGTCCACGGCGAACCCGTCGGGGTGGTGGTACGCTGGGACAAACCAAGGGGCAAGGACATCCGCCCCGTGGCCCTGTACGCCGACGGCTGGCGCATCAATGCAATGCCCGAACCGCACCCGTTGTATGATCTGCCCGATCTGGCGGCGGCCGACCGCGTTCTCGTCGTCGAGGGCGAAAAAGCAGCGGACGCGGCGCGGTCCATCGGTTTCACGGCGACGACCTCGTCAGGCGGCTCCCAGGCGGTTGCCAAGACCGATTGGCGACCGTTGGCCGGTAAGGAAATCTTGATCCTGCCGGACAACGACCGGCCTGGCCGCAAATATGGTGAGACCGTCGCCGGTATCCTGGCCAAGCTGACTCCGGCACCGACAGTTCGCATTGTCGAACTGCCCGACTTGCCCGACCGTGGCGACATCGTGGAATGGCTCGGTGCCCACGGTGAAGCGGCCGAACCTGCCACGATGCGGGAAGAGATCGAGGCCCTGGCCGGCGCCGTCGAACCGTGGCGGCCCGCGGATGCCGAGGATCATGCATATCGGCTGTTTCCGGTCGATAAACTCCCTGATCCGATCCGAGGATTCGTCGACGCCGGCGCGCGAGCCATTGGTTGCGATCCATCCTACCTGACGTTGCCGCTGCTCACAGCCGTCGCAGCGGCCATCGGCAACACGCGCCGGCTCGAACTTAAGCGAGGATGGTCGGCCCCACCGATCCTCTGGGGTGCCATTGTCGGCGAGAGCGGCACAGCCAAGACGCCGGCTTTCAAGCTGGTCATGAGGCCTATCCGCGAGCGGCAGCGCAAGGCTCTCGACCGGTACATGGAAGCGATGAAGGAGTTTGAGATTGAATTCGCCCGATGGGAAAAGGACTACGCGGCCTGGAAGCGGTCGAAGAACGCAACCGGTGACCCACCATCGAGGCCGGATCCGCCCCAGGCCGTGCGGTTCGTCGTCAGCGATACCACCGTCGAAGCCCTTGCACCGATCCTGCTTGCAAACCCACGCGGCTTGCTGCTGGCCCGCGATGAGTTGGCGGGCTGGATCGGTTCATTCGACCGCTATGCCGCCAAGGGCAAAGGCGGGGCGGACGCGGCCAACTGGCTGTCGATGTTCAACGCCGAGAGCATCATCGTTGACCGCAAGACCGGCATCCCGCGCACCATCCACGTTCCCCAAGCGGCGGTCTGCGTGTCCGGCGGCATTCAACCGGTAATCCTTCAACGTGCCTTGAGCATCGAGCATCGCGAATCCGGCCTGGCGGCTCGTTTGCTGCTGACCTGCCCGCCCCGCAAGGCCAAGCAATGGACCGAGGCTGACATCGATCCAGGAGCGGAAGCCGAGCTGGTGCGGCTATTCGATCAGCTCTACGAGTTGGCGGGCACGGTCAGCGACGACGGCGACGCCCGGCCGGTCCTTGTGCGATTGTCTTCCGACGCGAAGACGGCTTGGAAGGCGTACTACAACGCCCACAACGTCGAACAAGCGGATCTGACCGGCGACATGGCGGCGGCATGGTCGAAGCTGGAGGAGTATGCAGCCCGCCTGGCCCTGGTGATTCATTTCGTCCGGTGGGCGGCCAACGACCCGAACCTCGCGGACGCTGACATCGTAGACGCGGCCGGCATGAACGCTGGGATCGCCCTGGCGAAGTGGTTCAAGCACGAAGCCCTGCGAGTTTACGCCATGCTGGACGAGTCAGACACGGAACGCGATGAACGCCGGCTGCTAGACTGGATCGGCCGCAAGGGCGGCCCCGTGACGGCCCGCGAGGTACAGCAAGGTTGCCGCTGGCTGAAGGACCCCGGTGCCGCGGAGACGGCTTTGGACGAGCTTGCGAAGACCGGCCGCGGCTCCTGGCAGAACTCGCCGCCGACTACAAAGGGCGGCAGGCCAGCGCGGGTGTTCGTGCCTTCTACGCCATCCCGCGTCTACGAAACCTCGGTGAAACCCGAATGAAACGGGGTTTCGTAGACGTAGACAGCGTAGACGCTCCCGAAAACACAGACGCACGGCGGCCCGTACCACCCCGGGTAATAGCCGTCGAATGTGCTGGACATATTGGCCAGTACCGCGTAGGATCACGACCATGGCCAATAAACGAACCAAACCGCTGACCGACCAGCTGCGACAAGCCATCGATGATTGCGGCTTGACGCGATACCAGATTGCCAAGGCGACGGGCATCGACGAGAGCGCCCTGGCGAAGTTCTACAACGGGCATCGCGGCCTCTCGATAGACGCCTTGAATGCCCTGGGCGATTTTTTGCAACTGACAATCACGCTGGGCCGAAAGCCCGGCACGAAAGGAAAATGAACCATGGCAAGCATCGTGAATGATCCGAAGGGACGCAAGCGCATCCTCTTTGTGGGCCCCGACGAGGTCCGCAAGACCATTCGCCTGGGCAAATGCGACCGAAAGGCGGCCGAGAGCATCTGCCGGCATGTCGAGGCATTACTGGGAGCGAAGATCGGCGGCCAACCCATCCCGCGTGAAACGGCCGTCTGGCTGACGGGGATCGGGACCAAGCTCCGCGATCGGCTCGCCACGGTGGGACTCGTGGAAGCTCCGAAGCGGGCGATCTTGGGTGAGTTTCTCAAGTGCTACATCCTCTCACGCCCAGACGTGAAACCCGCCACGCTGGAAGTGTGGCAGCAACCATGCCGAAACCTGACGGAGTTCTTCGGCGAAGATAAGCCGCTACAATCCATCACGACCGGAGATGGCGATCAATTCAAGGCCTGGCTCCTTACCCAGGACCTAGCGCTCGCGACCGTGGCCAAACGTCTCTCATTCGCCCGAAGCTTCTTGCACGTCGCGCGCAAGCACAAGTTGATCGACGTGAATCCGTTCTGCGAGGTGAAGATTCCGACCGCCAACGTCGCCGCTCGCCAGCGATTCATCGACCTCAAGATGGTGCAGAAACTTCTCGACCATGCAACCCCGATCTGGCGCACGATCATTGCCCTGGCCCGGTTTGGCGGCCTACGCTGCCCCTCCGAAGTTCTGTCGCTTGAATGGCGGCACATTGATTGGGAACGAGGGCGGCTGACGGTTCCGTCGCCCAAGACCGATCGCTACGAAGGCAAAGAGAGCCGCACGGTTCCGCTATTTCCCGAGTTGCGGATGCACCTGGAAGAGGCCCGCGAGTTGTCCGAGCCTGGCCAGACGCACGTCATCGGTGGCAACCACTTGGCCAAGGCCGCGCGGCCAACAGGATGGAAGTCGTGCAACCTGCGGACGTCATTCGGCAAGTTGATCAAGCGAGCAGGGCTCGAGCCGTGGCCGCGCCTCTTCCACAACCTGCGGTCGAGCCGAGAGACGGAACTGCTCGAAGAGTTCCCGGTCCACGTCGTAGCGCTCTGGATGGGGCACGACGCAAAGGTG
>SYHD01000372.1 GCA_005799265.1 Planctomycetia bacterium | reverse complement strand
GCGGTCGGCCTCGTCCAAAACGAGGATCGTGAGATGATCGAAGCGGGATTGCTGGATGCGCATATGATCGAGCAATCGGCCCGGCGTCGCGACCAGCAACTCGACGCCGCCGCGCAGCGCCTTCTCCTGGGGGACCATCGACGCGCCGCCGACGATCAGCCCGACCCTGAGCGGCGTGTGATAGGCCAGGCCGACGCACACGTCGTCGATCTGCTGAGCGAGCTCGCGCGTCGGCGTCACGATCAGCGTGTGCGTCGTGCCGCGCGGCTTGTGCAGCAATTGATGCAGGATCGGCAACAAGAACGCGGCGGTTTTGCCGGTCCCGGTCTGCGCCGTGGCGATGAGATCGCGCCCCGCCAGGATGTGCGGGATCGCTTCCGCCTGAATGGGCGTCGGCTCGGTGTAGCCCATCTCTCGTGTCGCTTGCACCAAATGGGGGTGCAGACCCAACGCCTTGAATGGCATCGATGGCTCCATGATTTCGTGCGGCGGAGGGCAGGGGATTGCATGGGTCGCCCGTATCCGCGGGAAATGGTTGTTATAGTGGAAGTGACGGCGGAAAAACGCCTGCCTCGATCAAGAGCTGTCGATGCGCGACTCGCAGTTCCAGATTTATCTGAAGAACTTCAATCGTGTTCGACCCACGGCCGTGCGACCGATAAGGTCCGTGTCCATCGGTCATTTTCCGCGCAGCGAGAGGTTCGCCTTGGCATGGATCAAGTCGAGGAACAGGCCAACGGTCTGATAGCTTTGCAACTCGCGTTCTTCCTTGGCGGTCAAACGGTCCGCCTGATTCTTGACTGCCAGTTGGTGCATGCGGACGCGATCGGCTTCATCGAAACTAAGGCGCAGCAGTGCACGGGCAGCCGCCTGAGCGAGCTTCTCATTCGGACGGATGAGCCGATTGAGAATCGCGGCTTCCTCGCCATTGATAGTTGTGGCACGCTTCATGATGGGATTCCGCAGGAGTCGCCAAATGGTTCACGGTTCATTCTAACGCATTCCAAGCGGGACGAAAAGTTGTCGGTCGAATGGGTACCGTGTCGAACTCGTCGGCCTCATTCTTGCGCGAGTCGGGATGGACAAACCCTAAGAATTCATCTGGCAGATGCTTGGCGAGACCTTTCATCGAGCATCCTATCGACGGATGTGCATCTAGCGTTCGCGCGTCGTCGCGCGAACGCTTGACGAATGCAGGCGTTACTTCAACTCCACCGACCAGTACGCGTTGTCGAGGAACGTCTTCCACGACTGGTACTTCTTGCTGGTCAGCTTCATGCTCAAGGTCGGGCTGCGCTTCGGCTTTTCCGGCTTCTTGATCAGGCCCATGTGCGCCTGTTTCGGGGTGCGGCCGCCCTTGCGTACGTTGCAGTCGATGCACGCGCAGACCACGTTCTCCCAGGAGCTTTCGCCGCCTTGCGAGCGCGGCACGATGTGGTCGAGGCTCAACTCGCTCAGCGCGAACTTCTTGCCGCAGTACTGGCACTGGTTCGTGTCGCGCGCGAAAATGTTCCGGCGATTGAACTTGACCGTGTGCTTGGGCAGCTTGTCGTAGCTCGTCAAGCGGATGACGCGCGGCACCTGGATCTCGTTGTTCGAGGTGCGCACCCAGTCGTCCTCCTCCTCACGGAAGTGCTTGGCCCGGAACTCGCTCACCTCGCGCCACGTCTCGAATGTATAGGTCGCGAACTGGCCGTCTTCCAAGCTGACGACCTCGGCCAGCTCCTTGCACAACAGGATGAAGGCGCGGCGCACGTTGATGACGTGCACGGCCATGAACATCTTGTTGAGGACCAAGACGCTGGCGTCCAAAGGCGATGAATGTGAGATCATGAAACCCCCTGTCGCGCGAGGACAATTCGCCGCACGGCTTCGAGCAGCGAAGCGGTGTGTCTGCAAGGTGGATGCGCCCGGGCTAGCGCGGGTTCGAGGTGTTATTATCTTAACAGGCGAAATGCGGTGGTTGCAAGCACTTAAAGATGGGAAAAGATGAATCTTGCGTGAAGCGTAAGGCGTCAACGCGGGCGTGAAACCTTCGAGACCAACGGCCCGACGCGCTTGGATTCGCCGGGCGACCACATGACGGCAGGGTGGTAGATCGAGGAGAGGTCGATCGTCTCGTCAAAGGCCAGATCGCGCGGGTAGGTGGCGTTGGCGAGCATGCGCTGCGGGTCGAAGATCTGCGCCTTGCAGCAGGCGGCGACGACCATCTCCGAGCAGAACCAGCGCGTGCGGTCGTAATGCGTCTTGCCGAATAGAGTGCGGCGCAGTCCCGAACGGGCGTTGACCGGCGTGCCCTGGAGGATGACCCGTCCGAGAGCGAAGCCTTTGCCTGCCTGGGAGTAGGCGAAGTCGGTCAGCTCGCGCGACTGCTCCGCGGTCAACGGCTCGCGAAGTCGTCGGACCATGACGTCGCCGGGGTAGCCGTTGAAACGATCCTCGACATCCATGATGACGACCTTCGACGTGATGAGCCGCGGACCGGTGAGTTCGAGCAGCGCCGGTTTCCCGTCGGTGTTGGCGATGACCATGCAAATGTGCGTGGGGGCGGCAGTACCGGCGATCTTGTAGACGAAGTGCCGGAACTTGTTGAAATCGTCACAGATAGCCAGGTCGCCGGGTTGCGGATTGTAGGGGATATTCTGCACGCGCTGGTCGGCGACGATCATCGTGAGCAGGCCGACGGCTGCGGGAGCGGCAGCAGACGGACGCAACGACGCGGGCTGGACGGGGATGGGTTGCCCCCAGGAAGGGAAACAGACACCTAGAAAGACGCCAAACGCAACCGTCCGAGGCAATCGCATCGTTCCCCTCGCGTTTCCTCAAGGTGGCCCCGGCGCGCACAATTCTTGGCAGGAATGTCCTGATGCCGGATCGCGTTGATATATGGTTATCATTCGTATTCCACGGCCGGAGAATTCAGCGGACTTGCCCAGTTCGCCAAGCAACCTGTGAGCGTCCGCTCATGCTCCCCGCACGACCGGCACGGTCGGCTTGAACGCGCGATTTCGTTCACGTCGTCTATCGGAGGAAAAGTTGCCCTAGGCGGTCCGATTAGGCGCTGGTTTGTAGAGTAGCTCGAACGTTTGACCCACCTGGCGAACTTGGCGTTCGCGCGGCGCCGCGCGCGAACACTTGGCGGCTGGCGTTGAGGCATGCAGAAATGAAAAGCGAGGCCGAATCGTTTCGGCCCCGCGCTGGGGTGAGGATATCCACGTTGCCAAGTGGATGGAGGAACTTTCAAACAAGCGCGAACTCTTCAGCTTCCTTCTCGGCCTCGATCTCATCGCGCACTCGGCGCGTCAACTGGAGGACGAAGGCGATGTCGTGCAGCATTTCTTCGACGCGCTCGCGACTGCTTTCGGTGTACTGCTGGTCGAGCATTTCGAGTTTTCGATTCCGGATCATGATCGGACTCCATTTATGTTCGAGATGGTTGTTTCCGTGTTTTACCTGACGAGAAAGTAGTAATGCACGCCTCGTGCCAGTGGATCAACTTGCCAGCAAATTGTTTGCATGTATTGGATGTTAAACAGTTTGCGGATTCGGCAAGCTGGTAGAGAGCTGGCAGGCGCATAGTGTACAAAATGTAACTTATGCAATCGAGTAGGTAATTTTTGTACAATCGTGTTGAAGTGCGGCCGGAGGTGAAACGGGGACTGGCATGGTGCGCAAGATTCTCGCCTGGTGCGTGCATGGCTACACCACTCTGGGACTGGTGTGCGCGGGGGGCATCGCGGTCGCCATCATCGAGCAGGACTTCCAGTTCGCGTTCTTCCTGATGTTCGTCGCCACCGTCGTGGACGCGACCGACGGCGTCATGGCCCGTGCCGTCAAGGTCAGGGAAGTGACGCCCCACTTCGACGGGCGTCGGCTCGACGATCTGATCGACTTTCAAACCTTCACGACGCTGCCGCTCTTGCTGGTGTGGCGCGCTGACCTCCTCCATGGCGAGTCGCCGGCCTGGCTGCTCGCACCCCTCCTGGCGAGCGCGTACGGCTTCTGCCAGGTGTCCGCGAAGACCGACGACGGCTATTTCCTCGGCTTTCCGTCGTACTGGAACATCGTGGCGTTCTATCTTTATTTGCTGCGGCCGCCGGCGTGGTTGACGATCGGCTTGCTCGTGTTCTTCGCGGTGATGACTTTCGTGCCGGCGCGCTATCTATATCCAACGCATCGCGGCAGACTCAATCGCTGGACCAATGTGCTCGGCGCGATTTGGGGCGTACTCGTCGTGTGGATCGTGTGGCGATTGCCGGGCGAGGGGGGGGGGC
>SYHD01000371.1 GCA_005799265.1 Planctomycetia bacterium | reverse complement strand
GCGCGCAGAAGATCGACCTCGTGCAGCATTGATTCTGGCACACAAACTTGCGGGCCGTGATCACGTAAACGACGGCGGTCTTTCCGAATGGCAGATCCTGAACGCGCCGTGTGTAATGGCCATGCATCCTCTCCGACGAACGCCCACATTCCGGACAAATGGCGATTGACGCAAGAAGGGCCCCTTCAACCGGGTCGCCGTTGCCATCAAGCTCGCAATGCGTGCACTGAAATTCCAGACCAGGCGGAAGTAGGTTCTGCAGAAAGGTTCCATCCATGATCGCTGACGGCATCCGAGCCGCTCCCAGAGTCCATTGGGACAGCTGACATGATACGGATGCATCACCAAATATTCGGGAGAACCGCAATTGCGCGCCGATTACCAGTCAGATCTGATCGGGAAATCTAGTTGTCGTCCGGCGGGCATTATAGTTGTCGTTCATCAGAAGGTATTTCGCCGGGGTTCGTTGGCAACTTCAACAAGGAGTTGCACTACGACTTTCATCAGAACGGCGCATCCTGCGCACGTTGGCATCCCTGCTTTCGTTTTGACGCGAGTGCATACTCAATCGCCGGAAACGTGGCATTCGAGATCGGCTCGGCGTGAACGGTTGCCAATTCTGAAATATCATCGCGCCACGAACCAGTCGGCATCTCGATTGGCGTAGCCGCCTTCGGTGAGTTGAATCCAATCGTTGTCCTTGCCAGCTTCGGCACGACCGACGCACAATTCCTGCCAAACGATCTGATTGCCGTCCTTCCAGGGACGGTAGCCCAAGGGCGCGATCTGCTCGCGGACCGCAAAATGCAGCGGGGCGAGGGAGAATGCGACGTGCTTGGTTTTGGGCGCGTAGGCCGGGAAAGCATGGATGTGCTTGTCAGCCGGGGTGGCCAGGCCGATGGTCTTGCCGTCCAGCCAGCCTTGTTCGTTGGGTTTCTCGCTGAGGTCGATTTCTTGCAGCCGATTGTCGCGCGCGCCCTGGGCGATGAGGATCGCCTTGCCATCGGGGCGCCAGCGCGGGCACAGGGTCAGGGCGCCAAAGTTGACGTTCCACAGCGGTCCGCCTGGTCGGCCATCGGACTTCAGATCGAAGATGGTGGCCATCAGGTTGAGGGCGCCCGGTGTGATCCCGCGTGTGTCCCCTATGCTGGCGACCAGGATGCGTTTGCCGTCGGGACTGAACTCCGGCCAGCGACTCAGACCGAAGTAACGCTGCACGCCGTCGAATTCTTCACTCGTCGCCAGGTTGCGCGTGATCGTCTTGCCGCGGCGTTCGAAGGTCAGCAGCTTGCCGTCGGGCGATAGGCTGGCGGTGCGGGCTTCCTTGACGAGGAGTTTGACGTTGGAACCGTCGGCATCCATCATGTAGATGCCGCATTGAGGCATGACATCGCGTTCTTCCGCGACGGACCCGTTGTAACTGGACGGGTAACGGAACAAGGCCCAGGGACCGACTTGCACGATGCCTTCCATGAGCTGGTTCGTGATCTGCGCCATCTTGACCTTGGCGTCGCGATCGCTGAAGAAGATGATCTTGCCTTCGGGCGTCCAGCGGGGATAGATGTCCCAGCCCGGATGGTTGGTAAGGTTCTTTTGGCCAGTGCCGTCGGGGTTGGTGACGTAGATTTCCCAGTTGCCGTCGCGGTTGGAGGCGAAGGCGATCTTGCCTGCGGCTGCGAGCTCTTTGCGTAGTTTGGCCTGCTCGGGGCTATCTTTGATCTTGAGCCAGGGGCCGGGATGCTTGGCGGGGCAATCCTGAATGTCCATCCAGCGCTTCTCTTGGGCGCGAAGAGAAGGAACCACCAATAACACGAATAACACGAATGAAAACAAGAGACCGTTCGAGAATGACTTCGCTTGTTCGCCCATGGCCGCCGCTCCCTCATTGTCTTATTCGTGTTATTCGTATTATTCGTGGTTTCACTTCTCGATCGCTGCTCGCTTCTCCGTGTGATATCCGAGCCGGACGCGGATGATGCGGAGGTTCGAGTCGTCGGCGATGTAGAGCCACTTGTCGGAAACGGTCGCCAGGTACGAGCACTGTCCCAGGCCGACGTCGGTGTCGCCGGGCTTCATGGCCGGCTTGTCGGCGTTGCCGAAGCGGCCGATCGTGCAGATGCGATTGCCGTTGGCGTCGAGCACGGCGACATGGTAGCCATAGGCGCGCGGCATGAAAGTTCGGCCGTAAAGGTCGGTGTCGAACTTGCAGTGATAGCACTCGCAGGGATAGCCCGTGCCCGCGGGATCAACGAAGTGCAGTTGATCCAGGCCGGGAGCGGACCAGAACAAGTTCTGGCCCCAGATCTTCCCGCCGCCCGTGTTAAGGAAGTCGGCGGGGCGTTGCGGCGGATTATCGAGTTTGACCGGCGTGTCGAAGTCGCGGATGAGCCGGGCCCCCTTCGGCGCAAACTTGGCGATGCTGCCGCCGACGTGTGCCTTGCCATCCACATTCATGTGATAACCGACGCCGCAGTAGACATTGCCCGCGGCATCGGTGCGAATGCCGAACGAACTGTAGGGCAGCCCAGGGATCGCATCGAGGCCGATGATCTGTCCCGTACGGCTGAAACGCCAGACCAGATTGCCGTGCGACCAGGGTCGGCCAGGAAACTGGGTAGGCCGAAAGCGGTCCTCGTTGTCTTGCAGAAGGCGTTTGAATTCATTGCCATCGAAGTAGCCGGTGGGGTTCGACGCACTCGGTTTGCGAAACAGCTCGAAGTCCTGGAAGTTCTCGATGAGGGCCACCACGTCCCCCTTGGGAGAGATGCCGATGCCGTTGTTGTAACCGTTGGGCCCGCCGATGGCCCAGGGCATGGAGATGACGCCGCGCAGAGCGGGTTCGCGTTCTCCCTTCTTGGCGACGCCGCCCTTCTCGTCGCCGTAATCGAAAGGCACCTCCGAGTCGGAGTTGAGCACGATGGGGGAACCGAACTTGTCAGGATTGAACCGGGCGATGAACTGCAAGCTGCGCGCGTGCATCAGGCCGTCCCAGCTGAAGGCGACTTCTTCGAGACTGCCGGAAGCCCACTTTGATTTCGGGAACTGGCTGAGGTCGATCTTCTGCCAGGTTTTGCCTTCTTCGGGGTCGATGCGGCGAATGTTGCCTCGGCCGCTGTAGACATGCCCGCGAACCGGATCGGCGGCGAGATAGCCCATGTGCCCGCCGTTGATCGAGTGGGGCGTGTGGCCGGCCTTGCGGACGTCGGCCTCGAAATCGTCGAACAGCTCCCATTGCTTGCCCTTTTCCGAATAGACGCGCACCACGCCGCTTTCGTGGACCAGCCAGATGCGGGTTTCGCTGGCCCAGCCGTCAACAGCCAGGACCGGCACGGGGTAGCCGACGACGCGCGGATCGCCTGGAATGACGATGGGGAACTCCTGGCGCATCTGTTCGGCGGGGTTGTCGAACGCACCAAGCTTTAGCAGGGTGATTGCGTCGCCACGCTTGTTGTCGACGCCGCCGCCGGCGCCGGTGCGGCGGAAGCATAGAACGTAGATCGCGCCCGTTTTCGGATGGATACAGATCTCCTGCGGCTCCTTCACCGGAATAGTTTTCAGATACTTGCCCTCGGGAGAGAAAACCTGAACGCGGTTGTTGCCGTAGTCGGCCACATAAAGTCGGCCAGTGGGGTCGCAAGCCAGACCCTGAGGCGTATCGAGATGTTCCTTGTCGCTGCCGGCGCCGCAGATCTTGGCGTCGCGGCTGGCCTCGCCGACAAACGCATCTCGGCCATCGATCACCGGGCCCTTGTCGTCCCAGGCAAAGCGATAGACGGCGTTCCACGTGAAAGGCGGGCGTTCCTGGCGCATGTCGCGCTTGTTGCCGAACGCCTCGTGAGAGGCTCGCCCCTGGCCGGTGACGAATACCCATTTGCCGTCCGGGCTCATGGTGATGTGGCCCTGGCCCCTGAACGCGGCTTTCGGGTGGGTGAAAGCGGGTCCCTCGACCGACTCGCCGCCGGTGGTGCCGTCGGTGCGCAGGCGGAGCACGCGGCGGAGATCGTGCGGGGCGCCGACCGTGAACAGGCCGATCTTCCCGGCGGCCACGGCCATGCAATTGGCGTTCTGAACGACCCAGAGCGGCTCCGTGCCGCCGTAGCCCATCAACAACGGCGCGTGCCGACTGCCCGGCGGCGGCGCGGCGTCCCGCCAAATCTTGGCGTCCGGCAGAGTCCGCTTGGGGATGATTATCTTGTCGAGTTTGTCCGGATCCCACGGATAGATGGTCTGAACGTAGTTGGCATCGTGATCGTATTTCCGTAGTTGCGGCGCGCCGTATGACAAACACTCCATGACGTAGACGCCGTCCGCATCGGCAGCGATGGCGGCAATGTGGCGCGCCGAGGACGTGTCCTTCGGATGGTAGCCGATGATCTTGTCGAAGGTCGGGTTCAGGCCGAGCGAGACGCGCACCCGGCACTGCTCCGGCTTCGCGACGTATTTGCCGAACTCATCCTTGCCGTCCCAGGGGACGGTTTGCTCCAGAGAGTCTTTCTTGAAGGGGGCCGGGGCATTCGAGCCGAGGACGCCATAACCGATGTGCCGCACGATGCGCCCGGACGCGTCCTCGACGGCGACGGCGACGTCCCCCTTTCCTTTGCAGGCAAACGAAATCTCGTAACGATCTGGGCTAACCTTCTTCATGGCCGGTTCACGCGTGAATTCGTGGACCGCGTCACGATCGACGGGCTTGCACAGCGGCGCATCCCAGTTCGCCGGGAGCTTCTCCTGAGCCGAAACACCGGATGCCAACGCAACGAGAAGAAACCACGAATAGCACGAATAGGGCAGACGTGATCGGGAGCGGTTCGGTGCTTTCAGAATGCACATTGCTACTGCTCCTCTAGTCTTGATTCGTCAGATTCGTGTTATTCGTGGTTAAGAATCCGGCCTAGTAATACTCTCGGCCGCGCGGCGTCTGGAGCGCGCGCCAGTTGAAACGATAACCGCCGCGGTCGTAGAGGTTGACGTGAGGCAACAGACGCGGGCCCGGCGGATAATGGTGGTGATACAGGTCGAGTTCGCGGCCCACCTGCCGCCAGGGGATCACCAGCATCAGTCCGTCATCGCTGCCCAGCAGGTGCTTGTCGGTGAGCTGAAATACCGTCAGCCGGCCGGCGCCGGTCGACAGGTTGCTGCTGGCCTGGTGCCCTCTGGTGACGCTGGCCCATTTCTTGGCGTCGTAAACTTCCAGGTGCAGCTTCAACTCGAAGCCTTCGAGCATATCCTTGAAGATCGGCAAAAGCTGGCGAATCTGCTGCGCCTCTTTTTCGGACAGCGGCGGCAAGACCGGCTTTTGAACATTGCCTCGCTCCTTGCCCTGCGGCGTGTGGAAAGTGATGCCAAGGTGATGATCCGCGTTCAGATTGGGAATCACGTCGAACTTGAAAGCCAGGTGCACGTCCTCCCAGCCGGGGCCGAAGGGGATAGGGGCCAGCTTCAACTGGTTGATGTCCTCGAAGGCATAGGTCGCGACCAGTCGTATGGAGCCGTCGGTTTGCTTCTCGACCTTCTTGCCGACGAACCGGACCCCCTTGCCCATGTGGACGACGCGCTTTTTGAGCTGTTCATCGCTGATCGTGTCCTCGATGGTCGGCACGCCCTGAAGGCGTTTCGAGGCATCGACGATTTTCTCGCCGAAGACGATGTCTTCGACGACTTGCCCACTGCCATCCTCGTTGAGTTGTACGGTCAAGCGTATCTTAATGCAGCCGGTGCAAAGCAAGCACACAGCAAGAAGAAGGAACCACGAATAACACGAATAAAACGAATCGGACGAGGGATCGCGGGATCGGGCTGATCGGGCTGAGTCATGCGAATTGCTCATATGTGATTTCACCTGTCCTGATTCGTATTATTCGTGTTATTCGTGGTTGCTTGCCTTTATTGAATCGCCACGCGCTGTTCCGCGTGGTAGCCGAGCCGGAGGCGGATGATCCGCATGTTGGAATCATCGGCGATATACAGCCATTTGTCGGAAACCGTGGTCAGGTAGGAGCACTGGCCCAAACCGATGTCGGTGTCGCCGGGCTTCATGGCGGGCTTGTCGGCGTTGCCGAATCGACCGATTTCGCAGATGCGATTGCCCGCGGTATCCACGACCTGCACGTGGTAGGCGTAAGCCCGCGGCATGAAGGTTCGACCATAAGGATCGGTATCGAAGCGGCAGTGGTAGCACTGGCAGGGATAGTTGCCCGTCTGTGAGCCGACAAATTGCAGTTGGTCCAGGCCTGGCACGCTCCAGAACATGTTCTGTGCCCACATGCGTCCGTTGCCGAAGAAGTCGGGTGGGCGATCCGGTAGGGTGTCGAGCTTGATCGGCGCCGATTCCGAAAACAGTTTGCCCCCTTGCGCGGTGAACTTGGCCAGGCTGCCGCCGATGTGAGGTTTGCCGTCCACATTCTGGTGACCGCCGACGCCGAGGATGAAGTGCCCGTCGGGCGCCATGCGGATGCCGAAGGTCGAGTTGAGAGGCAAGCCGGGGACCGCGTCGGCGGCGAGCACCTCGCCCTTGCTGTTCCAGCGCCAGATGAAGTTGCCGCTGCCGGGCCGACCGGGAAACTGAGGGGGGCGATACCGGTTCGAGTCCTTCAGATCTTCCTTCCCGCGCCGTTCGATGTTATCGAGCGTTCCCTCGACGGCCTTGGTGCGGCCTCCGAGCAGTTCCGCAAGGTTCGCGTAGTTCTCGGTCAAGATGATGACGTCGCCGCGTGTCGAGACGCCGATGCCGTTGTTGTAACCGTTGGGGCCGCCCATGGCCCAGGAGACGTCGATGACGCCGCGCAGCTTGGCGCTCGCCTCGGCCTTGCGGACCACCGTGTGCCGTTCGACCCCATAATCGAAGGGCATCTCGCAGTCGGCGCCGAGCACGATCGGCCCGGTAGCCGGAAACTTGTCGGGGTTGAATCGGGCGATGTATTTCAAGGTGCGCGTGTAAAGGAAGCCGTCCCAGCCGACGACCGCGTCTTCCCAGAGCATCGATTGTTCCAGACTGTGGGCGAGTCCGCCGACGCTCAGCCATTGCCAGGTCTTGCCTTCCTCGGGGTCGATGCGGGTCTTGCGCGATCGCGTGCTGATCCGATAGAGGTGGCCGCGCACGGGATCGGCACAGAGGTAGCCGTGATGCTTGCCGTGCATCGCGTGAGGCGTGAAGCCATCGCGGCGCACGTCGGCCTCGAAATCATCGTACAACTCCCATTTGGAGCCGCGCTCACCATAGACTCGCACCACGCCGCTCTCGTGCGTGAGCCAGACGCGCGTTTCGGGGGCCCAGGCATCGACGGCGAGCAGCGGCACGGGATAACCCATCTCGCGCGGGTCGCCGGGGATTTCCACCGTGAAGGCCTGGCGCATGCGTTCGACGGGATTGTCCAGCGGCCCGAACTTGATGAGCGTTATGGTATCCCTGTGGGCGACGCCATTCTCGGTGTTGCGGCGGAAGCAGAGGACATAGATTTCACCGGTCTTCGCATGCACGGCAATCTCCTGGGGCTCCTGCACCGGGATGGTCTTGAGGTGCTTGCCGTCCGGCGCGAGGACCTGGATGCGGTTGTTGCCGTGGTCCGCCACGTAAAGCCGGCCCGCCGAGTCGCAGGCGAGGCCCTGGGGCGCGTTCAGGTGCTGGTTGTCGTTGTCGGCGCCTGCTTTCTTTGGATCGCGGCTGACTTCTCCGTGGAAGGAGTCCCGGCCTTCCACCACGACGCCGGTGTCGTCCCAGGCGAAACGGAAGACGGCGTTCCAGGTGAAGGGGGCCTTTTCCAGCCGCATGTCGCGACTCTTGCCCTGACGGTCGGATCGGCCGAGCCCGGTCACATAGACCCATTTGCCGTCGGGACTCATGGCGATGTGAGCCTGGCCGGCAAACGACGGCACGGCCGTCTTTGCCGACGTGAAGAGACCGCCATCGATCGGTTCGCCCCCCGTCGTGCCATCGGTCCGCAAGCGCAACAGACGGCGGACATCGCCATGGCCCCCCTGGGTAAACAGGCCAATCTTGCCAGCCGCAGTCGCCATGCTCGTCGGAATGTTGACGAATCCGAACGGCTCGGCCGCGCCGTAATGGTGCAGAATCGGGACGTATCGGCTGTCGGCCGGCGGCGGGCCGTCGCGCCACATCTTGGCGTCGGGCAGCGTCCGCTTCGGGATGCCGATGCGGTCGAGCTTATCGGGGTCCCACGGGTAGATCGTCTTGACGTAGTTGGCGTCATGATCGTACTGGCGCAAATTGTGATTGCCGAACGGCAGACGTTCCAGCACGAAAACGCCGTCGGCCGCGGCCACGATGGCGTGAATGCCGCGCCTCTCGGACGTATCCTTGGGGTGCCAGCCGATGAGCTTGTCGAAGGTCGGATTAAGTCCCAGCGAAACGCGGACCCGGCACTTGCTGGGTTCCTTGACATACTTGCCGACTTCGTCTTTGCCGTCCCAGGTCACGGTCTGATCCAGCGTGTTCTTTTGCAAAGGCGCCGGCGCGTTGGAACCCAGGACGCCGTAGACGATGTGCCGGACGATTCGGCCAGACGGATCTTCCACCGCGACGGCCACGTCACATTTTGCTTTACAGGCGAACGAAATCTCGTAATGATCCGGTGCGACCTTCTTCACGGCCGGCTCGCGCGTGAACTCGTAGTTCGTCTCGCGCGCGACCGGCTTGTACAGCGGCCCGTCCCAGTTGGCAGGTTGCTTATCCTGCGCGCCAGCAAAGCCGACCGAGACGCCAACGAGAGTCAACAGAGTCAGGATGAATCGCATGGTTATTCACCTTTTCTAACCACGAACAACACGAATGGGAAATACGGTCTGTGTCTTGATTCGTGTTATTCGTATTATTCGTGGTTCACTTGGGACTCGCCACCGACAGTTCCTTGTCGCTCACGACGATCACATACGGCCCCTGGATCGCATACGACACCTGCCCGTACTGTCCCCATTGGCCGAACCCCTTGATGTCGATTTGCTGGGTCACGTTCCCGGTTGTCGTCTCGACAATCAGCAGGTTTCGCTTCTGTTCATCGGAGTAATGCACCATGAAGTGGTTGCCACGCAGGGGACCGGGCAGCCAGGCTTCCGGCTTCGTCATGCCGCGGCGCACCTGCTTGTAAAGGGCTTTGCCGGTTTCAAGATTGTAGCCGCGCAGGTGAAGCGATGCGACATCATCGCGTGAGTAATGCAAACCGTAGAGAGCGTCGGCGCCCAGCGCCAGGTTGAATGGCACGCCGGGAGTCTTCGCTTCGTTGAACTGCCAGCGCAACTCGCCATCGGCCATTCCCAATGCCTCGATGCCCGCGCTGTCGTAGTGAGGCTGGATCACCACAACGGTGTTGTCGTTGGCCCAGAAACGAAACGCGGCGGATTGCTTGCCCCCCTGGGCAACGCCGCGATCCAGGTTGACGATTCGGCGTTGCCAGCGAACCGAACGGCTGGGCAGATCGACGGCAATGTAGTCCCAGCCGTCGGTCAAGATGATGCTGTCCTTGGTCTGGGCAATCGGCACGCCCGGTTCGTCCCAGGCGACGGCGGGATTGCCGATCGCTTCGCTCAAGCCCGGCAGCGGCAGCAGACTCAACAGCCTGCCCGTGCCCAGATCACGGAACGAGACGCCGCTGGGGTTGCGCCGCACCGTCACGAGCAGATTGTCGCGCACCATCGGCGCCGAGTAGGCGCCGCCGGTTTCGTTCGCTTCCCAAATAACCTGGCCCCCCGCAAGGTGCAAGGCGACGGTGCGGCTGTTGTCGGTCAGGACCAGCACATCCTCGGCGACGGCGGAGTCGAGGATGCGAAAGCCGTGCGGGACCTGACTGCGCCAGATGAGCTTGCCGTCCGCGAGCGCGAAGGCCAGCACGTCATACCAGCCGTGAACGATGAGGTTGCCCTGGTGAAGGAAGAATTTCTGGAAGCCTTCTTCCTCCCCCTTGTCCTTGAGGCGAAGATCAATGACCTCCCATCTCTTCTTCCCCGCGGCAAGGTCCCAGCAGACGACGCCGAACTTGTTGGCATTGAGACGCTTCGAGCGCATGCCGATGAAGGCGACCGGCTCTTTCGCCGCCAGCCCATCGGCTGGCTGTAGGACCTTCAGAAGCGTGTTGACGTCGTAGTCCAGCGCCATCGCTTGTTGACGATAGCTGGAACTCAAAGGAACCGGCGCCGCCTCCTGCACGCGAATGTTGCAGGCTTGCTGCACGGCTTCAGGCACTTTCAAACCATTGGCCCGGCCCGTGTCGTTGAGCCGCCACAGAGCGATGCGGCGATTGGGGTCTTGCAGCTTTGACGCCTGCTCGATCAAACGATCGAGCGTTTGCTGGCTCGCCTGCGTGCGCGGATATTCCGCGATCAAGCGCAGCAACGTCGCTTCGTCCGTCTGGGCGCGCAGTACCTCATCGGCGGCGGCTTCGTATTGCTTGCGGAATTCAGCCGGCGCCTTGGTCAGAAGACGTTGCAGCCATTCACCGGCGAAGCGGCCGGCCTGCACTTCCATGTCGGGTTCGAGAGGTGACAAGAGTGAAAAGTAGTTTTCGAGAGTCGTGTCCGAAACCTTGAGGGCCAATTCCAGCTCCTTGCTGTAGTAGTTGCTCGGCGACTTACCTTGCATGTTGGCGATTACCGCGTGGCCCCTGGCGCGCAGTGCCTGGGTATCCCCCGCCAGCACGGCCGGGACCATGAATTTGACGGAACCGTAGTGCTTGATGGCGCCGCTCAACGCCGCGGCCGCTTCCGCCCAGCGGCCTTGGCGCTGGGCGATCTCCGCGAGAGCCATGATCGTGTAGATCTCGTCCTGGCTCGTGGTGCATGCCAGGGCCATGCGTTCGCAGTAGCCATCGGCGGCATTGAGATCGCCCGAGCGCAACGCCGAGCCTGCCTGATGTCGATAAAGACGAAAGAGCTGCCTGTTGATCTCGGTGCGAAACGGCGTCGGCTGAGCGGGGATTACCGTCAGCGCCTTCTCAAATAGCTCGACGGCCTTCTTGCGGTCGCCACGCATCTCTTTCAACTCGGCCAGGCGAAACAGTCCCTGTGGACTGCTGTCCTTGAGGACTTCGGTCTCGACCCAATCTTTGTCGTACCAGAGTGAGATCGCCTTGGGACTGACTTCCAGCTCGAAGACGGTTCCATAGCGCTCGAACGTCATGCGATGGTAGGTCGTGAACGGGTCGGTAGCGTTCTGCACGAAATCGGCGGGATTCACGTCCTTGTTCGCCTTGCGGGCAGCGTCCTCGATCTTGCCGTTGTACGTGGTGAGCGTGCGGGTGTGGCCGATTTCATAGTGCCAGCGTTCCGCCACGGTCTTCTTGGTCGTCATGTCCCAGAACTGCTCGCAATGCGTGCCATGCCAGGCGTTGCCGTTGAAGTAGATCTTGTTGCCCCTGGTCAAGAGCGGTCGGCAGCGCGTCGAATCGGCGCCGCCGATGCGTTCCTGCGTATCCTTGGGCGTGGTGGTTCGGTCCCACAGTTTCGCGCCGGTTTTTGGGTTGAGCGCCGCCAGACCCGCGTTGCCGCTGATCACCAGTTCGCCGGCGGCGTTGATGCCCGCCAGGGTGTGACCGCCGCGCACGGAAACATCGGGCATGCTCCACAGCACCTTCCCGGTCGCGGCATCCAGGCAGAGCAAACGATCACAATCCGCCGGGGTGACGTAGACCCGGTCTTCCAGCACCAACGGCGGCCGGCTAAACCAGAGTTGTTCGTGTACTTCCTTCAGCAAGTCGTGCCCATCGGAGTCGTGGGGGTAGCGCGTGGCCCAAAGGATGCGACCGCTCAAGGCATCGAGCGCCGTCACGACGCCGGCATTCGTGTAATGGTAGACGACGCCGTCCTTCAACGTCGGTTGACTGCCGAAGATGCGAATGCGCCGCACGCGCGATGAGATGCTGAACTGCGCCGGCGTCTGCTGACAAATTTCGCGCGACCAGATCAGCCGGCCGGTGCGGCTATCCAGGCACTGGATTCCGGCCCGGCTCGTCAAATGGCTAGTCCCCGCGATTTCCTCCAGCACATAGGGGGCGTAGACAACATTCGGTCCGGCGGCGGGAGACGCCAGGTAGCGCGTGTTGCGCTCGGCGTCCGATGTCGCGGCGAAGGCCCCCTTTGTCCAGCGAAGCTGCCCCGTGGTCTGATCGACCGCGACCAGCGACGGCCCTTCCTTCAGCACGCTGGCGAATACCAGCCCATCATGCAAAAGCAAATCGCTCTCCGGATGATAGCGAATCGTGGATTTCATTTGCGTGGCATGTTGGAGATTCGTGGCATCGAATCCGTCGAACAGACCTCCGGGACCGTACGCCCAGGTGAGCTTCCCCGTCAGAATGCTGCGGCAAAACAGGGCATTGTGGTGCAGGTAGTAAATCGAATTACCCGCGACCCAGGGCAACGCCCGCACGTACCATTCGCGCTGCGGTTGTGGATTCGCCTCCGACCAGACGAAGTCCGCTCGGCCTACGGGTTCCTTCGGATCGGGAAACAGATCGTAATCTCCCAGCGAAATGAAGTCAGGATTGCGCGCCTGCCGAAAATGCGGCAACGGCACGACCTTCACCTGATCGATCGCCTTGAGAAACGCCGCGGCGTTGGTCGCCCCTTGCTTGCCGTTGAGCGCAATCTTGCTGCTATCCAGGTACTCTCTCTCGCGGCCGAGATGTTTGCAGCAGGCCGCCACGCGCAGCGCCAAGTCCGCTTCGGAGAGGTCATGGAGGGGACAATAGTCGCGAATCTGATTGTAATAGAACAGCGCCTTGGCATGATGGCCGAGGTCGAGCGCGATATTTCCCAGTTCCCACAAGGCGCGTGGCCCATAGCTGGTCGCCAGATGGCGCTCGGCGACTTCCGCGAAATCAAGCGGCGAATAAAATTTCTTGGCCCGTTCGAAAAGTTGTTGCGCCTCGGCATCGTGAAGCGTGCGATAGTAGAGAATCTGTTCTTTCGGCATCCGCAAGAGTTGCCTCTGGGCGTAGAGACCGCTAGGCACATGAATGCCGTCCGGCTGAATGCGCCAGAGGTCGTTCGGGAAGCTGCTGATGACCTCGTGATACAGCTTCATCGCGCCGCGGTAGTCCTTGACGGCGAACAACTCGTCGGCTTTCTTGACAAACGCATCCACGCGATAATCGTGCTCGACCTGGGCCATGTTGAAGAACCATGGCTGCAAGGAGAGCTTGAGCGGCTGGTTCTTGCTCAATCGCTGCTTGTCAAGAAAGTCGGGCTGATAGCCGCCGTAGATATCCTGGAACGTCGGCCCCTGAGCGCGGAGGGGGACTACGAATAACACGAATAACACAAAAAGAACCAAGAATGGTTTCGACGATCGATTCATCTCAATCCTCCCGCATTTCCATTCGTGTTATTCGTGGTCAACGAACGAGTCGCGCTCCGGCCCAGTCGGCCAGGTCGCCCAGGTCGAGGTCTTCCGTCGCGTCCACGATCAGTGTCAGTTTATTGACACCCTTGATCGGTACGGTAACGAGGGGCTGCATCGTTGCCGAGCCGCGGATGACGGGGCTCTTGTACAATTCTTTGCCGTCGCCCAGCACTTGAAAAATGGCGCTGCCGCCCTTGCCCGCTTGATCGTCGATGCCAATGACCGACTCGAACTTCGACCAGTTGCCGCCGAGGTCGAAGCTCAAGGAGCTGTTGGCGTGGACACCAATGCCCCAGGCATGGAGGTTGCCGTTGACGCTGAGCGGATTGCCCTGACAATTCAGGTTTATTCGATAACGCTGTGGCGGCGTCAGGATCGTTTTCTCTTTGACTTCAGTCGGCACGAGCTGCGAGAGGTAGATCGCCTGGCCGTTGAGCACTTCGACGGCAATGATCTCCTCGACCGCGATCGCCAGCGTCTTGCCCGGCTGCCAGGTGGGCCGAACGTTCCACTTGCCGAAGCGGACCGATTCAATCAACCCGTCGAGGGCGCTGCCGTCGCTGGTGTGGACCTTGACAAACGGTTGGCTTGGCAAGGCAGGCTTGGGGTTCTGGGCGTCGCGCGCCAGGCGCACGCCCGACAAATGCAGGACGCTCAACGACACGATCTTGCGCAGCCGTTCGTGGTCCAGGTGCAGTTCTTTCGCATCGATCGCTTCGAGGATGCCTTCGTACCCGCCGCCGCGCCGGTCGAGGATCTGGTCCATCTTGCCGGTGGCATCCTCGTCATCGCCGGCGAGCAACTCGGTCGCTCGTCGGCCGGGCTTGCCCTCGATCGGCATGGTCAGGAAGCCTCGCAGTGCCGAAAGAGGAATCTGCAGGTTGCCGACCGCCGCCGTGTCGGCTAGCAAGGTGTCGCTTTGCAGTTGCACGATCTGCCCCTTGAGCCGGTCGCCGCTGACGAAGTGAAACTCCTGGGCGCCGGCGCGGATGGCCCGCGGCTCCCGGCCCCGAAACGTGATGCTGTTGACCTGCGTCAACTCCGCAACGGCCATTCGCCCGGAGGGGAGCCGCAGCGTGATCTTACCCGCCTTGTCGATGGCTTCCACCATGGCCATTTGCCGTTTGCCGTCCTGAAAGTAAATCTCCTCGGCGCGGGCCCCAGGCGCGAGCCAAGCCAGCAACAGAAGAATGCACGTTACACGCTTCATGGCTTTTCTTTCTCCTTGGGCGCGGCCGGCACCAGCGGGTTGATGTAGGCGCTGATCATCGTGCGGTAGCGCGGGTCCGGGTTGGTCGCCAGCGTCTGCAGCAAGTAGTCGCGCACCTCCGGACTCAACGGCGCCTGCTTGATGCGGTCGGCGAGCACGTCGAACTTGAAATCGTGCAGCGCCTTCGCGCGGGCCGTTGCGATTTCCTTGGCGATCTCCTGCGGCGACTTCTTCAGATCGACCTGGCTGATTGCCTTCTGCGTTTCGATGACTTCCTTCGCCAGCGTTTCCTTCGGCCTGATGCGTTCGTCGGCGATTGTGTCCAGACTGGCCAGAGCGCTGCGGAGCGATTCATGCAGGTCGTTCTGCAAGCTCTGCATTCCAGCGTCCAGTTTACCCTCGCGCAGGCCCGCCAGCGATTGCGAAAAACCCTCCGGCCGAAGAATGGACAGCTCCTTCGCGATGCGCCCATTCAGCTCCTTGTCGAGGATCTGACTCTTGAGGGCGGAGTGCGTGGCGTTCACCAGTTCGATGACCTTCTGCTGACGTTCGATACCCTGCACCAAAGTTTGGACGTTGAGCGCTTGCACGAGCGGCTCGCCCGGCGCCTTGCCATCAAGCAAGCGGCGCGTCTTCTGGCTCACGTCATGCTGCAACACCGCCGCCCAGCCGAGGTCGTTGCGCATCTGCACCAGCGCCGCCAGGCTCGGCCCGACGGCAACGTAGGGCTGGCCGAACTCATCAACGCCCTTCGACTTTTCGCGATCTTCGATTTGAGCGAGCATCCTGCCGTGTTGAGCCAGGAAACGCCGCGTGGTCTGCACGGTGGCGCTGAGGTCGCGTTCGAGGCCTTGCGTTGCCGATCCCGTCTGTTCAGCCGCGATCAGCTTCTTGACGGTTTCGAGATCGGCGTGCAGGGCCTGGAAATACGGCAGCGCCGGCGCGAAGCGGTGGTCCTTGGCGAACTCCAGCACCTTGCTCGACGCCTCCAGGGCACGGGTTGCCCTAATGCCGAGCATGCCCAGACGCAACTGCCGATAACGCGGCGAGCGGTCCTTCTCCTTGAAGCGCAGCTCCGTGTATTGCGTGTAGAGGATCACCTGATCGTCGAGGATCGACTGCAAGAACACCAGCGCTTGCTCGATGGAGTTTACCTTGTAAGCGCCGATGTCTTCAACGTCGATCTTCGATTCCGGGTTGAACACCAGCCCTTCGCCCGGATCGCTCTTCGGCTGCTTGGCGACCAGCGTCTTGATGTCGCGGTCGTCGGCGATCGGCGTCTTGAGGTCGAGAGCGGCGAGGGCCGACACGTCCTGCCCGGCTTGCTCGAACTTGCTTGCAACGAACGTGAAGACCTTCAACACGTAGAGTTGGTCCTGCAACGTGGCGTCGATGCGGTTGTCCTTGATGCTGCGCGCGACCTGGATCAGTCGTTCATTGACAGCCCGCAGGCGCAAAAGTTCAAGGTTTTCCTTGAGAGGCGTGAATACCTGCTTGCGGCCTTGGGTTTGGGCGGCGAGGGCTAACGTCTGCAGCTCTTCTTCCAGCGATCGCTCGGTGTCGCGAATCGTCTCTTGCTGCTGCGCGATGGTGGCGAGCAACCGGGCGTCGGCCTCGATCAAGTCCTCGATCTCCTTGCCGATCCACTTCGGCGCGACCTGCACGCTGGTGGTGTGGACCTTGTGTTGTAACTCGTGAAGACGGCGCGACGTCACCAGCACCTGTTGCAGATCGTTCCAGTCGGCAAGCAAATAGAACAGCCGCTGATATTCCAGAGTCGCCAGCTTCAAGCTCGGCTCCAGGGTCGTGAGCGTTTTCTTCATCTTGGCGACGCGGCCGGCGGGCGTGTCCTCGGCGAGGTTGGTTGGCCGGGCCTCGTGCAGCGCCTTGGCGATCTTCGGCTGACGCTCCACGGCCATGTCGCGGATGAGTTGGCCGATCTGCTCGACGCGGCGCGCGAAGAACGCGTCTTCCATGCGATTGCGCGTCATCTCGATCGTCAACGCCTTGAAGCGCCCTTCCAGCGCCACGGCCGCCCGCTGCGCCAGCTCCTGTTCATCCTGAAACTGCTTGAGCAGCGATTGATCTTGTTCGTTCACGCCCTCGGTCTTGAGCCATTTGCCGGCATCGAGATAGGCCCAGCGCTGGTTGCTGCTGCCCA
Organism: Planctomycetia bacterium; assembly: GCA_005799265.1. Taxonomy (GTDB): domain Bacteria; phylum Planctomycetota; class Planctomycetia; order Gemmatales; family Gemmataceae; genus SIAQ01. Next base: position 9,179 of record SYHD01000371.1, on the reverse strand, counting down.
GGAGCGCTTCGGTCAAGAGGGAGCGGGCCGCGAGCAGGACATTGCTCTGCACCTCCAGTTCACTCTTGAGGTTCAGCTGCAAGTGACCGGACTCAGCCTGGCCCCGGCCGGTCGGATTCACGTCATGGGCGGCGAGGAAAAACGTCAGCTTGCCGACGCCGGCCAGGTCGAGCTTTTCGAGGTCCCAGTCGAAAGCCCCCGCCGAGGTCTTGCTGATTTGCGGAATCGGGCCGGTGATCTTCTCGTCGAGCGGCTCCGGCGGCTTGCCGTCCTTGCTGACCATCAATCGCACCTGCTTCAGGCCGTAGTCGTCGTTGGCCTGATAGCGGACGCGAAAGCGGGCGCGGGCCGTCACATCCAGATCGCCGGCGGGATCCAGCAGGCGCGCCGTCGGCGGTTGATCGGGAGTGACTTGTATGCGATGGATCTCGGCGCGTTTCTCTCGATTGCCGTGCTCGTCCTTCACGCCGATGGTATAGCTGGTCGAGTCCTTGAGCATGTGGAACCACTCGAAGCGTTTGCCCCCATCGATGAGCGGTAACGTCTGCGGAGGCTGGCCGGCGAGCTGTATCCAGGCTTCGTTCAATGGGGTCGATGCCGTGAAGCTCAAGCGGACTTCGGTCCCTTCGAGCCCGGCCAACTGGGGATCGCTGGTGATCTTCGGAGGCACGCCGGTGTAGGGGGGGTACTTGTAATAGGCTTGTACCTCGCGGATGTAGGGCCGCTTGACCACATGCACTTCGATCGGCCGGGTCTTGCCGTCGCCGCCTTCGATGTGGAAGCGGACCGAGTCGCTGAGCTTGGCGAAGGTATACTCCGCGCTGCCATCGGGATTGACGAACATGCCGACGGCGATCCGGCGCGTCGTGAAGTTGCCGTTCTCGTCCATCGGGTTGTAGACCAAAGTCACCTCGGAAGGAATGCGGCCCTGAAGTTGAACGCGAACGGGCAAGTCCTCCCCCTCCGGCACGCTGGTTTCGCCGGAGGGAGTCAGGAGCGCGAATCGCGTGCTGCTGGGCCAGTACACTTCAGCCCACGGCATCAACAGGCGGCGCAGGCCGATCGATGTGTAAGCCTCGGCTGCCGCGAATTGCCCGAGCGCGCCCAGCGCCAAACCGCACACAAGCACGACCGACGCCACGCGCAACCAATTCCGCACGATTTGCCGCTGACATACCGCCGAGAGATCAACCTGATCCAGACCGGCTTCGAGCTGGGCGACGGCATTCCGCACCATGGCTCGACCTTCCGGCGATGCAGCCTCGGCGACCTTCTCGGGGTGCTGCAATTCGTCGATATTGGTCAGCCGGTCATTGCTGGCGGGGATGACGGAATCGAGATAGCTCAACACTTCCTTGTCCGACCAGCTCTGCCGTAACGGTTGCACCAGATCACGCAACACAACGAAGGCGACAGATCCAAGCAAGGCGGCGAGGGCGACGAATCGCTCGACATGGCCGAAGTGCCAGAAGAAGTCGATCAAAACGAGTACCACAAGCGCGACCAACGCGACACTGACGACCCGGCTGACGCCCAGCATCAACAGAAGCCGGCGCATCAGGAATCGGAAACGGTCGCACAGGTTTTTCAAGCGGTCGGTCATGGGTTTCTTTGTAGGCCAATTTCGCCGAAATCGGCTGGCATCCTCAGCGCCGACGTCGGCGACGTCGGCCTACACTCAACGCAGATACAAAGGCAGGTAGCCGCGCGGCGCTTGCAGGACAATCGCCGTTACCGCGGTCGGGTAGACGCTGTTGCCGGCCTGGTCCTCGAATTGGCCGTCGGCTTTTTGGGTGACGGCAAACACTTCGAGCATCTTATGGTAGTACGGATGCCAGTATTGATTGCCCGCGACATACATCGCCTGGCTGACGTAGAACGAGCCGTAATGCGTGTAAGGCATCTCGACCAGATCGGCCACGGTGTGCCGTTTGTGGAACGAGTCCAGGTAGTCGATCGTCGCCAGGATGCGCGGGTCCTTGAAGTCGTTGGGCTGCTTGGCCGCCATGCTGAGGGCGATGGCGCCGCATGCTGAGACCGTCGGCGAACCAGGTTGGCCCTGAGGGAGATATTCCCATTGCCCGGTGTAACGATCGCCTTCCTTGAGGGCGCGTGCTTTGATGAAGGCGGTCCCTCGGTCCACGGTGTCAGCGGGGACGGAAAAGCCGGACCGCACCGCGAGCCGCAGCGCGTAGAGGACGTTGAGGGTGACGAGGGTATCGCTGTTCCCCTCGCGCATCATCTTGTAACGCCAGCCGCCATCAACGTGCTGATACTTCAGGAGAAGCTGGATGGCGCGCGAAAGCTTGTCGCGCATGTCGCGCCGCCAGGGCATGTTGCCGTACGACTGCAAGAGACACAGGGTCGCCCAGGAGTGATCGTACATCGGTCCGTGCGTATACACATCGCGCGCGACGATCTGACCGTCCTCCTTGGTGTTGTCGAGCAGAAACTCGAGGCCGCGCGCAAGCTGGATGCCCGAAGGCCCCTGTCGCGGCATGCTTCCCTCGGCTTGCAGCGCCAGGCAGCACAACGCGCTGACGCCCGCGTTCTGCGGCCATTGCTTGTCGCCCCAGCTGCCATCGGCCTGCTGGCTGCGGCGAATGTAGTCGAGCGCCTTGGCCGACATCTCGTTCGCGGAGATCGTCGTCTTCTCGCCGGGCTTCGCGTTCGGGTTCGGGACGACAATCGCGAACAACTCGTCGGCCGAACTGACACGCTGCAGATCGGAGCGCGGCGGAAAAATCAACGTACCGACGACTCGAGACGATACCGCCGGCGGCTCGTCTTCCTTGGTCGCCTTCCCCTTCTTTCCCTTGTCCTGCGCAACGATCGGAACGAGAAATAACCCGGCCGAAATGCTCAGGATAGTCAGGAGAAAGAAAACACGCATCTTCATCGTTTCACCATTTTCAACCACGAATAACACGAATAACACGAATCAATTCAATCAAGAATCAGGCCCCGCCTGCATTTCCCCATTCGTGTTATTCGTGTTATTCGTGGTTTACAAAAGACTCCACTTCTTGCGCAGCACCCATTCGGCGGTGATCGACCCCAGAAACAGGAGCAAAAACAACGGCGACGCCCAGATGTCTTCCTCGGTCCGGTGCGGAATGAGCTGCGGTTCCGGCGCGAACGTGCCAGGCAACTCGCCGATGTTCTTGATATTTGTGTGGTCGTACGATCGGCCTCCCGTCACCCGCGCCAGTTGGGCCAGTCCATCCAGGTCGGCCGTTGTGTCGAGGTCTTCGAGCGATTGCAGACGAACGTCGAATCGGGCGGTCTCGTCGTAGACCTTCTTCTGCGCGCTGGACGCATCCGCCAGCGTGTGATCGGCCTCTACGACGTACTCGCCTACGCGCTTGGGCCGGTATTGGCCGACGAAGGCGTTTCCTTTCAATGCCAGCGGCAGCTTGAAGGCGCCCTTGTGCGGATCGGTCACGGTCGCCATGAGGTTTTCATTCCGCAACTGCGCGAGCAGCGATGGATCGAGCACGCTCAGCGACACGTTGACCGCGCCGCCTGGCGAGTAGAGTTTTTGGTCGGTCTGCAGCACCACTTGTTTTTGCGAACCGAGCAACCGGGTTTCGCCGAGGTAACGAATGATCTGGCTGAAGAATCGATTGTGATCGTAATTCTCGAACGGATAACGCCAGCGCCACAACGCATCGACGCCGGAGTAGAAGACCGCGCCTTCGCCGTAGCGCCAGAGGGCCATCAGCACTTTGCCGTCGGGATCGGCGCCCGCGTCGGATTTTTCCAGCAGGCTCGTCGCCTTGGGTTTGACGCCAAGGGTCGGATGCGCCCAGTACGTCTCGGGGAACGAGGCCCAGATCTTGTCGTTGGTCTCTGGATTCGGATCGAACAGAAAAATCGGATGCTGCCGGCCCTCCTTGGTGCGCGTCGGCTTGAACGGCTTCTGGAAGACCTGGCTGTAGTCGGGATGCTTGTTGCGATCGATCTCGACCGGCAGCATGGCGCCCATCTTGGCCGAGCGAACCGTCAAGAGGGCGTCGAGCCCGTGATTGCGGCCGGCGATGACAAACAGCCCACCGCCGTTGCGGATGAGATTCTCCAGGCCGGTCTCTTGCTCGTTGGTGATCTTCTCCGGATCGACATCGTAAAGGATCACCACGTCGTACTTGTTCCAGTCCTCCAGCGATTGGGGCAACTTGTCGATGGGGGTCTTGCCCTGCTGCGTGTAGTTGACATCGGAGTCGAGCAGCCAGCACGAGACATTGATGATTGGATCGCGCGACAAGGCAGGCCAAAGGTAGTGGTACTCCACGGTCGGTCGACCCGCGATGAACAGGCAGCGCAGGCCGCGCTTCACGATACGGACATGAGCGGAGATCTCGTTATTATCGTAGCTCAATTCGTCGGCGAACCGCGGCGCCTTGATGGTGTACTTGCGGTCGCCCAGCTCCTGCCCTTCGACGATCATCGACAGCGTGATGTCATTGCGGCCTGCGTTGAGCCGAACCTTACGGACCGCCTTGGGCTTGCCGTCCTCGAATAGGGTCAGGTCGGTTTGCAGGCCCGGCTCGATGTGGTTGACCACCGTCAGCCGCATCGTCAGCGTGTCCTCCAGATTCGCTTCCTTGGGAGAGGCCAGGTCCACCAAAGCGAGGTCGCGTAGCGGCTCGGCCGTCCCCGTGGCGATCGTGCTCACGGGCACGCCCGCCTGCTTCAGACGCTTCGCCGCCTCTTCCAGCGTGACGGAACCCGACTGCGGCGTGGCGGTCGAGCGGCCATCGGAAATGAGCACCATACCGGCCAGCTTGTTCCCCGACAGATCGCGCAGAACATCCACCAAAGCGTCGCCGGGATTCGAATGCGTGCCAGTCGGCTCACTAGCCCGCAGCGCAAGCAAGGGGTTCGCGAGCAAGCCTCGATTGTGCTGCGGGCTCGTAAACGTTTCGCCCGCAGGCGCCTCGCCGATGCGATCGACGTTGCCGGAAAACTTGTACACGACGACGCGATGATCCTTGCTTAACCCCATCTGCTCGATGAGCCGTGAGGTCGTCTCCTTGGCCACGGCAAATCGGCTTCGTTCCGCCTGACTCCCCGAGGCGGGAACGAACGGATGATTGCGCGCATCGGGATAGGCCATGCTCAACGACTCGTCCACGAGCACGGCAATCACTGGCGAGCGTTTTTCCGTGTGGGCGATATTGATGGCCGGCTTGAGCAGCATCAACACCACGAGGCCGACAATGGCGAGGCGCAAGAACGTCAACACCGACTTGCGGCCGCCGGTGAGCCTATGGGCATCGCGGCGATACTGCCAGGCGTAGTAGGCGATCAGGACAACGAGCAGGACAAACAACGGCCAGGTCGGGTTCCACAAGTCGGCAAGGCGGAACGACCACTCGCTGTTTGCATCCAGTTCGGTGTCGAGCCCAAAAAAACGGGAAAGCATGAATCACCACGAATTACACGAATAACACGAATCAGAGAACAAGACGGAATTAGATTATTCGTCTGATTCGTGTTATTCGTGGTTCACCCTCTGCGCCGGCCGAAGCGTGTGGCCAGCAGCGTTTCGATGGCTAACAATCCCAACACTCCCCACAAGAACAGCCAGGCGTATTCCTTGATCGAGTGCCGCGATTCAACGGCCCGGCGGATCGCCTTATCCGGGCCCCAGGAATGCACGCCGGCTTGGTCCAGTTCGCGCCGGAACGCTTCCGGCTCCACGCGTGTGAGATCGCCTTCGGTGGCGGCCATGTTGACCGCGAAGCGCCGCCGAGTCATGACCTCGGCACTCGTGTCTACCTCGTAGATGCCTTGCCGATCGGTCTGGTCATACGTGACGCGCCAGAGGTTCCCCTGCGGCGCCGGCGCGAGGCGCACCTTCGTGTAGTCCGGCCGGCGCAGCAGCAAATACTGGCTCGAGAGGAGCACCGGCTGCTGGAACGATTGGCCGATCTGCAGGTTGATGCCGCGATCGGGTTCACCGATGAGCCAGTGCAGCAACTCTTGAACGAGCACGAGGTACTCCGTCGTGTAGACCAAGTAGTTCCAGCCGGCGTCGGCGGAGGTGCCGACGAGCATCACCTTGCCCTGGCCGAATGTGCGCTCGCACGCCAGCGGCTGCTTGTTGCTGAGGTAGGCGACGGGCCGGCCGAACTCTCCGGTCTTGCCGTTCAGCTTGAAGGGCATCCATCGACTGATCGACGGCGGCGCAGGCTGCCTGGTCATCTGGCGAACGTTGGCCACGGCCGGGTGCGGGTCCGATGCGGCAAACACCAGCCCGTGCATCAACTCGGCCGCCTTGCTGGGTGTCGCCTTCGACTTGCTCAGGGCATCATTTGGCGTCAGGCCGACGGCCGACTCCAGTTCGCACGGCAGCAAGCCCTTTCCCGCTTTCAAGAGTTTGGTGTTGTACTCGTAGGGCGTCACGGCGTCGCCCACGAAGATCAGCAGGTTGCCGCCGTCGCCGACGTACTGTTCGACCCGGCTCACCAATGCGTCGTTCAGGTTCCCCACATTGGCCAACACCACGACGGCGAAGCGTTCGAGATTGAGCTGCAAGACCTCGTCGGGACGCCGCACGTTCACGGCGAACGGCGAAAGCCGATCGAATCCGGGGGGCGTCCGGGGCGCAATCGCGTTGCGCAGATGACCGCTATTCGAGATAAGCGGATCCGCGGTCGCCGCGGCATCGTGCTTCGGATCGACGATCAGCACTTCCACATTGGCCGGCACGTTAGCCAGATAGTAGCGCTGGTTGTCCGTCGGCAGTCCGTCCCCCTCCAACTCGACGCGGAGCAAGTGTTCGCCCGGCTCGACGAACGTGTGCGGTATGACCACGGTCGCTCGCCCACCAGGGAGGTCGGCGACCGTCAACTCGCGGGTGATGAGTTTGCCAGGTTTTCGTTCGCTGGCGGAGGTCGTGGCCGCCTTGTCCTCGTCGGCGTACAAGGTCAGCCAGAGTTTTCCATTCGCCGGCATGTTCTTCGCTTCGATGTCAATCTCGTAGCGGTTCTCCATGCCGACGGCTGAGACGCGCTCCTTTGGCTCAAAGCGTGTGAGGTAGGCGTTGAAGACGCTGGCGCCGCCGGTATCCAGCACGAAGGTGCCATGGCGCTGTGCGAGTTGGGCGAGAAGGGCCTTCGGATCGCGTTGATCCTCCGGCGTCGCCGACCAGGTGCTCCGCTGCAAATCGCTGATGAGGTAGACTTCACCCATCTCGCCTTGATTGGCCAGGATCTTGTCCGCTTCTGCCACCGCATCGGCCATTCGTCCGGCCATGTCGCTGACCTTGATGCGCCCGATGGCATCGTGGACGCTGTCGCGATCGGTCGTGCGTTCCTTGAGCACGTCGGGCCGATTGCCGAGGTAGATCAGCGAAACCGCGGTCTCTTTCGGCAACCCGCGCACGACATCCTGAGCCATCGACTTGCCGACGTCGATCGCGGTGGTTTGGCCGATCGACTGGCCCATCGAGTAAGTGCCGTCCAACACAATTACGACATGGCGCGGCGCCTGTTCCGTGCCGCGGCCGGCTTCGGGACGCAAAAGCGGACGGGCCAGAGCGATCACGAGCACGCCCGGCACCACGGTCCGGACTAAAAGCAGGATGAGATCCTGGAGCTTTATGCGCCGCCGCTTTTTCGGATTCATCAGGTAGCGCATCGCCGGAAACGGAATGCGCTGCCGACGGCGGCGAAACAACCACTCGATGATGAGTGGAAGCGCCATCGCGATCAGCGCGACCAGCATCCAGGGATTCAGCACTTCGTTGATCATCAATTACTCATGCAAAAGCCGTGCGTCGCTGCCCAGTCAATACCTCGCGCGCGTGCAGCAAGGTGGCCAGCGCCACGTCGAGCGGCTCCGCGGTGGAGATTTCCTGATAGTCGTAGTGCAGGCCGCGACACAGCGTCTGGATCTCCTCCAGGTGAGCCTTTCGCTCTTCCAGATAGATTTCGCGCAGGTCGCGCGGGTCGCAAACCAGTCGGCCGCTCTTCTCGTGCCCTTCAAGAATGCTTGGCCCGGAGAAGGGAAACGACTGCTCGTGTGGATCGGCCAGGTGGAGGACGATCACGTCATGGCCGTCGTAGCGAAGCCGGTTCAGGCCGAACGAGAAGGGTTCCGTGTCGTCGAGAAAGTCGCTGACGATCACGACCAGGCTCCGTCGCTTCAGGTAGCCGGCCACGGGTCCGAGTGAGCCTCCGACATTGGTCAGCCCGGTCGCGGTCACATTTTCCAGTGTCGCGATCATGTTGCTCAGATGGCCAAAGGTGGACTTGGCCGACAAATTGGTGCGCACGTTCTCGGCGAACAGCGTCAGCCCGACGGCGTCCTGCTGGCTGATGACCAGATGCGCGAAACTGGCAGCGAGTGTCGCCGCGTAATCAAACTTGGACAGTGCCCCGCCGCCGGCGTAGTTCATCGATTCGCTCGCATCGACGACGAAATGGCACGCCAGGCTGGTCTCCTGGCGAAACTGTTTAACGTAGAAACGGTCGCTCTTGGCGTAGACCTTCCAATCCAGATGGCGCAGGTCGTCGCCAGGCACGTAGCTGCGATGCTGGGCGAACTCGGCACTGATGCCGCGGTAGGGGCTCTTGTGCATGCCGAGCATGACTCCTTCGACCACGCGGCGTGCGCGCACGGTCAGCCCCTTGAGCTGGGAAATCACGGCCGGATCGAAATAGTGCCGGCTATCGGAAGGTTGATCGGCCATGGCTCATTTCACCGTTTCCAGAAGCCGCTTCACGACCTTCGGCGGGCTGATTCCCTCCGCCTCGGCCGCGAAATTGGTGACCATGCGATGCCCCAGGACCGGGCCTGCGACGAACTCCACATCGGCGCGGGTCGCCTCGTGCCGGCCGTTGAGAATAGCCCATGCTTTGGCGCCGAGCACCAGATTCTGGCTGGCGCGAGGCCCGGCACCCCAGCTCACCCACTTGCCGACATAATCCGGTGCGTCCTCCCGCCCTGGCCTCGTCGAACGGACGAGCCGGACCACGTACTCCTTCAAATCTTGGCCGACGATCACCTTGCGGACCAGCTCTTGCAACGGCAGGATTTCATCGGCGCCGAGCACCGGTTCAATTTCAGCCTTGTAATTGGTCGTTGTGAGGTCGAGGATTTGCAATTCCTCGTTCTTGGTCGGATAGTCCACGTTGATCTGAAACATGAAGCGATCGAGCTGCGCTTCGGGC
>SYHD01000370.1 GCA_005799265.1 Planctomycetia bacterium | reverse complement strand
TTACCATGCGTACCTTCCACATCGGTGGCGTGTCGAGTCGAAAGGTCGAGGACAAGGAGCACAAGTCGAAACGCGGCGGCATCGTCAAGCTCATTCGCATCACCGCCGTCACGAATGACAAGAGCGAAACGGTCGCCCTCACGCGCAACGGGCAGTTGCAACTCCACGGACCCAAGGGCATTGTCGAAGAATTCTCTGTTCCGAACGGCTCACTGCTCTTCGTCAAGGAGGGGCAGGACGTCAAGCCAGGCACGACGATTTGCGAATGGGATCCGCACCGCACACCGATCTTGGCGGAACGCGGCGGCAAGATCCGCTTCGAAGACATCGTCGAAGGCGAAACGCTCCGCAAGGAACGCGACGCCTCAGGCGCGGAACGCTGGGTCATCATGGAGCATAAGGGGGATCTTCACCCGCAAATCGTCATCGAAGACGAGCGCGGCCAGGGGCTCGAAGTACATTACATCCCGGAGAAGGCCCACCTCGAAGTTCGCGCCGACCAACAGGTGTCCGCGGGCACGGTGCTTGCCAAGACGCCTCGCGAAGTCGCCGGCACGCAAGACATCACCGGTGGTTTGCCTCGCGTCACCGAGATCTTCGAGGCCCGCAAGCCGCGCGATCCGGCCGTCATGGCGGAAATCTCCGGGCGCGTCCGTCTGGGCGAAACCAAGAAGGGCAAACGCGCCATCATCGTCGAATCGATGGACGACAACGGCAAGCCGACGGGATTCGAGGTCGAGCATATGGTGCCACGCGGCAAGCCGATGCGCATCCACACCAGCGACTACGTCAAGGCGGGCGATCCGTTGGTCGATGGGCCACTCGTGCCGCACGATATTCTGCGCATTAGCGGTCTGGAAGCGGTGCAGAACTATTTGGTACGCGAGGTCCAGAGCGTCTACCGCAGCCAGCGCGTCGATATCGACGACAAGCACATCGAGATCACGATCTCGCAGATGCTGCGCAAGGTCAAGGTGGAGACGATGGGTGACACGGGCCTGTTGCCAGGCTCGGTGATCGACCGCTTCGCCTTCCGCGAGGTGAATAACCGCTTGAAGGATTGCGTGAGGATCAAGAACCCGGGCGATTCGAAATTCGAGCCGGGCAAGATCGTCTCAAAGGACGCCTATCAGGAAGTCCGCGCCGCGCTCGACGCCGAGGATAAGAAACCGCCGACGCACGAGGCCGCCATGCCGGCGACGTGCAGCACGCAACTCTTGGGCATCACCAAGGCTGCGGTGCAGTCGGACAGCTTCATCTCGGCAGCCAGCTTCCAGGAAACGACCAAGGTGCTCACGGAAGCGGCGCTGTCGGGCAAAGTCGATTATCTGGTCGGCCTAAAGGAGAACGTCATCCTCGGTCACCTGATCCCAGCGGGTACCGGGTTCCAGTCGCACCAGGAGGCGGAGGTGCGTATCTATCCGAATGCGCTCGAAAGTCTCGCTGCGGCTCATCAGGAGTCGGTCCGAACCGCCAGTGAGACGGCCAAGGAGTGAGCCCCGTTGCCGCTTGCGGCTTAGCGCACACAGGTGAGAGAACGATGCTTCCCTGGGTTCGTCAAATGGAAAGTCGGGGGCATGCTGACCTTGACTGAATTTTCCTCCTTTGCTCTTGACCGGAAAACCAGCTGCGAATACCGTATCTCTTTCGTACTTTGTTCCGCGTGAACCGACGGAGTTCTGGATGCCGACGATCAACCAGCTCGTGAAAAAAGGCCGCATCGTGCAGACACGCAAGCCGCGTCATCCCGCGATGACGGGTTGCCCACAAAAGCGCGGCGTCTGTTTGCAAGTGAAGATCATGACGCCAAAGAAGCCCAACTCGGCGCTGCGCAAGGTAGCCCGTGTTCGTCTGTCGAACGGAATCGAAGTCACCGCCTACATTCCCGGCGAAGGCCACAACCTGCAAGAGCACTCGATCGTGCTGGTGCGCGGCGGTCGTGTGCGTGATCTTCCCGGTGTTCGCTATCACATCATCCGCGGTGTTTTGGATTCTCAAGGAGTGGCGGATCGCAAGCAAGCACGCTCGAAATACGGTGCCAAGAAGGAAGGCAGCTAAGAATCTCCCTCGTTTCTGGGTTGGATGTGGGTCCGATTTCCTTCGCCGGAGCCGGCCAGTTTTTTCCCCACTCCTTCGAGGATGGACGCTGCATGTTAAGTCAATTGCTTTGCCTCAAGTACACGTGTACGGGGTGTGGCGACCCCTTGGATGCGATGCTGCAGGCCGAGGGCCAAGGCATCGCGGAAAATAGCGGGGCGGCAATCAACATGCCCTGCCCGTGCTGTGGGGTGAAGAACCAAATCGTCTTCACTACTGACGGCGAGATTCACTCGGTTTGGCGGGCGCGTGAGTATGGACGAATTCCTGAGCCGAGTGTAAACTAATCAATAACCGCTTGCGGCTCGGATTTTGAAGCTACGCCGCAATCGGCTGAGGTAACTTACGCTTATGGGACGACGAACTGCTAGTGCGACCACGCTTCAGCCTGATCCGGTATACGGATCGAAGCTGGCCTCCAAATTCATCAACTGCATGATGTGGCAAGGCAAGAAGGCCACGGCCAAGCGCATTTTCTACGGGGCGATGGCTCAGATCAAAAAGCGCCTGCCCGATGTCAACCCGATCGACGTCTTCACGCAAGCCGTCGAGAACATCAAGCCGCCTATCGAGGTGCGCTCCAAGCGCGTCGGCGGCGCCACCTATCAGGTTCCCATGCCAGTCAATCGCACTCGGCAGCAAAGTCTGTCGATTCGATGGCTGCTCGTGGCGGTGCGCGGCAAAAAGGGCAGACCCATGTTCTTGCGCCTCGCCGACGAACTCTTGGCCGCCTACCGCAAAGAGGGCGAAGCCATGACGAAACGCGAGAACACCATCAAAATGGCCGACTCCAACAAGGCGTTTGCCCATTTCGCTTGGTAGTAACACAGGGAAAAAGGAAAAAGGAAAAAGGAAAAGGGCATCGTCCCTGCCTTTTTCCTTTTTTGTTTGGTATCTTATTTTTGCCTTTTTTGCTTTTACCTTTTTCCTTGCCCGCAGGTTGCCATGGCTACTCTAGACCTCAACAAGGTCCGCAACATCGGCATCATCGCCCATCTCGAGGCCGGCAAGCCCACGACCACGGACCATGTGCTCGACTACTCCGGCGCCAAGCACAAGCTCGGCACCGTCGATGCGGGCACGACCGAAACGGACTACGATCCCGAAGAGCAAGAGCGTGGCATCACCATCTACTCGGCGTGCATCCCCTTCAAGTGGCGCGATTGCACTGTCAACCTCATCGATACGCCGGGGCACGTCGATTTCACGGCGGAGGTCGAACGCTCCTTGCGCGTGCTCGACGGCGCAGTTGTCGTCTTCGACGCTCAGAAAGGCGTCGAGGCGCAATCGGAGACGGTTTGGCGGCAAGCGGATAAGTATCAGGTTCCTCGCCTCGTCTTCGTCAACAAGATGGACGTGGTCGGCGCCAATTTCGCAAACGCCGTCCATGAAGTCAAGGATCGTCTCGAAGGCACGCCAGCCCCATTGACGATTCCCGTCGGCAGCGGTTCCGTCAAGGACAGCAACGAGCCGTTTCGCGGCGTCATCGATCTTCTGGAGATGAAAGCGTTCTTCGCCGATCCGCAGACCGAGGGGAAGTCCTTTCACACGACCGCCGTTCCCGACGAAATGAAGGATGACGTCCAGAAATGGCGTGAGTATCTCTTCGAGGTGCTCACGAAATTCGACGACAAGGACAAGATAACATCGCTATATCTCGAAGGCCGAGAGATTCCGCTCGACACGTTGCGGCAGGTCATTCGCGAGCAGACGTTGGCCCGCCAGATTCAGCCCGTTCTGTGCGGCTCTGGGCGCGAGCACGCCGGGATTCAGCCGTTGATGGACGCGGTGTGCCATTACCTGCCGAATCCTCTGGAGCGTCCGCCGGTTCAGGGCCGCAACATCAAAAAAAACAAGGACGAAACGCGCAAGCCCGATGCGAAGGAGCCGTTCGCGGGCCTCGTGTTCAAGATCGCCGCCGACACGCACGGAGATCTCTATTATGTGCGAATCTATTCCGGTACGCTCAAGGCGAATAGCCGGGTATTGAATCCCGAATGCCGGCTCTTCAATCCGCCCAAAGAAGTGAAGGAATTCGCGAGCAAGATCTACCACATCCACGCCGATCCGAAAAACCGCGAGGATCTGCCGATCGCCTATGCGGGCGACATCGTCGGCATCATCGGCCCCAAGGATTCGATCACGGGCGACACCCTGTGCGATCCGCAGCATCCGATCGTGCTCGAGCAGATCCAATTCGCCGAGGCCGTGGTGGCGATGTCAATCGAACCGGAATCGTCGGCCGACAAAGACAAGTTGACCGATTCACTCGATCGCCTGAAGCGTGAGGACCCGACCTTCGCCTGGCGCATCGACACGGACACGGGCCAAATGCTGATGAGCGGCATGGGCATCCTGCACCTGGAAGTTAAGAAGCATCGCCTGGAACGCGACTTTCGCTTGAAGGTGCGCGTCTCGAAGCCGCGCGTCAGTTATCGTGAGACGTTGAAGAAAGCGATCAAGATCGAAGGCGAATGCGTCAAACAGGCGGGCACGATGGGCCTGTTCGCGAAGGTGACGGTGGAGTTCGAGCCGATCAAGGTCGAGGAAGGGGTCGTCGTCATCAATCAGCTACCGGCCGGGATGTTGCCGCCGGAGTTCATGTACGCGGCGGAGCAGGGGATTCGCTTCGCGTTGCAATCGGGCGAGCTGGGTTATCCTGTGATCGGCGTCAAGGCAACGATGCGTTCGGCACAGTTGCATGAGGTCGATTCCAACGACGTGGCGTTTCAAGCCGCCGGGGCCGATGCCGTCAACCGGGCGCTCAAGAACAACATGACGCTGCTCGAGCCGGTGATGCACACCGAGGTAATGATCCCGGAGGAATATCTTGGCCCGGTGACGGCAGACATGAACGCCCGGCGTGCCGAGATCCGCGAGATCATCGCACGCGGCAAACTGCGCGTGATCGATTCGCTCGTTCCGCTGGCCAAGATGTTCGACTACTCCGACAAGGTTCGCAGCCTAACGCAGGGCCGGGCAAGCTGGACAATGGAGCCAAGCGCGTATGCACCGGTCGATGCGGAGACGCGCCGGCAGATGGAGAGTGGTCAGTGGTAACGGGAGCGGCAAAACTGATTTACCGATCCTCGCCCGCTAGAATGCGGGTTTTTCATCTGGTCCCGCATTGTCGATGAAGCGCGCAAGAAAAAGCCCGATCGACTTGATCGGGCTTCTCCAAGAAGAGGCTGCTTCGCGATTACTCAGTTACTACGGCTCACCAAATTCACCTGACGGAACTGAGCGCCGTTAACGTCGATACGACTGTGATAGACGGGGCTGTCATTTGTGCCGTGCAGGTAGACGTGCCAGCTGCCGGCGGCGAGCTCCGCCTGAAAACGACCCGCGGTGTTGGCGAGGATCATTTGCTTCTGGCCAGTGTAGGCGTTGATGAACAACACCTTCGCGTCCGCCTTCGGGCTGTTGTCGGTGCCGACGACCTGGCCGTCCACGGTCGAATTCGGGCCGACCGCGATGCGATCCATCTTCACCGGCGGAGCGGACTTCGGTTGCTCATCCACGATCGGGGCGCCGAGCTTCGGCTGCAACGACGTCGAACTGTTGCCGCGAATCTCAGGCACCTTCTCCATCGGCGGATAATATTGATCCCACATCGTCGGCTTCGTCGCTGGCGTCTTCTGGCCGGAGATGCTCGGCGGAGCGTCAGTCGACGGGGCAATCTGGACCTGCGGCGGGGCGTTGGCGCAGATCGGCGTTCCTTGCGTCGTCGTGCAGCAAGTCGTTTGCGGCTGCCAGTAGTCCACCTTCTGGTAAGCTTGCACCGGAACTTGCACGCAGCGCGACACCCAACTCTGCACCGGGCATTTTTGCTCGCGCAGTTGATACGTGGTCGTCGGCACCGCGACTTGCTGAACACAGCACGAGCTCGGATCGTAGTAGCTGCTGTAACGGTAGCTCGTCACCGGCTCATAGTAATAGCTCGAGCGATAGGTCGTGACCGATTCCATGACGGTCCGATTTTCATACGTCGTCACCGGCTGATAATAGCTGCGCTGCACGTAGTTCGTCGTGCATTTTTGTTGCGGGCACGGATTGCACGGCGCCGCCTGCGCGACGCATGGCGCCGAATGCGTCACGACCGGGGGTGCATAGTACTTGGCCGTATTGTCGCGTTGCCGCCAGAACAGGGTCGTCTGGAACACGTTGTCCCAGCCCGCAGAGGCCGGCACAACCGTCGCCGACCAGACACACAGCGCACACAGACTAGCCGTCAGGAATCTCATGGCCCACGTCTCCTCTTGGTTTAGCAATGGTTCAAATCGAATTGCCGTGGCGCGAGAGGGGCCGTCCTACCCGGTCAGTTATTGCTGACCTCACCTTCGATACTACCAAGGTAATTCTACCTCAGCAGGATGCAAGCATGCGCTGGGGGGATCCGCAAAAAATCCAACTTGGCATAAGATAAATATAGCACAATCGGCAAAGTCGGTGCAACCCGCACAAATTAACAGGTAGGGAAATAGGCGAACTGGGGAGAAATACTTATCCCGCGAGCAATTATGTCGAATCGTAAAAGGATGACCGAACTCATTGCCGTTTACGGTTTAGCGCTTGTGTACTTGCTTCGGTATCGGACTCCCCAAGCGGTACCAACCAAATGGGGAAGTTATTAATTCGACAATGGAAACGTCGTGCTGCTCGTGATAGAATCCTCAAATCAAGGCGGGAACAGTCTCAGCCAAAGGGGGAGCAAATGCCGCACAGTCACGATCACGCCTTTCACGCTTTCAACGCCCGCCGCCGCGAAGGCCTGGTCTGTTCCAGTCGGCGTAACTTCCTCAAGGCGAGCCTCGCCGGCATCGCGGGCCTGACCGTGCCGCATCTCCTGCAAAGCCAGGCGCAGGCGGCGCCGGGTTCGCCGCGACCCACGGGCAAGAGCGTAATCCTGTTATGGATGGCCGGCGGACCGAGCCACATCGACATGTGGGACATGAAGCCGGATCGTCCGCTCGAAAATCGCGGGCCGTTTGCGCCGATCGCCACGCGCGTGCCCGGCGTGCGCATCTGCGAATATCTCCCCAAACAGGCGGCCTTGCTCGACAAGTTCACGATCATCCGCTCGATGGACGCGCGGCACTCCAACCACGAACCCAATACCGTCATGCAGACCGCGAATCTCGACGCGGAGCCGCGCACCAATCCCAACGCGCGCGATTACCCGGCCATCGGTTCCATCGTGTCGAAGTATCACGGACCGAACCATCCGTCGATGCCGGCCTACGCCGCGTTTATGCGTTCGCGCAGCCATCTCGCCTTCGCGGGCTATCTCGGCCGGTTGCACGACCCCTTCATGGCCCAGCAGGCGGCGGCTCTGCCCGTCTACGATTTGGTCGGCACCGACACGGGGCAAGTCACCAACCCGAGTCTGTTCCAACTGCCCACGGGCATCACATTCGAACGCATTCATGAACGCCGTTCACTCGCGCAATCGTTCGACGGCATCCGCTCCGAACTCGATACCGACGGATCGATGTCGGCCATGGATCGCTATGGCCAGCAAGCGGTGGAAATGATCACGGGCCGACGCGCCGAAAACGCCTTCGACATCACGCGCGAACCGGCGGCGATGCGCGATCGCTACGGCTCGCATCTGTGGTGTCAGCAGGCGCTTTTGGCTCGGCGACTCGTCGAGGC
Source organism: Planctomycetia bacterium (assembly GCA_005799265.1). Classification (GTDB taxonomy): domain Bacteria; phylum Planctomycetota; class Planctomycetia; order Gemmatales; family Gemmataceae; genus SIAQ01. The sequence continues at coordinate 2,234 of SYHD01000370.1, read as the reverse complement.
GGGCGTCGCGTTCGTCACTCTCGATCTCAGCTATCACACCGCCTCAGGCACTTGGGACACGCACGGCGACAACATCCCTCCCTCTGGCGGCATCTGGAATGGCCTGCGACCGCTGTTGCCGCTCTTCGATCATCTCGTCAGCACGCTCGTCAGCGATCTCGATCAACGCGGTATGCTCGACGATGTGCTCGTCATCGCCATGGGCGAGTTCGGCCGCACGCCGCAGACGGGGACGCAAGGCAGCAGCGATGGCCGCAACCATTGGCCCGTGGTGATGTCGATGTGCCTGGCGGGGGGCGGCTTCCAGCACGGACAGGTGATCGGCGCCACGGAAGCGGACGGCGGCTCGATCCTGGAACGGCGCGTCACGCCGGGCGATCTGGCGGCGACGATCTATCACCACATGGGCGTGCCGCTGAATACCCATTTTGCCGATCCTTCGGGGCGGCCGCGGCCGATCATCGAGAGCGGGAATGTGATACGGGAGTTGATCTAACGGACTCCAAAACAACGAGCCGCGACCGTCAGGGAGCGGTGGATGCGCCGCACTCGTGCGAAGCGACCCCACCGCTCCCTGACAGTCGCGGCTCGTTGGCAAGAGCCGCCCCTTTTAAGCGTTCCACTCCCACCCCTTGCGGTACTGGCGGCGGACAAACGGTGCGGCGGCGGCAACGCTCGCCGACAGCTTCTCCGAGTCCCAGGTGAATCGTTCGCCGCAGCGCATCGCGACATTGCCCAGAAGCACCAGTTCCGTCAACGGGCCGGCGTAATCGATGAAGTTCGACATCGCCGGGGCGCCGCCTTTGCACGCGCGGATCCACTCGGCGTGATGGCCGGGCGAACGCGGTATCGTCGGTTGCGGCGGACGATAGTCGCGGAAATCGGCCTGCGGCAACAGCGTGAAAGCGTCGCCGTAGTCCGCGCCCGAGTACATCTTGCCTTTATTGCCGACGATGACGCAGCCGCTGCCGCCGACATTGGGGATGCCCGCAAGTACGGCAGCGGGAGGCCGGCGATAGACGCGCTTGGCGGCCGGGACGTTCGGTTGGTACGGGCTTTCGTACCAGAACAAACGCAAGGCCGGCAGGCCGTGGCGCTCGGGGATTTCATAGGTGACGGTGACGCCGCGCGCCGGCGCCGAGTCCGGATTCACGCCGCCCACGACCTCTGCGGAGACAGCGGTCGGGGCCACGAGGCGCAGCGCCATGAAGGGCATGTTCATCGTGTGGCACGCCATGTCGCCGAGGGCGCCGGTGCCGAAATCCCACCAGCCGCGCCAGGCGAACGGCACATACGCGTTGTGATACGGACGCTCCGGGGCCGGGCCGAGCCACAGGTCCCAACTCAGGGTCTTCGGCACTTCGGGACGTTGTTTCGGCCGCTCAATGCCTTGCGGCCAAATGGGGCGGTTGGTCCAGACGTGAACCTCGCGGACCTCGCCAAGGGCCCCGGAGCGGACGATCTCCGCAGCAGTACGGATACCGCCCGTGGCGGTCCCCTGGTTGCCCATGCTGGTGGCAACCTTGTGCTTGGCGGCGAGCAGCTTCAGCTGGCGGGCTTCCCAGACGCTGTGGGTCAACGGCTTTTCGGTGTAGACGTGCTTGCCGCGCTGGATGGCCATGGCGCTGGCGTGAAAGTGCGTATGGTCGGGAGTGCTGACGACGACGGCGTTGATGTCCTTTTGCTTTTCGAGCATCTGGCGGAAGTCGGTGTACTTCGTCACATTCGGATAGCGGTTGAAGACGGTGCTGGCGCGGTTCGAATCGACGTCGCAGAGGGCGACGATGTTCTCGGCAGCGATGGCCTTTTGGCTGGCGTTACCGCCGCCTTGGCCGCCGCAGCCGACGATGGCGATATTGAGACGTTCGTTGGCGCCGGGCTGGGCGGCAAACGACTCGGTGACGCCGCCGGTCAGCCAGAAACCGGCTGCCGCCGCCGAGACGCCTCCCGCCTGGATAAACCGTCGGCGGTTGATTTTTCGACTCATGAGAGGCTCCTTGGATGGTTGAATCGAGAATGCTACTTGGCAGGTAGTCTAAAGGGTTTTACGGTGGATCGCAACTGTTTTCTGCGAATTTGAAATCTTCCGCGCAAGAGCCGAATGGCACGTAGTTTGACTTAAGCTTCGTGCAGACTGTGGTTTATAAAAATGGCCTCACTTGCCTTAATAGGGGTGCTTGAAATCCCAAACCGGCAAGGAGGCCACTATGCCCCATCGTACACAGGGACGGGTT
>SYHD01000369.1 GCA_005799265.1 Planctomycetia bacterium | reverse complement strand
GTTCGATGAGCGGGAGGTAGAAACGGAGCAGGGTGGGATACTCTGGCACCGGCAACCGAAAGGGCCGGCAACCTGCATGGCCCACCTAAACCGCCGCGCTACCTCTCGACTCTACTGGTATCGTATCTCCTGTCGGTCGCCTTAAGAGTTGCAGGAGTTGAGTCTCTTCGAGACGAAAACGACGGACGCCGGCGTTGCGGAATTGGGAAAAACCGTCCCGAGCTGAATATCAAGCGTTGAAAAGCCAACGTGTGACTGAGTTGGTATTGGGTACGTCGCAGACGTACCCTTCGGCTCAGCGGGCTTTCGCGTCATGCGAATAGAAGTGCGGACCATCCGTCTTGTACGCGCCGGTCCCGCCCTGGTAGCGTCGGCCGTGCCACCAACTGTTCACGACGCGGCGCGGCAGCAGCCAGCCCTGGTAATCCCAGCCCCACGTTCCTTCGTCGGCGCCTCGCGGTTCGCCGAAACGCGGTAACGCGCCGCCGCCGACGTAGTAACCGATGCCGTGCCCCGTGTCGGACGGCAGCGACAAACGCGGCAGCGCCGGCCGCACAATGAGCGGTCGCGCGGGTGGGTCGGCCAGGCTCACGCCTGCCGCCAAGGCGACGATTGACGACGCAATCACCATTCCGAGTTTTGTCATTTCAGCTACTCCGGTTTGTTTAACAATCATCACGCGGAGCGTGATGTCTACGTTAGCCGCGCGGGTTACGGTTGAATTTCATGTACGGCAAGCGCACGCCGCGGAAGAAGGAGTTGTCGACCCGAAGCGTACTTGCGGGTACGAAGCCGCGGATGCCGCCGGCGGTGTTGACGTCGTCCTGATCGACGCCGTCGCCGGAGGAGCCGAAGCCGCCGCGAATCGTGCCGCCGGCATAGACCCCGGAACTGCCGGGGAAGAAGATGACGCCGTTGGCATTGTTAGTGTTCGTGGTCTGGTGGAAGTTCGTATTCGGATGGAATGCGTCATACCCGAACGTGCTGGTGAACGCGGAGATCGCTTGCGCGGCGCCGGTGTTGAGGGCGGTGTCGCGATTGACGCCGGGGTCGTTGAGCGAGGACCACACCCCCGGCGGCGCGGTGTTGATTCCCTCCGGATAGCGCGGCAACGCAAGGAAGCGGAAGGTCCGCGCCGTGAAACTCGTGCCCGCGGAAACGCCGGCGATCTGGTCGATCGCCTGGAGCTGCGTGGGATCATCGTAGTACGCGACATTGCGTGCCTTGCCGACGGCGACGTTGATCGAAAACATCGGCGCGTCTTTCATGCGATACAAGGCGACCACTTCGCCGGTCGAATCGGCGACGCTGAAGACCATGCGCGACTTTTCGCTGAGCGGGCGAAGCGCGGAGCGCGTTTTGTTCGCTTCCTGAATGCCCTGTTCGATGATCTGCTGCGCCTGCGCGGCGGTGATGCCGACACCATCGTGTGGCGTGACGAGATCGCCGTCGGGGGCGACACTGCCCGTGAGCAGGGTCGCGCCGGCGAAGTTGACGGCCCTATTCGCGCCGCTGTTCGGATTGCCGGTGCCGATCGAGAAATTGGCCGTGGCGTATCTTTGCAGGTTAGTCGGCCCTTGGAGGCCGCCGGGGCCGACGGTGTCGAGGGTGATGCCGACGAGGTCGATGCGCGGGAACGGCAAGTCGATGCCATTGAGCGCGGGGATGCCGCCGAGTGTGCCTACGACTATACCCGCCTGGCTGGACCCGCCGATCGCCGACAGGGCGATGAATTCGGCTTCCATCGAGCGGTCGATCAAGGCGGGATTGAAGTTGACGCTGAGCTGAGAGTTTTCCTCGCTGGCGAAGCCGGTCGTGCCGGGGAAGAAGACGCCGATGCCGCCCAGGAGGACGCCGTTTTGATAGATGGGCAAACCGCCGGGGAGCGTGCCGACACCGCGCGAGGCGACGTGGCGAACCGTGGGGTCATCTTGCCCGTTGGCCGTGATCCCCGCACCGGGAGTGGCGGCTTGCAGAAGCGTATCGAAATACGAAAGCGGGGCCGTGAGCGCCTTGCCGGCGGGCACGAATGTACCATCGATGTTGAAGCGGTTTTCTACCGTCACGTTGTCGACGACGTTGAACAATGGCGTGTTGAGGATACCTTGGGCGCCAGGGTTCACGAACATGTCGCGATTGGTGTGCTCGATGCCGAACAGATCGACCTGCGGGTTGTTGGCGATATTGGGCGGGAAATGTCCGCCGATGCCGATGGGGGCCACGAAGCCGGGGCCGCCGGTGGTCGAAGCCGGGTTGGAGTCGAACGAGTAGGAGTTGACCTCGCGTTCGGTGACGGTCGATTGACTGATGAACTGGACGGTGCGCGACGTGAGCGGGTCAGCGTTCGAAGAAAAGAACGCGGCCGTGCGCGCCTTGGAGATGGCGCCGTCAATCGCGAAATTCATGACATTCGTGTTTCCGGTGACGGCCGCGGAGACGCCGCCTTCTACGCGCACGCCCAGGAGATTGCCGGCGCGATCGACGATGGCGATGATGGCGTCGTCCGATCCGGTCGCCGCCGCCGCGCGCGACAAGAGCGAACTGACTTGGGACGTCTGCAGCGTGAATAACGGCGGCAGTGTCGCGAGCGGCAGCTGGCTCGCGATCAACGCGGGCATGGTGCGGTCTTCGAGTCGCTCGATCGACAAGCGAGTTGGTTTCATAGGTATCCTTCCATCGGCCACATTTCATTTAGCGTTTGCGTGGCAGCGCCAGGTATTTCGGCGCGTCAACGCGAGCGCTAAGCCGCAAGCGGCTCAATAGCGCAGTTCCACGCCGAAGTTGGCGCCGTGAGCGAAAAAGTCCGTATGGCGAAAGCGAAATCCCGGCTGATTGACGCCGCCGGCTCCGAAATTGCTGCTGGTCGGCACCAGGTTCGGGTTGATGTTCAAATCGATCTGGTCCCCCGGCCGCGCCACTCGGCTCCAGTACAGGAACGAGTAGCCGCCGAACAGGTCGATACGCTCCGTCAGTTGGAACTTCAGCGTTGCGCCGGTTTCCGGGACGAAGGCGAGGGAGTTCGTCGTGTGCCGACCGCTGTTGCTGGACAGGGCGTACAGGCCGGCATTTTGCGTTGTCGCCGGCGTCGTGTTGATGTCAGTAGAACCGCGGATCGTGACGATTTCGTGAGTCACACCTAGTGCGACCTTGCCGACCAGGCCGAAGGTGAAGCGATTGTGGCTCAGCTCGACGCGGGCGCCGAGTTGGCCGCCATAGAAGTGATTGCGCGTCTCGAAGCCGTCACGCACCGAAATGGTGTTGCCGTTGAACGGCAAGCCCTTGCCCTGGAATTGCTGGGCGATGTCGACGACCGACACGGAATTGATGTTGATGCGTTCGTTGAGATTGAGCCAGCGAAAGCCGCCCAGCGCTTCGACGCGGCAACGCTCCGAATGCCGGAGATTGGCGCTGATATTCCCTTCGAAGCCTTGCAGAAAGCTACGCGTGTCGGCCGTCACGGTGCCGCTTGAGATGCCGGGGTAGCTAATGAGCGAAGCGTCCTGGAGGTTCGTGAGGACATTGAAGAAAGGGTTCGCGAGCACGGGAGTCCCGGGCGAATAGACGCTGCGCGAGATGGTGCGTCCGGTGAGGAAGAAGTAGCCGGCTTCGACGCCGACGGAATGCTCGTCGGCGAGCCAGTATCCCACCGTGAATCGACCGCCGCCGCGATCCTGGTACTGGATACGGTCGCCGCCGAAAATCACGCTCGTGCCCGGCGTGTCGAGTGCCCCTGGCGTGGGGAGGTCGGTGTAGTCCCCCATGGTCACCAGCGTCGGAATGTTCGGCGCCTTGAGCCACCAGAGAAGGAACTCCGAGCGTCCCCAATAACGCGACGGCCGTTTCAGGGCTTCTTCCGTTTCTGCGTCTTCCGCATTCTCGGCGAGGGGTCGCCGGCCCTCTTTCGTAAACAAGATATTTCGTTGTTCGTTCGATTCGGGCAGCTTCAGCGCTTCGCCGTTCGGCGCCTGCGAGGCCGTGTTACGCTCGTTGGCGGATTGTCCGCGCACCGAGCCGATAAGGGCCGCGAAGACCAGCGCGATTGAGAGAATGTGCTTCTTCATGCGATCCATCGTTAAGGCCATAGGCACGACCGTGGGGCAGGTCGCCAACCTGCCATGCCGTGTCCAAATGCTGTAGGTTTTCAACTTGCCCTACGCACTCTTGCGGAACTTCAGCGTATTTTTCGTATCGGCTGCAAGGCATGGAATACTCAAATGAAAAAATCGGCATTACCGTCAAGTCCGGAACTACTTAACCCGATAGGTAAGCAATCGCACGAAATGCGCAAAAGTTCCACGCATGGTGCTCAACGGATTTACGAATGACAGTAAAATTCCACACAATCGGTAAACTGGGAAGCATCCTGCTTCTGAGCTGCGCGGCCATTAGCGGTTTTGCCCAGCTCCCACCGATCGCGAGCGATGTCGGCGTCGTCCGTGCTCAGAACGCGATGGAGGACGACTTCGTCCAGCCAACGGTGGCGAGGTTGGGCCCACCCATGGCCGTGAAAGAGGGCGTTGCTCCGTCTGGACCGCTCCAGTCCGGCCAGCCGCCTGTGGCGAGGTTGGGCCTGCCCACGGCCGTGAAAGAGAGCGTTGCTCCGTCTGGACTGCTCCAGTTTTTATTATCGCCCGTGGCGGGGTTGAGCCTTCCCACCGCCGAGAAAGAGAGCGATGCTCCGTCTGAACTGCTCTACCAAACTCCAGTCGATTCGCCGCTCGGATTCGCGGGCAAATCGCGTGTGCGGCCGCGCGCGGAGCAGACCGACAACCGCTTCATACCGATCGAGGACCGCTGGCGCGTGGGCTTCCCGGAGTGGGATCGCTACGGCAGGGGGCATCCGCTCCTGGACGACTACCCCTACATCAAGGGACGCTGGTGGGACCCGTTCAATCAAAACGTCCTCAAGGCCGACTATCCAATTGTGGGCCAGAACATCTTCCTCGAAGTGACTGCCACGACGCAGACTCTCTATGAGCCGCGGCAGAACCCGACAGGCACCACACCGTTCGAAAGCACGCGCCAGGCGGGCCAGTTTGACTTTTTCGGCAACCCCAATCAGAATTTTTTCCAACAGCCCGTGTTCCTATCCTTCGATCTCTTTCGCGGCGACGCGGCGTTTCGACCGGTCGATTGGCGCGTCAAGATCACCGGCGCCTTCAATTTCAATGACCTCGCCGTACGCGAACTTGCGGTCGTCACGCCCGATGTGACCACTGGGCTTGATCGCGCCCGCACTTACACCACGTTGCAAGAGTGGTTCGCCGAGGCCAAGATCGCCGACCTCGGGCCCGACTATGATTTCATCTCCATGCGTGTCGGCAGTCAGCCGTTCACCAGCGATTTCCGCGGCTTCATCTTCAGCGACGTCAACCGCGGCGTGCGCTTGTTCGGCAACCGTAACGCCAACCGCGATCAGTTCAATCTGCTCTACTTCTATCAGCTCGAAAAAGACACCAACAGCGGCCTTAACACCTTCCGCAATCGCAGTCAGCAGATCTTCGTCGCCAACTGGTATCGCCAGGATTTTGTCTTCCCCGGCTACACGTCGCAATGGAGCGTCCACGTCAACCACGACGCGGCCACGTTCAGGTTCGACAATAACGGCTTCCTGGTACGACCCGATCCCGTCGGCGTCTTCCAGCCGCATTCGATCGACGTCGCCTACCTCGGCTGGGCCGGCGATGGGCACATCAATCGCCTGAACATCAACCACGCATTCTACTGGGCCCTTGGCCGCGACGGCCAAAACCCGCTCGCCAACGCCGCGCAGACGATCAACGCCCAGATGGCCGCCCTTGAATTGTCGATCGATCACGACTGGATCCGCTTCCGTACGTCCTTTTTCTGGGCGTCCGGCGACCGCAACGTCAACAACAGCCACGCCACCGGGTTCGACAGCATTCTCGATAACCCGAACTTTGCGGGTGGTGAATTCACCTATTGGCAACGCCAGCAACTCCGGCTCTTCGGCGTCAACCTTACGCAACGCATGAGTCTCGTGCCAGATCTGCGCTCAAGCAAGAACAAAGGTCAGACGAACTTCGTTAATCCAGGGCTTTACTTGGGCAACTTCGGATTTGACGTCGAAGCCACGCCGCGCTTGCGCTTCATCAATAATGCCAATGTGCTGTGGTTCGATTCAGTCAACCCGCTGCAACAGTTCTTGTATCAGCGGGAAATTCGCCGCTTCATCGGCACCGATCTGAGCACGGGCATGGAGTATCGCCCATTGCTCAACAACAACGTAATCTGCAAGGCGGGACTGTCGATGCTGGTGCCCGGCGCCGGCTTCCGCTCACTGTTCAATCGCCTCGATGAGGCCGTGGCGCCGCAGCTCGCCGGTTTCCTGGAGGTAGTGTTGACGTATTGATTCAAATAGGGTATGCGAGCGCAAAACGAGTATGGGTCAAACCCATGCGCATGGAGGTTTCGCGTGTCTGATTTGATCCTTCGCCGTCGGGTTCTCATTCCCGTGTGCATTGCCGCCGCCCTGGCGACTGGCATGCTCTTCCACGCCGCGACCGGGCAGGAGGCTAAGCTGGGTAGCCCCGTCGCATCGGGGCAAGACTTGTCCAGGCAGACCAAAGGCGAGGCCGACATCAAGAGCACCGGCTGCATCCAATGCCATCAGAACAGCAGCGATCCTCACGAGAAGGGAACCGTCAACCTCGGCTGCATCGATTGTCACGGCGGCAACGCGAACACGTCGATCAAGGAGCGCGCCCACATCATGCCGCGCTATCCCGAAGCCTGGAGTTCCTCAGGCAATCCCATCCGCTCGTACACGCTGCTCAACCGCGAATCGCCTGAGTTTATCCAGTTCGTCAATCCGGGCGATCTGCGCGTCGCCGAGCGAGCCTGCGGCAGCTGCCATCAGGATGAGGTGATGCAGAGCAAGACGAGCATGATGACGCACGGCTGTATGCTCTGGGGCGCCGCATTGTACAACAACGGCGCCATCCCGCACAAGCAACCTCGCTACGGCGAAAGCTATAGCACGAATGGCGTGCCCCAGCGTCTGCAAACCTATCCGCCGCCGACCGAGCATGAAATGAAGTTCAAGGGCGTCCTGGCCTTCCTCGATCCCTTGCCTCGCTACGAAAACTCGCAGCCCGGCAACATCCTGCGCATCTTCGAGCGCGGCGGCCGTTTTCGTCCAGAGATCGGCATCCCCGAACGCGAAGAAGAATCGGGCCGGCCGCGGACACGCCTCAGCACGCGCGGCCTCGGCACCGAGAATCGCACCGACCCAGTATTCGTCAGCCTGCTACGCACGCGTCTGTTCGATCCGACTCTGAACATGCTCGGCACTAACGATCACGCCGGCGACTACCGCTCCTCCGGCTGTACCTCGTGCCACGTCGTCTACGCCAATGATCGTTCGCCGATCCACTCCGGACCATACGCCAAGCACGGTAATCGCGGCACCAAGGACACATTCGACCCATCCGATCCGATGATCCCGCACGACGAGCCGGGTCATCCGATCAAGCACAAGTTCACGCGTGCCGTGCCGTCGAGCCAGTGCATCACCTGCCACATTCATCCCGGCACCAACGTCATGAACAGCTATCTCGGCTACATGTGGTGGGACGAGGAAACCGACGGCGAACACATGTATCCACGTAAACAAAAGTATCCGACGGCCGAGGATTTCGTCCGCGCCGCCATGAACAACCCGGACGAAGCGTCCGCGCGTGGGCTGTGGTCGGACCCGAAATTCCTCGCCAACATCACCGATCTCAACCCGAAGCTCAAGCACACGCAGTTCGCCGACTTCCACGGCCACGGCTGGGTCTTCAAGGCCGTCTACAAGAAGGATCGCAACGGAACTTTCCTCGATCATCGCGGCGCGGCCATCAATGACGTGAACACGCAAAAGCTCATGCAAGCGATCGAGATGCCGGAGCGCATCCAGGCGCACATCAAGAAGCCCAAGGCCGCGCCGAATCCCAATCGCGACGGCGTGCCAGTCCACTTGATGGACATCCACCTGGAACGCGGCATGCACTGCGTCGATTGCCATTTCGCGCAAGACAACCACGGCAACGGCAAGCTGTACGGCGAAGTCCGCGCCGCCATCGAGATCGCCTGCATCGATTGCCACGGAACTGTCTCGAAGTACACCAACCTGCGCACAAGTGGCCCCGCTGCCCCCGAGCGAAGTAATCCCACTCCGCGTGATGGAAAACTTCACGCGGAGAATGAGGTCAACGGCCACGATCTGACGACGCTGCGTACGCCCTTCGGCAAACGGCGCTTCGAGCGGCAAGGCGACAAGCTCATCCAAAATTCGATGGTCGATGCCGAGTTGTCGTGGACGGTATCGCAGGTCAAGGACATCATCGATCCGAAGCATCCAAAGTACAACGCCAAGGCTGCCCTCGCCAAGACGGTACGCTTCGATCAGAAGGGGGACTTCGAATGGGGCGATGTGCCGACGGATGAGAAGAAGCTGGCCCATTGCAATCAGAATATGAGCTGCATCGCCTGTCATTCGTCGTGGAACCCGAGCTGCTTCGGCTGCCATCTGCCGCAGAAGGCGAACAAGAAGATGCCCGCCCTACACAACGAAGGCGACGTGCAGCGCAATTACACGGCGTACAACTTTCAAACGCTGCGGGACGACGTGTTCATGCTGGCGCGCGACGGCGATGTCACCGGCAACAAGATTGGCCCGGCGCGTTCCTCGTGCGCCATTCACGTCAGCTCGTATAACTCGAACCGTGATCAAATCTATCATCAACAGCAAACCCACTCCGCAGACGGACTTTCCGGCATTGCCTTCAGCACCAACGTCCCGCACACCGTGCGCGGCGCCCCGCCGACGATCAACGGCCAGGCCGCCCATCCCGACGCCCACATGCCTGGCCGATCGGAAACCAAAACTTGTACGGATTGTCATCTATCGAAGAAAAACGACAACAACGCGATCATGGCCCAGCTCTTGATGCAGGGGACCGGCTACGTCAGCTTCATGGGGCGTTACACCTGGGTCGCAGCGAAGGACCACGGCTTGCACGCCGTCGTCGTCACCGAACAAGAGGAGCCTCAGGCGGTAATCGGCAGCTCGCTACAGCAGCTCGCGTTCCCCGATTACTTCCGGAAACACCAGCAGAACGGCTACAAGCTGCAGCACGCTCATGAACATCCGGGGCGCGATATCGCCGATCGTCTGAAGTCCCCCTTCAAGAAGGCAGAAGTGTTGCAAGTGCAGCCGCGCGGCGAGTATCTCTATGCCGCGTGCGGTCCGGATGGTCTACGCGTGTTCGACATCGCCTTCATCGACAACAAGTCGTTCTCGGAACGGTTCAATACCGCACCGGTGTCGCCGAACGGTCAGAAGTTCCATGTGCCGACGAAATACGCCGCCGCCATCGCCGCTCCGTGTACGCCCGCCCCGGACCCGACGCGCAAGCAGCGCCCCGAGAACAAAGATCCCAAGGTACATCCCCTGTTCGGCTACCTCTACGTGGCGGACAAGTACGAGGGGCTGATTCTCGTCGGCGCCGGCACGCTGCTCGACGGTAACCCGATCAATAACTTCCTCAAGCGCGACGTCACCTTCAATCCCGACGGCATTCTGAATGGCGCCAGCAACATCACCATCGTCGGCAGCCACGCCTACATCTGCTGCGACGCGGGGCTGGCGGTGGTTTCGATCGACGATCCGACCAAGCCGGCGATCACGAGTGTTGTGCCGATCAAGAAGCCGAAGTCGGTCGCGGTGCAATTCCGCTATGCCTTCGTGTGCGCCGAGGAAGGCGTCATCTCGCTGGATGTGACCGATCTAGGCAAGCCGGTACCGAAGGCAATTCTGCCCCTGACCGACGTGCACAGTATCTATTTAGCGCGCACCTACGCCTACGTCGCCGCGGGCAAACACGGCCTCGTTATTCTCGACATCGAGAACCCGGAGCGTTTCCGGATCGATCAAGTCTACAACGCAGGGGGCCATATCAACGATCTGCACGACGTGAAGCTAGGTATAACGTATGTAAGTGAATTTGCTTACTTGGCGGACGGCAAGAACGGCCTGCGCGTGGTGCAACTCACGTCGCCGGAGACGCCGGGCAACCAAGGCTTCAGCCCGCGCCCGACGCCGAAGCTGATCGCGACCTACAAAATCCCGGAAGGCGGGCACGTCTACTCGGTGGGCCGAGCGCTGGATCGCGATCGCGCCATCGACGAGAGCGGCAATCAGATCGGCGTCTTCGGCCGCATCGGCGCCCGGCCCTTGAGCCTCGACGAGATGCGCCGCATGTACCTGCGTCCGGGCGGCCAACCGTGGTTTGTCAGCGACGATCCGCGCGATCCGATCTTTGGCCCGTCGCGCCGATAACTGATATTTCTCGCCCTCATGGACGCACGCGGTTCGATCGTAAACCGGCCTGGCTACCTGGCCTACGAGGGCGTAAGAGGTGCAGATTGGATTGGTATCATTCGCGCTTGCCCAACAGCCGCGCGGCGGCGTCACGCACGGCATCGGAGGAGTCGCTCTCGGCCGCCGTCGTGGTCAAGCGTGTCACTTCGGGGAACTGCTCGCGCAGCTGCCACAGGAAGTTCAGGGCGGCAAGGCGAACGCCTACTCCCTTGTCGGATTGGCAGGTGGTAGCTAAGGCCCGAAACGTCCTGTCGTTCATGGCACGATAGGGGAGGGCATGCACGACCGCTTCGCGCACTTCCGCGTCCGCATCGCTGGCCAGCGCTTCCAGCATCAGAATCTCGGCTTGATCGATTTCGATGAAGCGCAGCGCCGCGACGGCGGCAACGCGGACCCCGACGGATTTGTTGCGGACCTGCTCCTGAATCGCCGGCAGCGCGTCGGACGCACCGCTATTGCCGAGCACCAGAAGCAGGTGAGTGAGCCGCTCTTCGCTCCCGACTGACTTCAGCTCCTGAACAAAACCGGATACGATCCCCGCCGAGCGCTGGGGCGCTGTTGCCTTCAAATGTCCAGCCATCGAGCCGAGGCCAAGTTCGGCGATCGCCATGATGGCAGGGGACGCCGAGTGTGCGAGATGGCGCAGCGCGTTCTCCGCCTCAGGGGATGGAGACTTCAGCCTGGCCAGAATCGGCACCAGATAGGCAACGGACGCCTCGTCGGATTGCCGCCTCCGCAATACGTCGACCAGCGCGGTCTGCGCCTCCGGATGTCCTATCGCGGCCAGCGCCGTGGGGACCAGCCGCATGGTCAGACTTTGCAGTTCCGCCTTGTGGAGCAGTTCGGCAAAGCGCGGGCTCGTTTCCGGATGCACTGCCACCAGGGCTTTGATCTTCAGGTACAGCGGGGTTTGACTTCCTTGCGGCTCGGCAGAGTTCTCCGCGCGAGCAAGATTGGCCAGTACTGTCTCGGAAGTGTCGTCTCCCAGTTCCTGCTTTTGCGCCAATAGCCGGGTGCGCGGCGACGCCACTGCGGCCACCAACGACTCCGCTGGTTGGCTGCGCTCGTGTTCCCGGTCCAGGGCGCCAATGCGAACCAGGTCGGCCGGGGCGAGCACGTCCCGCTTGACGAATTCGAGGCTGATGGTGGCTTCGCTGCGTGAGATGATCTTCCCACCCGCTTTGAGAATCATCAACTCGGTCCCTGTCAGCGAGCGAATCTGGCCCAGACGAGGATCGAACGCGATTCTCAATTCTCCGCCGGGATGAATCGTGGTGCCCGGCGCATTTGGCATCAGCTTCTTGGCCTGTGCCTGATACTCCTGACGGCTCTTGAGGATGCCGATGGTTCCCCGCGGCGCGTCCGCGTCCGGCTGGTACACCGCCCGGCAGCGGCCCATGGGGGCGTCTTCCCACGCCTCATACGCCGCGCTCGCGTCGGCGTCTTCCGGCACAACGCATTGGATGCCGGATAGGAGCGAACGCCAACTGTGCCGCGATAGCTCGCCGACCTCCGGCGCAAACCGCAGCGTCTCCATGCGGCCTTGGCGATCCACGTCCACGAACACGGGATGCTCCAGGTCGCTCTTCATCGTGAGGGCATCCAGCAACGGCTGGCCGCCGATGACCAGCACCACTTCCGGATTCTGCAGGGAATAAGCCAGCCGCGTGCGCTGCGGGTCGGCTTGGGCAACGTCGATGAACAGATCACCTTCGATGACTGTCTGAATCGATTGCACTTGTTCCGCGGCCGCCGGATTCTGTCCGCCGAGCGCGGCCTGAACATTCATGAAGCCCGCACCGGAATAGCGCAGGCGATAATGCCAGCGCTCGCCCGGCTCGTAACAGTAGACGATGGGGCCCGCTGGTTCGGCCCCAGGAAACAGCAATCGGCCTACGAACCACCCGCCCAACCCCAGGCTGAGGACTACCACGCAAGCGAGGACCCAATTTCGGCTCGGTATTTTCCATGCGCCAATGCGAGGAAACATGGTATCTCCGGGAATCGTCCGAAGTTCACGCTCCTGCCACTCGCGGCTTGGCAGAACGAGCTAGCCGCAAGGGGCAGAAAGTCTCGCTCATTTGAGTGCAAGGGTGATGGTATGCGGATCGACGAGATAGCCGTTTACCGGCGTGATACCCTTCCAGCTGAACAGTCGTAGGGTGCCGACAGTTTCATAGTCGCCGTTCCAAATATCGGGGAAGTCGGGCACCCAGATTTCGGCGTACAGGTCGACGTGGCCCCCAAGGAGCGAGAGCTTGTCGTGAACCGAATACTGGATCTCCAGGTTTGGATTGGAGCCGGCCAGCTTCAGTACAGCCGCGCTACCGATGGTGAGCTTGTTGTCGATCAGGTTCAACGTGCCGCGCACGCCGGCGCGCGCGATCAAAAGATCGACAGCGGCGGCAGCATACACATCGGTCCTGACGTTTACGACCGGGACCATGCTGACAAAGGTAGGCGTCAGCGAGGCCCCGATTTCTACCTCGACCGCCCCCCTGATGCCGACTTCATAATGGACCGGCACACAGCCGATCATGACGGGCCCATCGATGATGATCTTGTCCCAGGGATAGTCCTTGTAAAAGTACTTACTGTTGCTCGCTTTGGTCTCGTCAATCGGCTTGAAGATGTCATGTCCCATGAACCTGGCGTGCAGATGGAGGTGCGTACTGGTCTGCGTGCTGTTGAGTTCGGCCAGTGCGTCAAAAAGCGTGAACTTTTTGTCCAGGACATAGCCGCCGGCCTGCACCGCCCCCCGCGTGTGCAAGGCGGAGCCGAAAATGATCGATTCGTATGCGCTCACCTTGAGGCTGGTATTGACGTACGCTTCGGCCGTGGACTTCTTGCCCAACGACCAGTTCCAGCTGTCGTCATAGTGTTTCTCCCACGACTTAGTCAGGACGGCGAAATTCTTCCTGGCCCCCTCGTTCGTAAACTTGATGTTTTGCATCAGATCATGCGTCTCCTTGACCTCGGCCTGCAGCTTGGGTTGGGCAATTGTGAATTTGATCTGATCCATGGCGAGCTCCGCCGGCGGCTTCCTCTGGCTGAGCTTGAGGAAATGCTGTTGCAGCTTCAACTCGGCCGGGCTCAGATCCTTGGCATCCAGCTTACCGACCTCGTCGATTTTGCTTCTGCGCCACGCTTCAATCCTGGCTTTTTCGGCTTGGGCGTCCCTGAGTAGGGCCGGCACCTGCTCTTTGGTGTGCCGGGCCAGGTGATCCTTGAATTCCTTCTCTTGGGCCGGGGTTGCCTTGTGCAGGAGGCTGGCGATTTGTTCCCTCTGTTTGACGATGAGTTTTTGATCGGCCCTCCCCTTCATCAGCATTTCCACGCCCCCCTTGGGGAGCTTTTTCCGCACTGTCAGGCCGTGTGTATTCAGTTTGGCTTCCGCGTCGTTGAGAAACTTGAGATAGTCCGCGACCTTGATCGTCTTCTTGTTGGGGAGCGTGATCAACGCATCCGGGGTGAGCTTCTTGCCTTTCTGCGCCTTGAATTCCTTTAGCTCAAGCTTCTTGAACGGGATCGGCTTGCGGAGCGTCGCGGGTTCGAGATGCGCCGCCTCGATCGTGTGCTTGTAAACCTCGACTTTTGGCTTGATGACCGGTTTGGGTTGAGCTCCTTGCTCTCCTAGAACTGCCGCTGCGAGGAATGCGACGCCGAAAGCGCAAAATCCCATCCACAGAATCTGCTTCTGCGGCTTGCAAGTGTGCATGACATCTCCTGTTATGGTGACAAACTTTGCCTCAGGCGTCCTTGCCACGTCGGCAGCGGCAAACAACCGCTACCTGATCCCGATGGGGAGCCTGAGTGCAACAAGCATGCCGCCTGCAGAGGTCGAAAACTCAGTTCAATTTATACGGAAGAAAGCAGCGACGGGCGACTGGAGACGTCATGGATGTGCGTTCAGGGAACGAGCCGTGCGAAACCGCACAAGAAGGACAACGTCCCCACGGTCAGGAAAGACGGAGCGCTGCACGGTGTGAAGCCCAGCCGATCCTATGTCAGTAAATTCGCCTATTTAGCCGACGGCAGGAATCGCCTGCGCGCGGGTGTTGCTCTCCGCGCCGGAATCGGCTCGCAATCACGGCTTCAGTCCGCACCCGACGCCGAAGTTGAGCGCGACCTGCAAAATCCGCGACGGCAGCCACGCCTAGGCGGTCGGCCGAGCGCTGAAAATCGGCGTCTTCGGTCGCTTCGGCGTGCATCACTTGAGCAGCGCCGCGATTTCCTTGAACCGCTCCTGAAAGCGTGCCGGTTCGTAGCGCGACATGATCGGCAGCACCGTTTCTAGGTCCAACTCCTCCGTTTTTCGCTCTTGCTTGTCGCCCGGCACTGCGGTCGCTCCCTTGCGATGGGCGCGAAGATCCAAATGGAACGATTCCTTGCCCAGCGGGCCCAGAATCGCGGCGATCTTCTTCGCCTCGGGATAATCGCTCTTGAGGTCACCCTCGATCACCTGGAATGCCCACACGAGCTGGCGCGCCGAATCGTAATCGAGCACCTCGCTTGAGGCGACGACCGCGATCTCCTTCAGGATCGCCACGCCCTGTTCACGCGTCACCGGCTTCTTTTCGAGGTCGCGTCCTTTGGCGTAGAGCCAGGCGGCCGCGGTCTGGGCGGGTTTCGCGAAATCCTTAGTCGTGCTGAAGGGCAGGGCGGCAAGAGCCTTGTGAACGTCGGCGAGTTTTGCGTCCACCTCGGTGGGCGAAACGCCGTCGAACTTCAACGCAATCTTGGCGAGCGCGAACGGCCACTCTTGCAGGGCGGGTCGGCCGGGCGTTCCCACCGGCGGTTTGCGCATCTGCCGCCAGCTGGGGCTTTTCAAGTCATGATGGCAGGCATAGCAATCGAAGGCCGCCAGTTCGGGCCAGGTGTCGCGCTTGACCGGGCTTTTGATCGTCTCGTCTGCAAGCTGGCCCGCGTAGCGAAGATACTCGCTCGACGCCACGACCGCGCCGGCCAAGAGCGAACGTGTCCGATGTAGGCTTTTTTTCTTGTACGATTTTTCACTATAGAGCGGATCGGCCGTGTACTTGATAAACAGGTCCTGCACGTCGTCGGCCTTGGTCGAGAACTCCGCCCAGTGGCGCGGCAGTTGATTGACGAACGTCTCTATCTCGAAGCCCGGCAGCGGTGGATGGCCCGAAGCGTACATCTCGTGCGTGACGATGCGGCCTTGCTCGACGTCGCCGATGTGGCACGACACGCACAGTTTCGTCTTCGGCGCTGGCGAACGCACGTCGATGAACCCGTACTCGTCGGCTTTTTCCTTCGGTGACAGGAAGCGCCACGGCTTCGTCTTGTCGTAGGGCAGCGTTGGCTGAAGCAGATGCGGGTCCTTCCAGCCCTTGAGGACCAGGCGATTCTCGGTACGCAGATCGCCCGACGGTCCGTGGCAGCCCTCGCAGCTCACGCCCAGGTTGATGTCGAGGTTCTTCACCAGGTCCGCATCGACGAGGCCGTCCTTCGCGGGCATCTCGGCCAACGGGAAACCGGTATGGCAGGCGAGGCAGCGTTGATCGCGATGCACCTCCGCGACGCCGAGCAGCTTGCCCATCGCCTTGGAGCGCTCATTCAAGAGGACGGTGTAGGCCTGGCCGTGCTTGTCGTCCTTGGCCCAGATAGGGAATTCATTGTAGAGGACCCATTGCTCTTTCATGAGGTCGAGCTTGACGCCTCCGGGGAGTTCAATTTGTCCATGGATGCCGCTGTTGTGGCATTGCAGGCAACTACGGAAGCCGAGGTAGGGGCGTTGCCCGCCTCCCGTGATGGCGCGAGGAGCGTCTTTGTTGCCGGGCTGGAACAACGTCAAGAGCGGATTGGGGGACGGCATTTCGACCGCACAGGACAGAACTGTTTCCTGAGCCCGCGTTGGAGGAGGGATCGTTGGCGTCTGTGCGCCCATCATGCCAGCGACGGCGAGAGCGAGGGCACTCACTAGGAGCACGCACATGTTCCGCAACATGGAGATTCTCCAATTCGTTCCGTCAGGTAAGCGACGTACAAGGAATGCACCCGCACGACGGTCGCACTACGGCTTTCGCAGTTCAAGCAGAACTCTTTGCACCGCCGATGGATCGTACGCCGAAATGCGGAGCATGCCAAGAGATTTCTGTAATGCCGCTGGACGATTGGATGTCGTCAATGCCGCGATGGCGAGCAGTCGTTGCGTCTCTTCATCACGCGCTGCGCGTGGCGACTCGAGCAGATCCAACGCGATCTTGTTCCCGTGTGGACCCGCGGGAAGCAGGGAATCGAGCGTCGGTCGAAGCAACCGGGCCGCCTGGGTTGCGTCCCGCGCGATCGGCTCACGGCTCAGATCGCCTGTGTCCATCTTTCCGCGCAAGGCGCTGAGGGCATCGTGGAGCGGCTTATGGTCCGGAAGCAATTGTCGTAATGATATGGAGGCGAATGCCTGCGGTCCCCACGAAAGTGAGCCGGCCTTCCGCTTCGCGAAGCCAGGTCTGGGCTGTTCGCGCGATGATTTCAAATCGTGATGGCACGCTCCGCAATCGAATTCGGCGAACTCCGGCCACGGTTTGGATTTGTTGCCCGCGCGATCGGCGAGCAGTTCTAGCGCGGCGTGCGTGGTGGCGAGTTGCCCGACCGCCCAGAGGCGCTCCTCGAAGTCGGCAACGCCCGCGCGGTCTTTCGCATCGGGCCAGTGGCGCGGCAGATGAGCGTGGAAAGCCGCCAGCTCGAAGTGCAAGCGCGGATGACCGGCGGCGATCAGGTCGTGATCGACCTCTATCCCGGGCATGCCGACGTGGCACGTCGCACACACCTGCGCTCGGCCAGCGAGCGAACGCGTGTCATTCATGCCGAGGCGTTGTTTCTCGGCCGGCTTGCGTGTTTGCCAGGCGTCGAGATGGTGCTCGTTGATCCATTGGCTCGCGGGTCCGTGGCAGCTTTCGCAACTCACGCCGTCCGTCTTGAATTGCGGCGCTTGCTCTGGCGGCTTGGTCTCGACGTAAGCGGGCGCGACGTGGCAGCTCAAGCAGCGTTGTTCTTCGTGAGCCGAGATGGTGCGTTGGAGGTTTTTCTGGATCGATTTTGAGCGCTCGTTGAAGAGGACTTCATACGCGCGCGCGTGCGGATCGCGCGTGATCCAGAAGGTGTATTCGCTGCGTGCCTGGCCGTGCGCGAAGTTACCGTTGTGGCACGCCGCCGCTGCGCAGGAACCAGCGCCGAGAAGGCGCGGGGTCGTCGCTTGCTCGGTCAAGGGCACGGGAGGCGACGACGCTCCCGGCCGACACAAATACAGAAAAGTGGCGAAACAGCCCACGAACAGGAGCCAAGTCCATGGTTTCACTAACGAACTCCGTTGATGGACCACCCGGCGTCGATCGGCCGAGTGGAAATCCTACCTCAGATCATGCAGCCAGGATTCAAGCGTTGTCAAGCGAAAACGAGTCGCGTGGCCCACATTCCTGTCTGCTTATTATTCGAGGTAGCCGGGATTGAGTGTACGCTGCGCGATCCTGGGCTTTGAGATTATACCCCGTCAGGGCAAAGACATTTATTGCTCTTTCGTTCTTGGAAATGCTGTGTCTTGACGATTGTCGATTATTCCTCAACAAGATCGGAATTTTACCGCCACGAATTCAGGCGGACGGGAATGTCTGACGCAAGCCGCACCCTCTACGCAACGCTCAAAATTCATACGTCTTGCCGAACTTCGCAATTTGCAAATTCGGCAGACCTAACGCCAGGAGTTGCTGGGTTACCTGCTCCCGGTCGCGGGCGAACAGATGGACCGCGAAGAACGTCGCGGGGCATGTCAGCTTGGCCATCTCCGTGGCGAATTCCGCAGGCGTGAGGTGCTTGGTCAATGCCGCGAGACTCGCCATTTCATTGGGAAAGGTCGCTTCCAGGAACACGGCCTTCACGTTCGGCGTCCGGTTGGCGCGCGTCCAGATTTGCTGGGTCGGGCCGGTGTCGGAAACGATGACCACCGCCGACATCGCGTCTTCCAGAATGAAGCCGAGCGTCGGCACCACGTGATCCACGGCGATCGGCGTGATGCGCACGCCTTCGACTTCGAGCGTCTGCCCGCTGACGATCGTCACCAGTTCGGCGAAGCGGCCGCGCTCGTGCGTCATCTCCAGGAAGTTCGGCCAGACTCGGCCGTTGAAGAGATCGAGCCTGAGCGATTCCTGGACGACGTCACTGGCGTAGATCTTCACGGGCGATCCGTGAAAGCTGGCGATGTTCGAAAGGAAGATCGGCAGCGATGCGACGTGGTCGATGTGCGTGTGCGAGAGGAACACGTGGCGAATCGCGGCCTGCTCGGCGGGCGTTTGCCAAAAGCCCAGCGCACCGGCGTCGATGGCGATGCAATCGTTGATGACGAAGGAAGTCAAGTATTGTACAGGCGCGGCAGCACCGGGACAGGTTGATGGAACGAAGATGACTTTCACGCGAGATCTCGTACGCCAGGGAGAAAGGGGCACCGTGCCCAGGCGTCATCTTATGGCAAGGCAACGACTTGTCACAAGATTTGTTCCGCTTCCTTGCTTGCCGCTTGCGATCGCGCGCGGTCGTGTTGCTGCAACCGCGCGCAATCGCAAGCGCGTGGAGCGAATCCGACTCGCCTAATCTCAGTAACGCACGTTGAACTGCGTGTACGCCTCGATGCTATAGGGGCTCGGGCCGGTGACGGGCACGCCGGCGCCGAAAGTTAGCGTGGCCCTGCGGAACAGGCCCAGGTGAACGCCGCCGGTCAACACGACGACATCAGGAACGACGATCGGATTGGTCCCATCGAAGCCGCCGCGGTGATTGAGCGGCGTCGTGATGTGCGCCTCGAACGTCGGCACGACGAAGCTCAGCAATCGGCCTGGGTTGTCGCTGATGTAGAGCCATGCGCTGACGCCGACGTCATTGAAAAGGAGCGTCACGTCGCGAGAGTCCGTGGGGACGACGATGGAATGGAACGCATGGAGGAAGAAGCGATCACGATTGTAGATGTATCCCAGCCACGGCTGCAAGAGCGTCGAACGAATAGGGCCGTCGGTGGTGTCAAAGCGTGGGCCGGTAGGAGCCGTGATGGATAGGCCGCCCGAGAGCACGTTGCCGCTCACGAGGTCGTTGATGACGGCGTATTTGGTGATAATCGTGAGGTCGCCCACGTTGCTGTAGCCGAAGCCGTTCACGCCGCCGTCGCCTTGCTGGGAGACCGGGAGACGAAACTCGATGGACGCGTTGCCGTCCAGGAAAGTCTTCTCGAAGCCGAAAGTCTCGCGGTGCAAGTTAACGAATGGCGCGCCGGGAATGGTCGTGGTGGTTGAGGTATTGAAGAGCCCGGAGGTGCCTGTGGTCACGGTCGTGCTGGGGGCGTTGTACGCGCCGGCGGGGCCGCGGATGTCGCCATAGAAATTGTAAAACGCGAAGACGCGATCCTGAGGCCTGGGGCTGGCGTTCTCGGCGGCTTTGAACGCACCCTGATTGGCCACGGGCACGAGTACGACTCGACTGCCCGTCACGTTCGTGGTTGTTGGAGAAGGCGTGGCTGTCTGTGTCCCCACGGTGATAGGCACGAATGTCGTGGTCGCGCTCCCCGTGAAAGTTTGTAAACGCCGGCCGTACTTGGCTATACCCAAATCACCCAGCATGTGCGGGTTATAGCCCGATGGCGCTTCGCCGCGCGGCACCAGGAGCCTGGAGAAGACATCGGTCTGGGCCGGGTCGGTGAGCTTCTTGTCCTTTTCAGGCGGCTTTTTGTCTTTGTCTTTCTGTTTCGGATCATCCTTGCCGCCCGCCGCCTGGGCCTCGATCGGCGAAAGAATATCGGCGTTCTGGGCGAGGCAACGTGCCTGGCTCACAATGACGGCCAGCAGAAACGCGGTACAAGTGGGGATGTTCCTTGTCATGCATCTTCCCTGACTGCCGTTCAGGACCGAAACGTCTTGAGCGTGGTTTGGTGAGATAATCCTTTCATGATTCATCGGTCAAGGGGAATTGGCGGTTCAAGCGCCTTTGCGCGTGGTAACGTTTTTTCCGTCAAAACAGGCAGGTTTTGGCGCGTGGGGAATGTCAAGTCGGGGTGGTCGTGGTGAAAATTCATGGCAAACTTGGCCCGCAACGCAAGCAAGGACCGCGATCGACGCCCTTGCTTGCCCTGCGGATTTGTGAACAAACGAAGTAACCGATCACCCCTCTCCCCTGTACTCAGGGGAGAGGGGTCGGGGGTGAGGGGTTG
>SYHD01000368.1 GCA_005799265.1 Planctomycetia bacterium | reverse complement strand
TGGCCCGAGCCTCCGCTTCTGTGAGGCTCGGCCCCAGAGAGACATCCAGTGCCGTGATGGTAAAACCCTCCGTGTGTCTCACAGAGGATACCCAAACAGGCGGTTCGAGCAAAGATGTACTTCATACGGCTAAAGAGTTACGGAGTTTCTTTATTTCGTCCACGGTCTCTCCTCAGAATTCAGGCCCGCCTATTGCGGGTTGCCCCATTTCTTGCCACAATATCCGAGATCATTGCACCTAATTCTCCCAAGAGAGGTGGTCAACATGTCCACGTCCTGGCAACGCTTCAAGCAGTTTCAATCGCGTATCCCCGCGCTCGGCCTTACCATGGACATCAGCCGCATGCGCTTTGACGAGGGCTTTCTTGAAAAGATGTCCGCGTCGATGCAGAGTGCCTTCAAGGCGATGGATGAGCTGGAAAAAGGCGCAATCGCGAACCCGGACGAGAAACGCATGGTTGGCCACTATTGGCTACGCGCTCCCGAGCTCGCGCCGACGCCAGGCATCGCTGAGGAGGTCCGCAAGTCGGTGGCCGATATCAAGAAGTTCGCCAAGGACGTCCACACCGGAATCATCAAGCCAGCGAAGGCACACAAGTTTACGCACGTCATTTCCATCGGCATCGGCGGCTCGGCCTTGGGCCCGATGTTCGTAGCCGACGCTCTCGGTAATCCTGCCACCGACCCGATGAAGGTCGATTTCATCGACAACACCGACCCCGACGGCATTGCCCGCGTTCTCAAGTGCTACGAAGGCAAACTGGGCGAGACGCTCGTCGTCGTCACGTCCAAGAGCGGCGGCACGCCGGAACCGCGCAATGGCATGTTGCTCGTCGCCGAGGCGTACAAGAAAACGGGTCTTGACTTCGCCAAGCACGCGGTTGCCGTCACCATGGCCGGCTCGCAGATGGACAAGCTCGCCACCAAGGATAACTGGCTCGCCCGCTTCCCGATGTTCGACTGGGTCGGCGGCCGCACCAGCGAACTGTCCGCCGTCGGTCTTGTCCCCGCTGCTCTCCAGGGCTTCGACATCCAGGGTATGCTCGACGGAGCCGCGGACTGCGACCGAGTGACGCGCAAGCACGACATGCGCGGCAACCCTGCTTCCCTCATGGCCCTCATGTGGTATCACATCACCGAGGGCAAGGGTAAAAAGGACATGGTCGTCCTCCCCTACAAGGATCGCCTGCTCCTGTTTAGCCGCTATCTCCAGCAACTCGTCATGGAATCACTCGGCAAGCAGCTCGACCTGCAAGGCAAGCGCGTCGATCAAGGAATTAGCGTCTACGGCAACAAAGGCTCGACCGATCAACACGCCTATGTGCAGCAATTGCGCGACGGCGTGCTGAACTTCTTCGCCGTCTTCATCCGTGTCCTCGAATCGGGCGGCTCATCGACAAATCTCGAACCGGGCGTCACCGCGGGCGACTATTTGCACGGTTTCTTGCTTGGCACGCGGGCGGCGCTGTACGATAATAACCGTGAATCGATCACCATCACCGTACTGCGGGTCGATGCTCGCGTCATCGGCGGCCTGATCGCCCTGTTCGAACGGGCGGTCGGACTTTACGCCAGCCTGATTGGCATCAACGCGTATCATCAGCCAGGCGTCGAGGCAGGGAAGAAGGCTGCCGCGTCCGTTCTGGAGCTTCAAGCGAAGGTGGCCGCCGCCCTCACGACGACGCCGCAGACGGCCGAGCAGATTGCCTCCGTCTCCGCTCCGGATGCCGAGACGGTGTACCTGTTGCTCGAACATCTGGCCGCCAACGGGCGAGCCAAAAGCGCCGGCGAAGGCGATCCAGGTAAAATCACGTTCTGCAAACCATAAGTCTCACGAGGTAAACCCATGACTCAGCTCGAATCCCTGAAACGATTCACGACCGTTGTCGCCGATACGGGCGACATCGAAGCCATCGCTCTGCACAAGCCGCAGGACGCGACCACCAATCCGTCGCTGCTCTATGTGGCCGCTCAGAAGCCGCAATATCAAAAACTCGTGGACGCCGCCCTCAAGCTTGCGTCTGACACGCCCGGCGATCAGGCCGCCCGTGCGGAATCGTTCATGGACAACCTGCTCATTCAGTTTGGCTGCGAGATCCTGAAGATCGTCCCTGGCCGCGTCTCGACCGAGGTCGATGCGGGACTCAGCTTCAACGTCGAGGCGACGCTGGCGAAGGCCCGCAAACTCATCGGCATGTACGCCAAGGCAGGCATCGGCAAGGAGCGCGTGCTCATCAAGGTGGCCAGCACCTGGGAGGGCATCCGTGCTGCCGAGCAACTCGAGAAGGAAGGCATCCACTGCAACCTGACACTGCTGTTCAGCTTCGCCCAGGCCGTCGCCTGTGCCGAGGCGGGCGTGACGTTGATCTCGCCGTTCGTGGGCCGTATCTACGATTGGCACCTCAAAGATCGCGGCGTGAAGGAAATCCCCGCGGACCAGGACCCCGGCGTTGCGTCGGTCACGCGCATCTACACCTACTTCAAGAAGCACGACTACAAGACACAGGTCATGGGCGCCAGCTTCCGCAACGTCCCGCAGGTGCTCGGCTTGGCCGGCAGTGACCTGTTGACCATCAGCCCTGATCTGCTGGAAAAGATGGGAAAGACCGATGGCGACGTGCCGCGTAAGCTCAACGTCGAGACCGCCAAGGCGAGCGACGTGAAGAAGATCCACCTCGACGAAAAAGGCTTCCGCTGGATGCACAACGAGGACGCGATGGCGGTCGAAAAATTGAGCGACGGCATACGCAAGTTTTATGCGGACGCGCGGAAGCTGGAGAAGTACGCGCTGGAGCGGATTGCACAGAAGAAGTAGTAGAATCGGATAGTCGGCCTCGCCAGCGACGGATTGAGAAGTCCGTTGCTGGTGCAGCCGAAGTAATGATGCCAGATCGGTCGCAACAGCAGGATGGTTTTCAGCACCCGAAAGCCGTGTTCGACGACGGCGAGCTGGATGTAGGTTTCCCAAAACTCATGCGCGGACCAGCCGGTCTGGTTGCTGCGGAGTATGCGCCCTCATGGCGCAGTACGTCCTAGAATGTCGAAAATCAATCAAATTTGTACCAAGTGCGCAGCAGAAGCCAAACCGCAAGCGGCGCGACAAGGTTATTCCCACATCCGAAAGCCGCCGAGGAACGCGTGACTGTTGTCGCCCAGGCGAGTGCCAGGGGGCAGACCGTCGAGGTTGCGCGAATTACCGCCGCCGAGGACGACATAGTCGGCAACGAGTGCAGCCTTGAGTCGGGCGGTCACGTCTTCGACTGCGGCTCGCCATTTCTTCTTGCCGAGCCGTTTGAGGCCACGCTGGCCGACGTAATCCTCGAGAGTCCTTCCCTTCTTATAAGGGAGATGAGCGAGCTCCAGGGGGGCGATGACCCGGTCGATAATGAGGGCCGAGCCGAGCCCGGTACCGAGGCCGAGGAACAGCATGCGGCCGCCTTCGTAGCTGCCGAGGGCCTGCATGGCAGCGTCGTTAATGATTTTGACGGGCTTGCCAAAGGCTTTCTCAAAATCAAATCCGACCCAGCCGGCAGCGAGGTTCTTCGGCTCCAGCACTAGCTTGCCCTGCAAGATCGGGCCTGGATAGCCGATGGAGATCGCCTGGTAGTCCCAGTCCTTGGCGGCATCTTTCACCTTGGCGACCATGTCCGCCGCAGTCATGGTCAGACCGGAAGGAATCTTGCGCGCTTCATCCTGCCCGGTCGCGAGGATCTTGACGTTGGTGCCACCGATGTCGATGACGAGAATCTTGCTCATGAATTGGACCTCATAAAGCCCATCAGTGATGGCGGGACACCTACCCGCCATGCATCGCGACGGCTGCAATCGCACCTTTGGCATAAGAGGAATTCCGCTGACCGTCAACGAAATTCGCTCGCACCTAATACGGGCCTGCACGTGGACCTGCCGGCCTGGGGATTTTACCTGTTCGACGTCGGGTCCAGGAGCTGATCCGGCGACACCCACTTTTGATATCGCTCCTGGGCCATCTCGGTGATCACCTGGGCGAAGTGCGGATGATCGCGCAGGATGCGGCAAAAGTCGGCTCGCCCCAGCACGAACAGATTGCAAGCCGACTTGGCGCGGATCGTGGCACTGCGCGGCTCGCTCGTAAGCAACGCGATCTCGCCGAAGCACTCTCCCTCGCGCAAGGTGGCAATCACCTTGCCGTTGCCGTCGAGCACTTCGACTTCGCCGCGGAAGATCAGGTACATGTCGTTGGCGACTTCTCCCTTGGTGAAAATGGTCTCGCCTTTTGCCACAGCCATGGGCGCCAGGGCCATGCTGATCTGACTGAGAAAGAGTGCGTTCCCCTTCTCGAAGATCGGCACTTTCTGCAACGTCTCGCGGGTGATGATCTCGAACCACGAACGCCCGTCGCGCTCGATCAATTCGTGCGCCGAGCGAGGCCCCCAGGTTCCGGCCGCGTAATTGGGGAACTCGGGCGCCGCATGAGTGCTCCAGTAATCGAGGAACGGCTGGGCGATGCGCCAGGCGGTCTCGACGAGATCGGTGCGCGAGAAGAGGGTCGGATCGCCCAGCATGCAACTGTAGAGCATCACCTCGTAGCCGGTCGCGCGCGACGCCAGAAAGGCCTCACCGTAGTTAAAGCGCATGTTCACCGGCTGCATCTGCATCACCGGTCCGGGAATCTTCGCCTGGAAAAGCGTCTCGATCGCTTCGTCGGGCTGAATGTGAAAGATCAGACGATTGGAGAAGAGCTTGGAGACCGCCTTGCTCTTGAAGAGCGAAGCGGGGGGCTTCTTGAACTGGACGATCGCGTTGGTGCCGCGCGCCCAGAGCGCCTTGCCAGAGCGCAGATAGATCGGCACACCGTCCCAGCGCCAGTTGTCGATGAACAGCCTCATGACGGCAAACGTCTCGGTGTTGGAGTCCGGCTTCACGTCCTTTTCCTGCCGATAATCCGGACACTCCTTGCCGTTGGCTTTCTTGCCGGCGCCGTATTGGCCTCGCACCGAGTTCACCGGCACGTCCTCGGGCTTGTAGACCCGGACGGCGCGCAGCAGCTTGGACTTTTCGTCGCGGATATCGTCGGCCGAGAACGAGCTGGGGGCTTCCATGCACAGGTAGGCGAGCATCTGGAACATGTGGTTTTGCATCATGTCGCGCAGGACGCCGGCGCCGTCGTAGTAGCCGCCGCGGTCCTCGACGCTGACCGCCTCGGAGACGGTAAACTGGATGTGATCGACGTGCTGCTTGTTCCAGAGCGGCTCGTACATGCCGTTGGCGAAGCGGAAGGCGAGGACGTTCTGCACTGTCTCCTT
>SYHD01000367.1 GCA_005799265.1 Planctomycetia bacterium | reverse complement strand
TTCGATGAGCGGGAGGTAGAAACGGAGCAGGGTGGGATACTCTGGCACCGGCAACCGAAAGGGCCGGCAACCTGCATGGCCCACCTAAACCGCCGCGCTACCTCTCGACTCTACTGGTATAGTAACTCCTGCCGGTCGCCTTACGGCTTCACGCCGTCGGAGGCGGAGGAGTCGCCAGCGCGATGTGTGGAAGGCGGCGCGGCGCCAATCGTCGGCGCGTCCGGCCAATTCAATTCAAGACCCCGCGCTCTGGCACGGCAACAAACGTACGAGGCGGGGACATTGATCCCCGCCTTTTGATGGCGCTACAATTCGTCTCTTGTGCATGGCCCATGGTC
Source organism: Planctomycetia bacterium (assembly GCA_005799265.1). Lineage (GTDB taxonomy): Bacteria > Planctomycetota > Planctomycetia > Gemmatales > Gemmataceae > SIAQ01. The sequence goes on along the minus strand of SYHD01000367.1, from coordinate 12,452 downwards.
AGCGCTTTTCGGGATTGTGCGGAGGCGATTTCGCCGGTTCGAGACGAAAGAGTGCCTCGACATGATCGGGATGGCGATCGAGGTAACAACTCAGCGCCGAAAAGAAAAGTTGCAGCTGGCCAAGCCCTTGCTCCGCGAGCTTTGCTGCCGATTGACCCATCAGCTTCGTGACGGCGGCGGCGGCCATGCTGTCGGTGTGGATCACCACGTCGGTTTGATGCTGCACGCAGAGATTGCCGTCCGGCAGCTTCCCATCTGTATGACGCAGGACCACGATCGCCTTGACGGGGACCAGCGGCAATAGGGGGCTGGCCTTGACCTTGCCCTCGGCGAACCAGATGCGCACGCCATTGCTCTGATGCACCGTTTCCCACGTCACGTCGCTGCCCAGGTCATCCGCATAGCCGAACTTGCTCTGGCCGCGGCGTTGAATGGTGACGCACTTGGCGCCTAAACGCCTCCAGGCGGAGACGGCGCGGTCGGGATTGTCGAGCAGCCAGGCATAATGCTGGGGTGTGCAACAGAAAGTCTCGGCGGGGCCGCGCGCCTGTACCGTGTGCTTATCCATCATCTGCTTGGCGAGCGTTGTCGCGCGTTCGTCGAGGTCCGCCCATGGAATCTGCACGACTACGTTGGCATCCGCTTTCTTGGGCGGCGCACTCGGGCCGCCAGCGTTTGCCCAGGTTGCGTGAAGACTCGCGATGGCGCAGACCCAACCGATGCAGAGGCGTCGCATATATGCACCTCACGGCAAGAGAGGAAAATGCTACCTTCTCTTCATCGAATGCCGACGCCGGGGAGTTGAACGATTTTTCTTTTTGCAAGTCCGCGCCGCGAAGCGGTGGACGGCCACGGATCAAACACGGATTGAACACGGATAAGAGAGGGAGAGTGGGACGTAGCTCCCTCCCTGTATTTTTGCTGTCCGTGTTTGATCTGTGTTTGCTCGGCGGCTCATTTCTTTTCGCGGTGATTTGCTCTTGTTTGCTTGATTCATTTTTGCCTATACGTCGGAGTGAACCCTGACCCTCATGCCGACATGAGGGAGGTTGGCGGAATGCGGACCATGAATGCCATCATCACAAGCAAGAAGACCTGGCTCACGCTGTTGCTTCTTGCTGGCTTTGCCCCGTTTGCCTACTGGCAGCGAACCCCCGTGCTCACGTGGTACTATGTGCGCGAGTTGGCGGTCGCTTATCAGGAAAATCGCGACGAGTGCGCAAGACGAGTGGTTTCGCTGGACGAGGCAGCCGTGCCGCGCGTTCTTTCAGGGCTGCACAATCCGGATGCTCTGGTGTGCGGCAACATGACGCACGCTCTTGTTTTGCTTGGCAAACGCTGGGGCGTGACGGATCCACGATCGCAGCGTTTGCTTCAATGCATTCACGATCAATATTCGGGGTACAGCCCGGCGGGGCGGGAAAAGGCGCTCCTGTTTCTGACGAGGTTCCTGCAACAGGACGGCCCGCGCCCCTTGCCGTTGAACATGACCAAACTCGTCAGCGACGTGTTATTGCAAGCGGACAAGTCTGACGAGGTGCGCGCTGCCTCGCTGCTCCTGGCCGCGGAACTGGTCGAATGTGTTCCTCCCGGCCAGTGGGTAGACGTCTGCCGGGAGATGGCGGAGCGCGGCATGCGCGACAAGCATGCGGGCACGCGCATTGCCGCCGTGCAAATGTTGCTGCGCGCGCCGATGCGAAACGAAAGGATCCTGTACGAAAAAGCTATCACGCTTTTGAGCGACAAGGAACCGGCGGTCCGACGAGCCGCGGTCGTGGCCCTGGCGTCGGCGAGCGAATTCGTGCGCGAGGAAGCTTTGTTGGCTCGTCTGCATGATGAAGACATCGAGGTGCAATATCTCTGTGAGATCGCCCTGGCCAAGCGCGGCCTCACATCCGAGGAAGTCGAAATGGCCCGCGATATCAGCGACAAAAATCCCGCGACGCGCATGCGTGTCTTGCATCGCATTTGCCGCATGCCAGACCTTAATCTCGCGGCCTGGCTGCGGCAACTGAGCCACGATCCCGTGCCCGCCGTGCGCGCGGCGGCCGTGCGCGCGGCGGGCGAGCATCCTCAGATCGATCTGACCGAACGCCTGCGCGAAATCGCGGAGCAAGATCCCAGCGAAGCGGTGCGGCTCAACGCGCGTTATTACCTTGCGCAGCGGGCGACGAATCTTGCTCGTGAGTCCTATCCGTAATGCGAGCGCCTCGCTTGCATCGATTCTTCCAATAAGAAAAATGCGCAGGCGTAACGCTTACACAACGGGGAACGCCGTATGCGTTTGGAACTCCTGGGCGATCAGGCCGTGATGGCGTACTGCGATAGCGAGCAGGACGCGGCCCTCCTCGCGGCACAGGTGCGTCGGGAAAATCCAGCCTGGTGCATCGACGTCGTGCAGGCTTACTTCAGCGTCGCCGTCTATTACGACATCGCCACGGTCGAGTGCGTGTTTGTTGCGGATTGGCTGACCTGCGTCCATCGCGACGACGACACTTCACTGGGCCAAGGACGTCTGCACGTTATCCCGTGTTGCTACGAGCTTGGCCTCGATCTGGAGCGCATCCAGCAGCACACATCTCTCACGCGCGAGGCCGTCGTTGAACTGCACGTGGCAATGGTCTACACGGTCTATGCGATCGGTTTCTGCCCGGGGTTTCCGTATCTGGGTTACCTGCCCAAGGAGTTGGCGGGCGTGCCGCGCCTTGACTCGCCGCGGCTGCGCGTGGATACAGGGAGCGTGGGCCTCACCGGGCGTCAGACGGGGATCTACACGCAGGAGCGGCCGGGGGGGTGGAACATCGTTGGGCGAACGCCGCTGGAATTGGTCGATGTCGAAGATGGGTACTTTCCGCTGCGCACGGGGGATCGCGTTCAGTTTCGTCGGATTGACGAAAAAGACTATCGAGGCTTGGAAGGGGGGCGATTGACCTAGCGCTTGTGGATTACCTCGCGGCCTTCTGACGCTGCAACGCGAGCGCTAAACGACAGACATCAGTTGCAAACGCGATTGCGGCCTTCGTTTTTCGCCTGGTAGAGTTTGTGGTCGGCGCGTTTGATGAGTTCGACCGGTGTAATATCCGCCTCGCCTTGCGTCGTGACCACGCCGGCGCTGATCGTCACCTGGAAGCTGCGCTCCTCGAAAAGAAACGGCGTTTGATTTACCACCTCCAGCATGCGATTCGCGACCATCATCGTGCCGTCGAGAGTAGTTTCCGGGAGAACCACCGCAAACTCCTCGCCGCCGTAACGCGCGAGCAACTCTTCCTTGCGGATATTCCCCTTCATGCGGATGGCGAGTTCACGTAGCGTGAAGTCGCCCCCGAGATGGCCGAACTCGTCGTTGATGGACTTGAAACGGTCGATGTCGATCATGATGAGCGAGAGGGGCCGATTGTGCCTACTGGAACGCGCGAGTTCGCGATCGAGGAACTCCATCAGGTAGCGTTTGTTGTGGATCTCGGTCAGGCCGTCGATGATGGTGAGACGATAGATTTCCTCGTGATACTCGGTCTCGACGTTGCCGCCCATCAGGAAGCGGTAGATCCAATTGCCCACGCGCAGGTAGTCGCCGTCCTTGAGTTTGTACATCGAGGCGGGCACGTCGTTGATGTAGGTGCCGTTGGTGCTTTGCAGATCGACTGCGTAGTAGCCGTCGGCGCCAGGTTGGATGCGGGCGTGGCGGCGCGACACGGAATGATCGTTGATGCGGATATCGCAATCGCTGGCTCGGCCGATGACAATGGGAACCTCGCCGATCGTGTAGCGCGTGCCCATCGTCGGCCCGGTCGGATAGATGTGGATCAAGCAGGCATTGCGGCTCGACAGCGAAACCGGGCGCTCAGGGGCGGTGACCCAGGTTTCCGTCACTTTGTCAAAGATTCCGGATGATGATTGCGATTCCATGGCTTTTCAGGCTCATGGTCATTGGAACGGGAATACGCTTCAGAGGAAGTGTACGTCACGGCAGAATGGGATGCAATCAACTATCAAGAAATTCCCCGATTTTCCAGGATCGCCTTCTGTTGAGGAGTTTGGAAAACCGCACAGATCATTGAATGTAGGGATTCGTATCGGGGTCGCACTTGACAACGTTCTTGGCTTTGGAAATGAGCAGCACCGTGTAATAAGAGCCATTGCGTCCTTGGCGGAAATCGACACGGCCCGTCACCTTCACCCAGTCGCTGAGCTCGACGCCGCGTATCGGTTCGCGCGCGATCATCGGCACATTGAGCTGGAGGGCGTCATTGGCGCAGCAGCTCATCTTGTGGCGTACCAACATGAAGATCTGATCGCTGCCCTGATAGGGAGCATACTGGCCGCGCACCTCTACCACCTTGTTTTTCCACAAGGCCCGTCGATCCGGCGTGCCGGCAGTGGCTTCGAGCAGCTTGTATTCGACGTATTCGCCCTTGCCGACGTCGGGCTGGTTGTACGACACGCCGACATGGACGATCTGCGTCCAGGCATCGTCGCCAAAGCCGATTGCACGCAGATGCGTCTCCGCCTCGGGGGAAACGACCAGGCCAGAAGAGGACGCGGTGATGGCCGGGCCTTTGTTGGGCAGGCCAAGCAAAAATAGGATGATCGGAACCAGGATCACGACATAGCGCCACGGCGCCCAGCCGTGATCGTGATCCGCCTCTTCGTGATCGTGATGGTGTCCGTGCGCGTGAGTGTCGTGCGGGTGCTGAGCGTGCGCGCACGCCTCGCCTGGCGCATGGTCATGGCCGCACGAGGCGTCGTGCAGGTGAGTTGACAGCGGCTGCACGCTCTGATGCAGCGGCGCTTTCTCCTGGATGGCGTGAGCGTGGCCGTGATCGTGCTGGTGGTCATGGTGATGATGATCGTGATAATTCAAGAAAACCGGATCGCGCGATTGCCGCCACAGGATCGCGCCGCGGATGAGCGCCAGCCCCACAAGGGTGAAACCGCTGACGACCACGAAAAGATGGAACTGTGCGCCGAGCATGAGGTTTAGCATCTTTGTCTGCCAAAACCACAAGCACAGGCAGATCATGCCGAAGGCGCCGGACAAGCCGACCATGCAGAGCTGATCGATGAAATAACTGTCGTCTGCGTGGTTGTGATCGTGGCCGTGTTTGTGTTCGTGTGTGTGTTCGTGTGTGTGTTCGTGATCGTGGGCGTGTGAATGTTCGTGGGTATGATCAGCCATTGCGGGCCTCCTCGACGGCAAAGAGTGCCTGGTAAAAATGCAGATAAAATTCACTGCTCTCGATGTAAGGCACGACGTAGTGAAGGATCATCGTGTAAATGAACACCTGAATTACTACGCACAGAATGACCGTAAGGATCAGACGCGAACGAAAAACGCGCGTGTACATCAGGATCAGCTTCAGATCCAGCATGGGCCCTAACACCAGAAATGCCAGCTTGGACGCCGGCGGCCAGAAAGGCGGAAAATTGGCGGCGACGAACGCATCGGCCTCGCTGCACAGGCAGAACAGCACCGCGATCAACATCATCATCAAGATGGCGATCGGCGGCGTAGCTTCCACGAACTGTTGAAAGTTTCCCTGGCTCAACACGAATTTTCCTCCCGCGGCCAGGATCGCCCCGAGGACGAGGAACGCCAGGATATCGACGAAATCGTGCAGCGCCGTCTGCGTGATGTTGTTGAGCCGTTCACCCCAGCTACGCCGCGTGAAGGCCCGATCCTCGACCTCGGCACCGGGATCTTTGAGGCCGCGCGTCACGTCGGGATTGAGCAGTTCCTTGCCGTGGGTGCGCGCCTGCCAATTGACGATCAACCCGGTGACAGACGCCACCAAATATGCCAGGCCAACGCGCCAGGCGACGACGAAATACGGCCCGCCCAAAATGTAATCGCGGCTATCGGGCGGATTGAAGGCGACGAAAGTGCTCATCATGACGATGCCGTTGATGACCGGCCCCGCGAGCATGTAGGCGACGCACACGCTCAAGGGGAGCCCTTTGCGCAACAGTCGCTTCATCACGACGATGATGCCGCACTCGCACATCGGAAAGACGAGGCCGAGGATGCAGCCTAGCCCGATGGCGAGAACGCGATTGCCCGGTATGACTTTGGCGATGGCCTGCTGTGGAACGAATTCTTCCAGCAATCCCGCGATGAGTACGCCCAGCACGATGAACGGCAAGGCTTCGTAGATGATGCTCGTGAACGAGAGTATCAGATATTCGTAATTCACGGGGAGTCATCCATCGCATTCGTTTGGCGTTCGCGTGACGCCACGCGAGCGCGGAGCCGCGAGCGGCGAAATCGAGGTAGGTTCATTGTCGTTCTTGTAAGGATCGAAATCAAGAGGGCATCACGCGCGGCGCACCCAGCGTCCGACGACCGCCGACAGGGCGAACAGGACGACGCTCAGGACGACGATGGGCCCGCTGACGCCAATGGTGTAGTGATCGCGCGGAAAGGATTCGAGGAGGCGATTGCTCACTTCCCAGCTCAGCACGCTCCCGGCGCCGCCAACGAAGAGCGCGATGCCGATCGAGTACCAGAACATTTGCCGCAGGTTGCAGGCCAGATTCGCCGCCGTTGCCGCCGGAACGATGACGAGTCCGTTGATCAGGAGGGTTCCCGTGATTTGCTGGCTGAGATTGACCATGAGCGCGAGCAGGACGATAAAGAGGTAGCGCGCGGCACGCACGGGGACGCGCCGCGACAGGGCCAGGCTCGGATTGGCGGAGGCGAGCACCAGCGAATTGTAGAGCAGGCACAGGACGACCGCGTTCACCAGGGCCAGGCCGATCAAGAGGACGATCTCCCAGTTTCGCGCGCTCAAGGGATTGCCGAAGATGAATTCCTCAACGCTGAAGAACCGGCGCCGTCCGCTGCTGACCAGGCGCATGAAAATGGCCCCGAAGCCGATGGAGCCGGCAAAAAAGACGCCGATCACCGTGTCGCTAGCCAACCCGGTCTGATCGCGAACCAAGGCGATCAATAGGCCGAGAGCGATGCCGAAGCAGACCATGATGAGCGTGATGCGCTGGCGAACCAGATCGTCCGGCGTGTCGGTGACGAGACAAAGCAGCAGGCCAAAGCCGACGCCCGCGAAGGCGCAATGGGCGAGCGCGTCGCTGAAGAACGCCATGCGATTGCCGACGACGAGCGATCCGAGCGCGCCGCAAAGGAAGCAGACGACGAGCGTCGCCAGGAGTGCGCGGACGTTGATATCGTGCGTCAGGTAGCTTTCGTCCGGCCAAGGCCCGGAGATTATCAGCCCGATGAAGGATTCCAACCATTCTGCGGGGAGGTCGAGCATAGGTGAACCACGGGGGGCACGGGGAATTCAAAGAGAATGATACAGGAATGACGCAAGAGAATGCGTCATCCCGAAAGCGGACGGCATTCGAATTCGTATGCGCGGTGTTTTTCTGACCGTTCCCCGTGTACCCCGGTTCCCCGTGGTTCATTTTCTGGACTCACACGAGCGCTGGCTCTTTGGCTTTTGCAGGAGACGCCAACGCCGCGAGCAGGCGGTACATCAATTCCATTGCCTCCAACGCCTCGGTTTCCGTGATGACGAGCGGCGGCGCGATGCGGACGACCTTCTTCGCCAATGGACCAAGCAGATGGATGCCGGCGTTGCTTTCGCCCTTGTAGCATGCGAGGACGACCGCGTTGGCCCAGTCGGCAGCGCTCTTGCCCGCATGATCACGCATCTCAACGCCCCAGACCATGCCGCCTTTCTCGCCGCGCACATGGGCGACGAACGGCAGTTCCTTCAGCTTGATGAGGCCCTTCTCGATGACGGCCGACGAACGCCGTGCCGCTTCGATGACGCCGCCGCGGCCGAACTCATCGAGCGTCGCCAGCACGGCCGCACAGCAGAGCGGATTCGCGCTCCAGGTGTCGGAGCCTTCGCCGTATTCGAGCGCGCCAAAAAGCGATGTCAGCCCGACCGCCGCCGCGACGGGGACGCCGTTGCCCAGCCCTTTGCCCAGAACGACGATGTCCGGCTCCAGGCCGTAGGTCTCGAACGCGAACATGTCCCCCGTGCGGCCGAAGTTTGATTGCACCTCGTCAAGAATGAAGACGATGTCGTTGTCCCGGCAAAATTGTTGCAACGTCTGCAGGTACGCTTTGGGCGGATGAAACGATCCGCCGCCGCCGATGTACGGCTCCGTGATGAGCAGCGTGAGCCGACGGCCGAATTGATGCTTGAGCGCTTCGAGCTCCTGCCGATAGGAAGATGGATCGAAGCTGACGTTGCGTAGCGAGACGTCGATGCACTCGTTCATCGGAAAGCTAATGAAGCGAACGCGCGGATCGCGCTCGCGTTCGGCTTCCGAACCGGTGACGGCGCCCGCGAGCCCTTTCTTGCCATGAAAGCCGAAGCGCGTGGCGATCAGCATGTCGCGATTGCGATCGCGCGCCATCGCGGCCCACAGCGCCTTCTGGATTGCCTCGGACCCGGAGGCGGCCCACATGACATGCTCCAACCGCTTGCCGCCGGGCCGGGATTGCAAAAGTTCCGCGAGCCGTTTGCTCGCCTGCGTTTCGATGGGCGTGATCGCGTTGTAGGCGGTGAGGGGCAGGGCAGGGAAGTAGTCCAAGCCCAGGGACGGCTGTCCCTGGGCTTTCCACGGCGTGCCAGCCCAGCCCATGTAGGCCGCGAATTTTTGCATCCACGCCGTGGGATTATGCCCCAGGTTCGCGACGAGAACGCCGGACGAAAAGTCGAACAGCTTGCGCCCTTCCGGCGTCCAGTGGTAGACGCCGGCGCTCTTGGCGAGCACCGCTTGCGAGGGCGTATAGGTTCGCAGGCTCTTCGGCTCGAAGCTTGCGGCAACATCGCGATCGGCGTTGGACGCCTTTTCGTTTGGATGATGGATCGATGCGGTCATGGTAGAGGCTCCATTTTTTGGCGAGTCGATCTCTGCTTTTTATACCTTGAATGCCGGGCGTTTCATACTCGCGGCGCGTATAAGACCGCCGCCTCCGTGCGTCCCGGCGTCAGCAGCACTAGCCCGCCGCGCGACCCGTTGACTTCGACGACGCCCGCCGGTTCGCCTTTCGCCTGACGCTCCAAGATCGCCTCCATCGCCTGCACGATGGCGACCGTGTTGCGATCGGCGCTCACATCGTTGTAGGTCAGGCCGCGCATCGTTTGCAAACGCTCCGCACGCAGGGCAGGGGGGCCGGCAAATTCCACGTAGGCGACTTCCTCGAAGAACTTGCGAATGATCTCGATGCCGTAGCCGCGCTGCGAACGCTCGCCCCACGGCTCCAGGAAGCTGCCGTTGTAGTGATGGTTGGGAGTGATCTTGAGTTCGCCGGGCGTTCGTTTCTCGATGGTCATCTCGACACCGCGCTTGCGTTGATGCGCCGTCCAGACACCGTTGTCGAAGCGAAATTGCACTTCCTGATCGACGTAGCCGGGGAAGTTGTCGGGCGTCACCCAGCTCGTGTGGATGTCGAAGGCGGCTTCGCGACCATCGGGGTAGGCGTAGGTGATTTGCAGTTGCACCGAGTCCCAGGTGTTGCCGCTCGCGGGGCCGACGATGCCGCGTTGGCCGTTGCAGGTGATGCGGGCGAGACGCCAGTTAGCCGGACGTGCAAGCGACGGATCGGTCTTTCCGTCGCTTGCGCGTCCGGCTAACGAGCCAAACGTGAAATCGATCAGCTTGATGTAGTGGACGGCGACGTACGTGCCGGGGTTGCGCCCCTGAATCCATTCCGCGAACTGGCTGCCGCTGATCGATTTCGGCTCCAGCAGGGTGCAGTAGCCGTTGTTGACGTGCTGGAAGTTGCCGTCCACGTAGTGCGTGTGCAGCTTTTTGTGATCGGGATCGCCGAGCTTGTGATAGACGACCTTGGCAAGGACGTTGTGCTTGCGCGCCAGCTGGTCGAGAGTGTCCAGTTCTTGCAGGGTGAGGACGGACGGCTTCTCGATCAAGACATGCTTGCCGGCTTCGATCGCCAGGCGTGCCGACTCGAAATGCCGATCGTCCGGCGTCGCCACGCATACCGCATCGACGCCATGCGCGAGCAACTTCTGCGACGCGTCGGCGCCGGCGAAGCTGACGAACGGCGCAATCTTGCCGCCGGCTTCCTTGCGATACTTCACGGCCCGGCTTCCCGTCCGGCTCGCGACGGCACTGAGCTCGATATCGAGCAACCCGAAATCGCGCCGATATACCCCTTCGCGATGCGCCTGCTCGAAGAAAGGGCGGTAGGTTTCGTCGAAGATCATGCCCATGCCGACCATGCCGGCACGCAACTTGTGGGTGGAGAGATTGGCGTTCATGCCGATCATGATAGGAAACTTCAGGAATTCGTTCAGCGCTCGCCGGCGAACGTCGCGCGGATTGACGTTTGACAGCGAGCGCCAAACAAATGCTCGCTATTGCCCAGCCCGGACCTTCAACGTGAACTCACCGGTCTCGTCGCCGCCGAGCGACGAGGCGATGATGTGAAACACCCCATCGCGCTCGGCCCGGTAGACGATCCGCGAGTTGAGGTCGCCGCCGGAGTCGTCGTCGTGGGCGAGCAGCTTCGATTTGCCGTCGAAGAGATAGAAGTAGGAGTCCATCGTCGCACTTTCGAGATCGATCGTGTAGGTGACGCCGGCCTTGAGGTTGACGCTGAAGAGTTTGCCGAGCTTGCCGAGATCGCTGATGCTGTTCTGATTGATCTGATCGGTGATCGCGATGCCGTCCTTGCCGACGTCGCGCGCCTTGGCCTCAGCCTTGAGAATGAACTCACGCACTTTGAGATTGAACTTGCCGACCTGGCCGTCGAAGGAAGTCGCGACGATCTGGTAGTCGCCGTCCTTGTCGATGGACTGGATGATGCGTGAATTGAGATCGCCGCCGGAGTCGTCGTCCTCGGCCAACTGATTGCCGGCCTTGTCGAGCAGACGTAAATAGGCGTCGAAGTCCTTGGTGACGAGATCGAGGATGTAAGTCCTGTCCTTGAGCAGCTTGACGGTGTACTGCTTGGCCGGATTGCCGAGCTTCGGATCTTTGGGATCCTGCTCGGTGAGATCGTTGTTTATATCGACCGGCTTGAACGCGGCCGCGGGCTTAGGCTCTTCCTTCTTGGGCGGCTGCACGGGCTTGGCGTGCGCGACGCTGAGGACGGTGACGATTGATAGCACGGCAGCGAAAGTACGCATGCGAATTCCTCCGAATCTGAGCGGATGCACTTTGTTTTATTTCTTGTCCGTGGGCGGCCTATCGATGTTCCCCAAACGCAAGATTACCAAAATGCTGCCGCGCCGCGCCGCCTCGCGCACCGCATCCTGGCCGGACGCCAGCGCGATCTGTTCGCCGCCGCCATTTTGGATCGGCAGATAGACGACCTTGACGAGAAAGTTGCCTTTGACGACCTGGTTGACATCGTCATCGGTCAAGGAAATCGGCACCGCGTTGTGCGTGAGAAATTCGCGCGAGTGCGGCGTCACCGGCGCGACTTCCAGCGTCGGGAACAGCTCCAATCCAGCGTGTCCGGCCAGATGCGTCAGCTTGAGCCGATAGATCGCGCCTTGGACGAAGTTGAAGCGTCCGGGCGTCTCCAATGGCGTCGTCGAAAAGCTCGGCTTACCGTCTTTGGTGGTGAACCAAAACACCTTCATGCCGCTCGGCTCTTTGAAGAACACCTGCGTCCGCTGTTGAGCGGATACGGCGGGAGCAAGAAACAAAATCGCGAGGATGACGCAGGGACGCATGACGCACCTCCGCCTTATTTGTCGCCGATTGCCCGCCAGGAGGCAAGGTCAATCCCATGCGACGCGGATTGTAATTGAACATAAGAGCGATTATCGGACGTTGTTTTGAGCCTGAAAAACAGCGGGCGCCATGAGGCAACGTCCGATAATGTCCGTTATGTTTAATTCAAGCAGCCGTTTTGCTGGTTCGCAGGCTCGTCGGATTTCCGTGGCGCAATGCGCACGGGGATTTCGCTTTGATTATCGAGCCGGTCGGCTCGCCGGGGCTATTGATTCACTGCCGCCGCCGGTTGAGGCAAGCCTTCGTCGAAGACGCCCATCTTGCGGAATTTCTGGTAGCGTTGTTCGAGCAGGTCGGGGATCGCGAGTTTCTTCAGGTCGCGCAGAGAGCGCAACAGATGTGCCTTGAGGATGTTTCCCATCTGGACGGGATCGCGATGCGCGCCTCCCAACGGCTCGGCGATGATCTCGTCGATGACGCGCAAGCGGAACAGGTCGCGGGCGGTCAATTTCAAGGCCTCGGCGGCCAAACGCTTTGTTTCGTCGTTGGCTTCCTTCCAGAGAATGCCGGCACAGCCTTCCGGGCTGATGACCGAGTAGTAGGCGAATTCGAGCATGCTGACGCGGTCGCCGATGCCGATGCCCAAGGCGCCGCCGGACCCCCCTTCCCCGATGACGACGCAGACGATCGGCGTGCCCAGGCGCGACATTTCCAGGAGGTTCGTCGCGATGAGCTGGGCCTGGCCGCGGTCCTCGGCGCCGATGCCGGGGTAG
>SYHD01000366.1 GCA_005799265.1 Planctomycetia bacterium | reverse complement strand
CGTTAGCCGGACGCGCAAGCGACGGACTGTCCGATCCGTCGCTTGCGCGTCCGGCTAACAACGGAGTGTTGGGGGTGAGGGCCTTGGCAAACCGCCGCGCCTCTTCGAGGGGCGTCGGCAGATGCGCCAGCGGCACGCGCGGCAATCGGGCGGCGGCCTTGCGGAGTTGGTCGGTGGTCAAGGAACTTATGGTCATCGAACGCTCCTTATTCATTGGCTCACGCAAAGGCGCAAAGCCGCAAAAAAATGCAACCACATTCTCTTCTTTGCGTCTTTGCGTGAGCTTTATTATCTTTGACATTGGGATAAAAGCGACGAAAATCTTGGTATCCAACTTCGATACGGAGGGACCATCGATGCGACGCGCCATCTTCTTCTTGATCGGTTTGACGACATTGCCGATGCACGCAAACTCTGCGCCCGCGCAGGACAAGGCGCTCCCAGACTGGACGCCGGGCTGGCCGCGCGATGAGATCAAGCCGCGCTTCGATATCAATCTCGTTGGCGGCACGCGCAAGGACGGCTCGCTCCTCATCATCGCCGACCAGCGCGAGGGTCAGCACGGCTGGTGGCAGAAGAGCTTCCCGATCACGGGTCGCAAGTTTTATCGCTTCCACGCGGCGCGCCAAACCAAGGACGTGGACGTACCGCGGCGCTGTGCCGTGGTGCGAATTCTCTGGCAGGACGACAAGGGTAAACCGGTCCGCGTCGATCCGCCCGATGATACGAAGGGCAGCCTGCCGACCGCGGAGCCGGAGTATCCCGTCGATGGCGACGTCGTCAACGGCTGGGCCGAGGTCGGCGGCGTCTATCGTGCGCCGTCGAATGCGACGAAAGCGATCGTTGAACTGCACTTGCGCTGGGCGCCGGGCGGGCGCATCGAATGGTGCGATGCTTCGTTGGCCGAGTGCACGCCGCCGAGTCCGCGCAGGGTGCGCCTCGCCGCGGTGCACTTTCGGCCGCAGGGAGGCAAGACGCCGATGGATAATTGCAAGATGTTCGAGCCGCACATTGCCGAGGCCGCGAAGCAGAAGGCGGACCTCGTCGTGCTGGGCGAGACGATCACCTACGTCGGGCTAGGCAAGACGTTTCTCGATGTCGCCGAGCCGATTCCGGGGCCAGCGACAGAGTATTTCTGTGCGCTCGCCAAGAAGTACAAGATCCACATCGTCGTTGGGCTCGTCGAGCGCGATGGGAGCCTCATCTACAACGTCGCCGTCCTGATCGGGCCGGACGGACGCATCATCGGCAAGTATCGCAAGGTCTGTTTGCCGCGCAGCGAGGTTGAAGCAGGATTGTCGCCGGGCAAGGACTATCCGGTGTTCAACACGAAACTCGGCAAGATCGGCATGATGGTGTGCTATGACGGTTTCTTCCCAGAGGTGGCGCGCGAGCTTTCCAATCGCGGCGCGGAAGTGATCTGCTGGCCGGTGTGGGGCTGCAATCCGCTCTTGTCGGCGGCGCGGGCGTGCGAGAATCACGTCCATCTCGTCAGCAGCACCTACACCGACGTGTCGAGCAATTGGACCATCACCGCGGTCTATGGCCACGACGGCCGACCGATTGCGAAGGCAGACAAGTGGGGCACGATCGTCATCGCGGAGGTTGACCTGAGCCAGCGATTCTTCTGGCGCAACAATTTGGGGGATTTTCGCGCGGAGATTCAGCGCTCGCGGCCATGACCCGCAGGCTCGTGTGTCCCATCGCGGCACGTCTTGAAACCAGTAACAGCAAGAGCGGTGCAGGCGATGCACGCCCTTCAAGGCGGCTCGGAAGGCTGATTGGGTAATCGGATAGCTTTTTCGTGCCGTCTCGCTTCTTCATCGCGTCCCATGCGGCGAAGTCCGCCGGCGAGAATTCGGCGGAAGCGGGCGTTCGATGGCATCAGGCGGACGGCGTGCTCGTAGCTGGGAATCGCTTCCTCCTCGCGGCCATCCGCATAAAAAGCAGCTCCCAAGCCCGAATGCGCAAAGGCATTTTCTGGATCCATGGAAACAGCGTGCTGGAAAAGCGAGACGCCGTTCTGCCACTTCAAGACCTGCTGCCAGCTGAGCCCCGCGCAAAACAATAATCCGATCGCGATCACGCCAATCGTCAGCCGACGCGAAGTGCTGTGCATCCAGAGCGTCTCGGGAACGATCCAGGCACCGGCGATGAGCAGGCCGAGCATGGGAAGGTAGACGTAACGATCCGCCATGCTCGCGGTGGTCTGCCCGCCGGGAATGATGCCACAAACTGGAACCAAAGATCCAACGAACCACAGCCAACCGACAAGCAGCCAGGGGCGGGTCCTCGCATTCGTAATGGCGACAATCGTCAAAGCCATCAGCAGCACGCCAGCGCACAAGGGTTTCCAGAGGGGTAAATCGGTTCCCGGGTGCGCATAATGAATGGGAAAATAGACGGGCCAGAACGTCTTGCCCGCATAGGTGACGAGGGCCACGAGCGCGTTTCCGATCCTGTATTCGACAGGAATCGCGACGTTGGCGAAGGTCGACATCTGCGCAAACATGGCAAATTGACTGGCAAACCAACTTAACGTCAACAAGGGCAGTTTCTCCGCAATCACAAGGAGCCATTGGGCGCGCGGGAAGGACACGGTGCCCTGATCCTCGGGCGACCACGGCATTCGCCGCAGCGGCCAGTAATCCAACAGCACCAGAATGCAGGGAAGGATTACGAAAACCGATTTGGCGCCCAGCGCGGCGGCAAAAGCGACAGGGACAAGGCCATAGCGCGCGAGGCCAGGCTTGGCGGCATACCAGGCATAAGCCAACATGGTCAGCAACGCGAAGAACAAACCGAGCACGTCCTTCCGCGATGAGACCCAGGCGACCGGCTCGACGTGAAATGGATGCACTGCAAAAAACGCGGCCGCCAAGGCGCTGCGCCACATCGCGCCCGTCATCTTGTGCAGGACTACGAATACCAGCACGCTATTGGCTGTGTGCAAGAGAAGACTGGAAAGATGAAAGCCCCATGCCTGGGGGCCGTAAAGTTCCCAGTCCAGTTGCAATGACAGCCAGGTCAAAGGATGCCAGATCTGATGTTCAAAGCTCGTCACGGCCCAAAAGGCGCTCTCGACGGTCAGGCCGGCTTGGACCTGTTCGTTGTTCGTCACATAAAGGGAATCGTCGTAATCAAGAAATTCATTCAGGCACACATGCCCAAAAGTCAACAGCGAGAGCGCGATCAGAGTGAGACTGATGATTATTTCAGCGCGAAAGTAGCTGCGCATGGAGTCCGTCCTCACCTGGTTGAATACGCTCACCGGATGAGCCTCGCTCGAGCAGATCGGTTCGTATGGTGCAAAGGCATTGTCATGATAGTTCATTTGGCCCATAAGCGTCGAAAATTTGGGCTTCGATTGCGCACCTTACGATCATCTGTTTGCTAAAATGAAATCGTCATGAATCGACGATTGCGCTGCCTGAGCCGCGGCGCTGCCCCGTTGCCCCAGCAAGCTTCTACGTCGCCTGCGGGCGTGAGGTTGGTAGAATGGTAGTGGAGCGTAGAAAAATGGACACGAAAACCGTGGACGAATTGTGTGCCGAGCACAGCCTCGATGTAACGCAGCTAGCGTTTCGCGTTGGACTCGACGAGAAACGGGTGCGCGCGATCGTTGAAGGCCGCTGGACGCCGAGCCCCGCCGAGCGTGATCGAATCGCCGCGGTGTTCGGACTGACGCGCGACGAAATCGCGTGGGGGCACAAAGTGATCATGTCGCACATTCACGGTCATGGCCCGCAGTTTGGCAGGAGTCCCTGACAATGGAAGCGCTCAAAAGCGTTGAAGAGCTGTGCAACGAGAAGCAGATTAACGCGCAGAAGCTCGCGGAGTTGTCGAACGTGGACGAGCAGCGCGTGCTGGCAATCGCGCTGGGCCGCTGGACGCCGAGTCCCGCCGAGCGCGATCGAATCGCCGCGGTGTTCGGGTTGACGCGCGAGCAGATCGCGTGGGGCCACAAGACGCCGATTCAGCATATTTATGGGAGCGGGCCGGGGTGAACTTCTTCGTTTAGCGCTCGGGTTGAAACCCCAGGTCGTCTGGCGATTGAGCGCGATCGCCAAACAAATTCAATCACATCACGCGATCCTCCGCCCAGCAGTGGCGGCGGCCGGTATCGAATTCCTTGTACTCGAAATCGAGCGGCTCGTGGATCTTCGTCGGATCGAACG
The DNA here is from genome assembly GCA_005799265.1 of Planctomycetia bacterium. GTDB lineage: Bacteria > Planctomycetota > Planctomycetia > Gemmatales > Gemmataceae > SIAQ01. The sequence continues at coordinate 257 of SYHD01000366.1, read as the reverse complement.
CCGTGTTGATCATGCGCATGAGCTTCACGACATCCACATCGAGATAGCCAATGCCGTTGATCTCGAAGCAATCCTTGTTCACGTCGATGACTTGCAGTTTGTCTTTCCAGACGCGGACCTTGCGCAGTTGACGCAACTCGGCACGCGTGCGTTTGAGGAATTCGCACGCGGCGTCAACGGTTGTGAAATCGTGCGTGGCGAGAGGTGCGGACATTATCGATCAAGTTTGTTTAGCCGCGGATCGCAGATCCACGCGG
>SYHD01000365.1 GCA_005799265.1 Planctomycetia bacterium | reverse complement strand
GGCCAACACGTCAACAAGACGGAGAGCGCCGTTCGCATCTGGTACAAGAAGGGCACTCCCGACGAGATGGAAGTCAAGTGCCAGGACGAACGCAGCCAGACCAAGAACTACGATCGCGCCATGCGTGTCTTGCGCAGCCGCGTGTTCGAGTATCAACAAGAGAAACTCCACAAGGCCCGCTCCGCACAGCGCAAGAGTCTGATCGGCTCTGGCGACCGTAGCGAACGCATCCGTACCTATAACTTCCCGCAAAATCGCTTGACCGATCACCGCATCAACGAATCGTGGTACAAGCTCGACGCCATTATCGCCGGCGACCTCGCGGTCGTCGTGGACACGCTGCGCGCGGCCGAGAAGAAACAGAAGCTTGCGGAGTCGAATACGGAGAGCGTAATGAAAAACGTAGCTTCCGCCGAAGGGGCGTGATGTGCGATAATGAGGCCGATCACGTTTAGCGCTCGCATGACGTCACACGAGCGCTAGAAGGCAAAACACAGGGCCCTTCTCATGTCCACCGCCACGGAACAGGTCTGGACTCTCGGCGCACTTCTGGATTGGACCGCCAAGCATCTTGTGACCAAGAACATCGACTCCGCGCGCCTCGACGCGGAAGTGCTGCTCGCACACGTCATCGGCGGCAAACGCATCGACCTCTACGGCATGCGTCACGGCGAGATCGCTTCGCCGGAGGTCAAACAAAAGTACCGCGAGCTGATCCGCAAACGCATCGAAGGATGTCCCGTCGCTTATTTGGTGGAGCGCAAGGAGTTTTTCGGGCTGGAGTTGAAGGTATCGCCGGCAGTGCTGATCCCGCGACCCGATAGCGAACACGTCGTCATGGAATGCCTTGCGTTTGCCAAGACAATGACGAACCCGCACATTATCGACATCGGCACGGGTTCGGGTAATCTCGCCATCGCCATTGCCAAACGTCATCCGACGGCCGATCTCGTCGCCATCGACAAGAGTCCTGATGCCTTGAAAATCGCCCAGGAAAACGCCGCCAAGCACGGCGTCGCCGAACGCATCCGCTTTCTCGAAGGCGATCTCTTCGCGCCGCTGAACACGTTAGCCGGACGCGCAAGCGACGGATCCGACGCAAGTGCTCCGTCGCTTGCGCGTCCGGCTAACGAGCAGTTTCACTTCATCGTCAGCAATCCGCCGTACATTGCCGACGAGGACGTGCCCAATCTCCCGGTTGGCGTGCGTCTATACGAGCCGCATCTGGCGTTGAAGGGCGGCCCCGGCGGGTTCGTCGTCTTCGAACGCTTGATCGCGGAGAGCCGATCGCGACTTTTGCCCGGCGGATATCTGATCGTCGAAATCGGCTCGCCGCAGGAGAAGCCGGCGCGTGAAATGCTGTCGGCCATCGCGGAATTCGAACTGGCGCCAACGATTTACGATTTTTCCGGCCATCCGCGTGTGCTGCGGGTGCAACGAAAATAGACGCGATATTGCCGCTCGCGGCTTAGCGCTTGACAACCGTGCCTTTTTTCGGCACGATATCCCTATTACCCGCCTGCTTCCGCTTCTGGCCGACTTTTCGAGGATGTTTCATGAGCCGATTCACTCACATCGCGCTTGTTGCCGTTTTCGCCATCCCGAGCCTGTTGACCGCACAGCCGGTGAATCCGAAGAAAGCCGAGCCTCCGACGGCCACACTTGTGAAGCTGATGACGTATCCCGCCGAGATCGAACTCAGCGGCCCGCGCGACGAGCAGCGGATCGGCGTCCTCGGCGCGTTCGCGGACGGTCGATCGTGGGAGCTGACATCAAGCGCCAAGTACACAATCGCCAACACCAAGATCGCCGAGGTTGACGCGACGGGCATCGTGCGGCCCGTCGGTGATGGGCAGACGACCGTCACCATCGAATCGAATGGCAAAAGCCAAACGATCCCGGTGAAGGTGGCGAAGGCGGCTGCCGATATCCCCGTCAGCTTCACCCGCGAGATCGTGCCGATCCTGACGCGCGCGGGCTGCAACCAAGGCGCGTGCCACGGCGCGCAACACGGCCGCGGCGGGTTCAAGCTAAGCTTGCTCGGCTTCGATCCGCTCTTCGATCACGCGCAGATCGTGCAAAGCGCCGAGGGACGCCGCGTTGTCCTGTCCGATCCGGAACGCAGCATTCTGATCATGAAGCCCGCTTTGCTGATGGAGCATGGGGGCGGCGAACGCATTAAACCCAATGGCCGCGAGTTCGACCGCTTCAAACGGTGGCTAGAAGACGGCGCCCCGGAAGCGAGTGTCAAGGATCCCGAAGCCGCGTCGATCGAGGTTTGGCCGGCGCGGCGCACCATGGTACCTGGTGAATCACAGCAGATCCTCGTCAAGGCGACCTGGAAGGACGGCAAGGTCGAAGACGTCACGGCGACCGCCCAGTTCGACACGCTCAACGACGGCGTCGCTTCGGTCGCGCCCGGCGGCGTCATTACCGCGAAAGGCCGTGGCGAGACGCACATCATGGTGCGCTTCATGGGCCAGGCGACGGTGGCGCAGGTCACGCTTCCCTATGCGAAGTTTCCGACCTATCCCGATGTCGCCAAGAATAACTTCATCGACGAGAAACTGATCGCCAAGTGGAAAGACCTCGGCTTGACGCCGTCGCCACTTTCGGCGGACGATGAATTCTTCCGCCGCATTCACCTCGACGCGATCGGTACGCTGCCGACGCCCGACGAGGTCCGTGCCTTCCTGGCGGATAAGTCGGCGGACAAACGAGCCAAAGCCATCGACAAGGTGCTGGCGCGGTCCGAGTTCGTCGATTTCTGGGCGCAGAAATGGGGCGATCTTTTGCGCATCGATCGCACCTCGATGAACGAACGCGGCATGTGGAGCTTTCATAACTGGGTGCGCGGCAATATCCGCGACGGCAAAGGCATCGACGAGATGGTGCGCGACATCGTCACCGCCGAGGGCAGCACCTTCACCGAAGGCCCCGCGAATTACTTCATGGTCGCCCGCACTCCCGCCGACTGGGCGGAGACGACCTCGCAGCTCTTCCTCGGCGTGCGCATCGGCTGCGCCAAGTGCCATCATCACCCGTTCGAGAAGTGGAGTCAGGATGATTACTACAGCATGGCCGCGTTTTTCGTTCGCCTCGGCACCAAGAGCAGTCAGGAGTTCGGCATCTTCGGCCGTGAGCAGGTCGTCTATCTGAAATCGATCGGCGAGCAAACGCATCCGCGCAAAGGCGGCGTCGTCAAGTCGCGGCCGCTCGACGGAGAGGCGATGGATGACCCGATCGACCGCCGCGTCAAGCTCGCGGAATGGATGACGGCGGCGGACAATCCGTTCTTCGCCAAGAACATTGTCAATCGTTTTTGGGGCTATCTGATGGGCCGCGGTCTGGTCGAACCACTCGACGACGTGCGTGCCACCAATCCCGCGAGCAATCCGGAGTTACTCGACGCGTTGGCGGCCGATTTCATCAAGCACAAGTACGACCTCAAACATCTGCTGCGGACGATCATGAACGCGCGCGCGTATCAGCTCAGCTCGATCAAGATCCCGGGCAACGAGGCTGATGCCCAGAACGTCCACTACACGCGTTTCGCGGTGCGGCGATTGACGGCGGAGCAGATGGCCGACGCGCTCGATTTCGCGACCGGCACGCGTGAGAAGTACACGGGCCTGCCGCTCGGCACGCGCGCGATCCAACTTCCCGACGCCGGCGTCAAGTCGTACTTGCTCGACACCTTCGGCAGGCCGCCGCGCCAAATCACCTGCGAGTGCGAACGCACGACGCAGCCGAACATCGCTCAGGCTCTGCACCTGTTGAACGGCGACGCGCTCAACAAGAAGATCGCCAACCCGGCCGGGCGCGTCGACACGCTGCTCAAGGCGAAGAAAACCAACGAGCAGATCGTCGAGGAGCTGTACCTGACGACGCTTTCGCGCGTGCCGAACCAGGACGAGATTGACCGTGCCCATCGCTGGATTCGCGAGGCGCCGAATGCGCGCGAGGGATTGCAGGATCTCCTGTGGGCGTTGTTGAACTCGCGCGAGTTTTTGTTCAATCATTAGGCATCTTACGAGCCGCGACCGTTAGGGAGCGGGTGGCGACGGCGAAACCGCTCCCTAACGGTCGCGGCTCGTACATTCCCAAGTTCATCTACCATGCGATGCGCAATTCGAATTCTTGGATTGGTGTGTGCCGTGTCTGTGATTCCCACAACGGCAACCGCCCAAGGTCTGTCAAGCGACCTCACCTACTGGCAAGACATCCGCCCGATCCTGCGCAAGCACTGCATCGTCTGCCATTCGACGAGCAAGGTTCGCCAGGTCGAAGTCTCCGGCGGCCTTGCGCTCGACAATTTCACTGTCGCCATGAAGGGCTCGAAAAACCCCGTGATCGCGGCCGGCAAGAGCGAGAAGAGTTTGCTGTATGAACTGCTCGTCACCGCCGACGTCAAACGGCGCATGCCGTTGGAGAGCGATTCCTTGTCGAAGGACAAGATCGCCCTCATCAAACGCTGGATCGACACGGGTGCAAAGGAAGGCGAGCCGCCGATGGAGGTCGCCGTCGCGCCGGTCAAGAAAGCGATCACGCGCAAGCTCGACGTCGCGATACCGACGACCACGATCCCGCCGTCCGCGATTCCGTTCGGCCTGAAAGCGAGCGGCAAGCTCGATCTCGCCTTGAAGATCGGCCCGCTCGCTCCGATCACGGCACTCGCGTTTAATCCCGACAACACGCTGCTCGCGACAGGAAGTTATGGCCAGGTGATCGTCTGGGACCTCGTCAAGGGCCAACCCGCGAAGGTTATGACCAACGTTCTCGGTGCCGTCAACGATCTGCGTTTCAGTCCCAAGGGCGACATACTCGCGGTCGGCGGCGGACAGCCCTCGGCCAAGGGCGATCTCCGGCTCTATCAGACCGGCGACTGGAAACTGCTCGCGACCTTACGCGGTCATGACGACGTGATCTTCTCGCTTTCGTTCAGCCCCGACGGGCAGCAACTCGCGTCCGCCAGTTTCGATCAATCGGTGCGGCTGTGGGACATGAAGACGCATGCCACCCTCAAGGAGTATCACCATCACTCCGATTTCGTCTACGCCATCGCGTTCAGTCCGGATGGCAAACGCCTCGTGTCCGCGAGCAAGGATCGCACGGTGCAATTGTTCGACAAGGAGACCGGCAAGAGCGTCTTCACGTTTAGCGGCATGAATGAGGACGTCATGGCTGTTGCGTTTCATCCCGATGGCAAGTCGGTGATCTCCTCGGGCTTCGAGGCCGGCATCTGGTGGTGGAACACGCAGACCGGCGAAAAGATCAAGACGCAAGGCGGCCACGGCGTAGCAACGCACGAGGTCGCGTTTTCCACGGACGGCAAGCGCGCCGTCTCCGCCGGCGCCGACCGCACCGTGCGCACCTGGGACGGCGCTGCGGGAACGCCGGTCAAAATCTTTCCGGTAGGCTCGATAGCGTACGCCGTCGCCATCAGTCCCAATGGCAAGTTGATCGCCTCTGGCAGCTTCGACGGCCTGGTGCGTCTGTGGGATGAAGTAAGTGGCCGCCAGCTCGTCACGCTGCTCGCCGTCGCCGCCGAAGGGGAGCAACCCGACTGGCTCGCGATCACGCCGGAAGGCTACGCGAATGGCAGCGAGAAGTCGACGTCGCAGGCACGCTGGCGCATCAATGGCCTGGACGCCAAGGCTGATTACGCGTGGGCGGCGCTGCGTCAGCCGGTACTCGTGATGCAGGCGTTTCGCGGCGATGCGGTGCCGGCGCCGGTGTTTGGGAAAAAATAGTTAGTTCCACATTTGGCGTTCGCGTGGCGCGATGCGAGCGCTAAACGAAAAGGGGTGCAGTCATGCGATCGATACTGATCTCCATGTTGGCCGTGATAATTTTCGTCTCGTCTACGACGGCGCAAACCTCATTCCCGATGATCACGCACGCATACCCCGTCGCCCTCGAACGCGGCAAGACGACCGAGATGGAAGTCACGGGCCAGATGAACTTCGCCGGCGCGTACAAGGCGCTCTTTGAAGGCGACGGCATTACCGCCGAAGTCGCCAGTGCTCCGCCGGCGCCCGCGACCGTCGTCAAGAGCGTCAAGATGAAGGTGACCGTGGCCAAGGATGCCGTGCTCGGTGTGCGCGAGTTTCGCATCGCGACCGCGCTGGCCGTCTCCTCGGTCGGGCAGCTCGTTATCGTCGACGCCCCCGTCGTCATGGAAACGCCCGCGAACAACGCCGTCGCGCAGGCCCAGGCGGTCAAGTTGCCTTGCGTTCTCGCGGGCAAGCTCGAATCGCCCGAGGACCTCGATTACTTCAAATTCGAGGCGAAAGAAGGCGAGACCGTCACGTTCGAGATGTTCTGTGCCCGCATACAGGACAAGATCCACGATCTGCAAAAACACGCTAAGCCGATGCTGATCTTGATCGACTCGGACGGCCGGGAGCTGGCGGCCAACGACACGTTCTTCTTCGCCGATCCGATGCTCTCCTTCAAGATCGCCAAGACCGGCACGCATTATCTGCAAGTTCGCGAATCGACTTACGACGGCGATCCGCGCTGGGTCTACGCGATCCTGGCCACGAATCAGCCTTACGTCTCGCACGTCTTCCCGATGGCGGGCAACCCCGGCCAGGTGATCGACGTTGAGCCGATCGGTTCTGCGCGGCTCGTTTTGCCCAGGTTCAAGCTGCCGATTTCAAATCAGCTCGGCGTGCAGCGATTGCAGCTCGACGTCAACGGCGTCAAGACAAACCCCGCGACGTTTATCGTCAGCAAGCTGCCGCAGTTCGTCGAAGCGGAGCCGAACGACGAGTCGGACAAGGCGAACCGTGTCACGCTGCCGATGGGGCTTAACGGGCGCATCGGTAAGAAACGCGACATCGATCATTACGTCTTCGATGCCAAGAAAGGGCAGCCGATCCGCTTCGAGCTGAAGGCACGCCGCTTCGGCACGCTGCTCAATTCGTCGCTGCACGGCATTCTTGAAATCATGAGCCCCAAGGGCGCGGTGCTGGCGTCCAACGATGTCACTCATGGCCTGGAGGCGTCGCTCGTCTTCACGCCGACTGCCGACGGCGATCACGTGCTGCGCGTGCGCGATCTCAACAGCAAAGGCTCGGAGTCGTCGGTGTATTGCATCGAAGCGGACTGGGCGGTGCCGGACTTCACGCTGCGTTGCGATCCCGACAAGACGATGATCGGCCCCGGCACTTCGACGTCGTGGTACGTCCACGTCAATCGGCTGCACGGCTTCACCGGTCCTGTCGAGGTCGCGATCAAGGGGCTGCCGAAAGAAGTCACGGCCAGTGCCTTGACGATTCATCCAACGATGACGCAGGGGGTAATCATTCTCACCGCTGCGCCGGACGCGAACTTGACTGCGGTCAACGTCGAATTGGTCGGCACGGCCAAGGCGATGATCGACGGCAAGGAGGAGACGCTCGTGCGCGGCATCACGCCGAATCAGGAAATCTACCTGCCCGGCGGCGGACGCGGCAAGTTCGATGTGAACATGCAAACCGTCGCCGTCACGACGCCGTCCGACATCCTCAAGGTCGAGACGAGCACCAACAACATCACGCTGAAACCCGGCGAGGAGGTCAAGATCGACGTGACTGTGCAGCGCCGGCCGGACTACGACAAGGGCGTGTTCCTCGACATCCTATTGCAACATCTGGGATCGGTGATCGGCAATCCGCTGCCGCCAGGCGTCACGATTGTGACGGGCAAGAGCAAGACGCTGCTGGGCGGCGGCAGCAAAGGTTTCATCACAATCAAAGCGGCCCCGAACGCGATGCCGATCGACAATGTGCCGATCAGCGTGATTGCCAATGTGTCGATTAATTTCGTGGTGAAGGTTCACTATTCAAGTGCGCCGATTTTGGTTTCGATCAAGAAGTGAGCTGCCTATTGTCGTTTAGCGCTCGCATGACGCCACGCGAACACTAAACGAATTGAATTCACGCTTGCAATGTTCACCAAAACTGTGATAATGGCCGATTGATTGGATATTGCCATTCCGATTGAACGGAGACAGCCATGATCGCAAGGCCGTGGACCCTCGCAATAGCCCTTTGCCTGATCGCCGGTTCATTCATCTTTGGGCAGACGCCCACGCCAGACGACGCGAGGATCGTAGCGCTCGTCAAGAAGCTTGGCCACGTTTCGTTTGCGCAACGCGAGTCGGCACGCAAGGAACTCGAAGCGATTGGCGTTCCGGCGTTGGAGTCTCTTCGCCGCGCGAGCAAGACGGCGGATGTGGAGACGAATCGCCGCATCGCCGACCTAATCCGACTTTTTGAAGAACGGCTCGTCACGCAGCAAATCCTCGTGCCCAAAGAGGTCCACCTCAAGCTCGACGGCGCCACGGTTCAACAGGCCATCAATGAGCTGTCAAGCGTCAGCGGCTACCCGATCCAGTTCACCGGCGACGCGACCAAGATCAACGACAAGAAGCTCACGCTCGACACCGGCAAGACCAGCTTCTGGCAGGCACTCGATCAATTGCGCGAGGCAGCGGACCTCATGGAGAAGGTGGATCTGAATGCGGCGAACGCTCCTAATATCTACAAGGGCGGCAAGGGACGCATTTACTATCCCCAGCCGAAACCCGTGGCGGCAGGGCCGATTCTGTTGACGCCGCGCGGCCCTGGGAAAACGTTTGTCAGCTACTCCGGCGCGGTCAGGACGGCATTGGCCGTCTACCGCGACGAGAAGGCGAAGGAGCTGACGTTGAAGTTCCTCGTCAGCGTCGAACCGAAGCTGCTCAACAGCGGCATCGTCGGCCGACCACAGCTTGACAAGTTATTCGATCAGACGGGACATGCGCTGCCGATCTCGAATATCGAGATGTTCATCGACATGGGGGACATGCAAGGTCAGCCGAGCCGTTTGACGGAGATTCGCGTCAAGGAAGGCCCCGAAGCCGCCAAACTGCTGAAGGAAGTGCTCGGCAAACTCGCGCTGCAAGTCGATTTGCAAAACGAAGTGGTCGCGAAAATGGCGAACGTCATGAACGCTGCGGGAAAATCGGTGGATGGTCCCAACGGCGGCACGTTGAAAGTTCAGTCCGTCAAGAAACTGGAGAACGGCGATATCGAAGTCCAGGTCAGCATGGACAATCTCACGCCCGACCCCTTCAACGGCGCGATCGTCGTCAACGGCAACAACGTTATTATCCGCGGCAACGTGGCGATCCGCGGCGGCATCGTCATCGGCCCCAACGGTGTGCGCATGTCGGGCACGGGCAACCAGCGTGATCTGCCCGATCTGGTGGACGCCAAAGGGCAGAAGTTTAAGACCGGCAGCGTGACGGCGGACGGCACGAATTTCGTCAACGGCTCCATCTCGCGCACCGCCACCATCGTCTATCAAGCGAATCCCGGCCAGGCGGAGCCGCGCGATCTCGTTCTGTTCGGTACGCGCACGCACACGATCGGCGTGCCGTTCCGTTTCGAGAATCTGCACGTGCCGTGAGGAGGTTTTCGAGCCTGAGCGTCCATGGCGCTCCGGCTCGGGTATGCGAAATCAAAGCCCACGCCGTCGCCGTGGGCTTTTCCGTTGGGAACCATATTGTCATACTTCACGTCTAACTATGATGAGACGCATTGCCCTCACTTCGATCGTGGTCTTCATACTGCCGGTCTTCGCGCATGCGCAGGAAGGCGCCGCGGAGTTGGCGAAAAAGCTCGGCAGCGGCAACTACCTCGAGCGTGAACGCGCCGCGAAGGCGCTGGAGCGACTCGGCAAGGCGGCGATCCCCGTGCTGCGCGGTGCGATGACAAACGCCGATCTGGAGACGCAACGCCGGGCCATACTGCTGATCGAGCGAATCGAGGATCGCGTTCTCATCGAAGATATCGTCAAGGCGACGCCGACTCGTTTGCGGTTTCAGAACATCACGGTCGTCGATGCGCTGCGCGAGGTCGAAAGTCTGATGGGACTGCGCCTGGGGCCAACCTCCAGCAAGCATCGCATTGGCAAGTTCGACTCGGGATCGGTCCCGTACTGGCAGGCTTGGCGCGATTGCCGCGACGCGGCGCTCCTGGAAGAAAGCGACTACGCTCTCGCGGCGGCCAGGCTCAAGACGATGGTCAGCCAACGCGAACAGGAACGAATCCCGATCATGTATGCTCGCGCGGGGCATGGCGGCCCTTTCACGGCGCCGCGTCTGGTCTTCGCGGCCGCAGCGGTCCCTGTATGGACTGAAGACGTGCGTCATAGCGTTCGGGTGCGAGTTCGTTGGTTGATGACGGATCGATCGCTCGACGCCAAGATCCCGCACGCGATCTTCGCTGTCGAGGTGCGGCCAGAACCGCGTCTGGAGATCCCCACGCTGCCGATAGTCGAGATCACGAAGATCGTCGATCCGGACGGCCGTGAAACGTGGGTGCGGACAGCGCCGCTTCTGCGCGGCACGCCGGCGCCGGAGCATATCCCATACCTGCTGGCCCATGTCGGCGAGATCCAGTTCGGCGGGCTCTTGCACTTGAAAGCGATCCCGTGGCCCAGGCCACAGCGGTCAGTCAAGGAACTGCACGGCCTTGTCCGCCTCGCAACGTTGGTGCGCCCGAGCCTGGTCGAAGTGCCGGGCGTTCTCAAGGCGGTCGGCAAGGAAGTGCGCGGGTTCCACGGCATCACGGTCAAGGTGCTGGAAACGGATACCTCCGACGAAGGCGATCTCATTGTGCGTCTTCGACTGGATAATCTGCAGGCGCTCACGCCGCAAACCCCCGAGCAAGCGATCGTGCGCGTGCGGCCCGGCTTCATTGCGGTGCGCGGCGCGATCGATGTCGCGATGGAGCGGTTAGCGCTCGTCGATCAGCGCGGGGTGGGTTATCGGCAAATCAAGGGGTCGTATCGTCAGTTGGACAACGAGAAGGGATTCGAGGTCGAACTGCATTACGCGGCCAAAGCGACTGGTAAGGATGAGCCGACGTTGTGCCTGACAAAGGCGCCGCGCACGGTGGCATTCGAGGTGCCGTTCGTCGTGCGTGATCTGGCGTGGGAGGAAGAAAAATGAACACAACTCGCCTGACACAGATGTCAAGCGAGTTGCGTTGATCGAGTCAAGTCATGCGCGGGGTGTCCGCTCAGTATCCATAAGGTCCGGGCATGGGGCCGGGCATAGGTCCGGGACCGGGCCCGTAGCTCGGATAGGCAGGCATGAACGGCATGGTGGGGCCCGACGGCGCGGCGGCGTGGGCGCTCGGCGTCGCCCATTGCATCTGCGGACTGACGAAGACCGGGGCGAACTGAACGCGGCTCGGGCTACCACCGCCGTGGCCGCCACCGCCGCCACCGGCATTGATCTGGTAGCCGTGGTTCTTGTAGTAGGCGACCCAGTCGATGCGGTCGAGCATGCCGTAGTAGCGTTTCAGCGAGTCATAGTAGTCGTGCCAGAAACGCTGGAGGCGTTCTTCCTCGACCGACATGTACGGATTGCGTTTGGCGAAAATGTTCCACCACGGCTGATAGCCGCCGTATTGGGAGCTGCGCCAGCCGTCCGCGTTGACGCCCTGCGCGGTGAACATGAGGCCGAGCACGGCAATTGCGAGACAAGCGAACTTCTTCATTGCGACTCCTTTACCAGGTTTGACCCAGAAAACCGTGCCGAACCCGTGACGCAACCAGCGCCCCTCACACAGGGACTTGCTTGCATCGGCTGGCCTGACGGCACTTCCATGCGATGAATGAATTCTTGCGGCCTGGCTCTTGGGGGCGAGCGCCGCACTCACGGCATAATTAGAATCGGCTGAACGATCCATAAACTCCCGCGAAAATTCGTCCGCCCTGCAATGCTATTTCCGAGTGCTTCTTGCCGGAGCGGCAAAGTTTGACTGGTTTGCCGGGCTTATGCCGGTCCGAGCACGTTCGCGATGGTTACTCAAGCGAAGGGATGCTTGTATCCGCGTGGCTCGATCGGTCGGCGCGTCCTCGCTTGTTCCAGAAATAGCCCTTTCTCGCCAACAAACACGCCGACGTGCGCCAACATGATTCCGTCGATGGGCTGCGTCCGCACCAGGCGCGCGCCGTCCTCAGGGGCGACCGCGAACGCCAATTCAAAGTCCTCGCCGTCAGTCATGGCGTGTTCGAGCGGCGTCCGGGCGTCGTTCATGCGCCCGGCCGCTTCGCTGATTGGGATTTGTTCCGCGCACAGCACCAAACCGAGGCCGCTCTCTTCGCAGATGTGATACGCATCGGCCGTTAAACCGTCGCTGATGTCTATCATCGCATGGATAGGGGCCTGCTGCTGCAATTGCAACGCCTCGGCAATGCGCGGCGTGAAGTCGAGATGTTTGCCGAGGATGCTGCCGCCCAGAGTCCCGGTCACGAGTAGCCAATCGCCCGGTTTGGCGCCATTGCGTAGAATCGGGGCCTGGAAGCCGGCTTCGCCCAGCAGCGTGACCGAGACGACGAGCTCGCCCGTCCAACTGTTGGTGTCCCCCCCGGCGATAGGTGTGCTGAACGCGTCCGCGAGTTCACGTATGCCGAGATACAACTCTGCGGCGCTGGCGTTGGCGTTGTTGCGAGGTAAGCCAACGCTGACGAACGCCGCCAATGGCCTGCCCCCCATCGCGGCGATGTCGCTGAGATTAACCGCCATAGCTTTGCGGCCGACGCGGCGCGGGCCGACCTCCGCCAGCACAAAATGGCTGCCATCCAGCAACATGTCAGTCGTGACGAGGAGAGGGCCGCCTTTACCACCTACCACAGCAGGGGGCTCGATCACCGCGCAGTCGTCCCCAGGCCCGACGAGCACGCGCGGCCAGGCGGGTGTTGACTGCCGGATCCAACGGATGTACTCGAATTCTCCCATGAGGCAAGTTCTTTCGCTTGTGGCGTTTTTGTCGACTTTGCGGTACAATGCAGGGAATAAAACGGAGATTCGCCCGCGATTTCCTCAAGTTCTCGCCAAACGGGGCCGCACGCGGGCGAAAGTGTTGTAAAATTTACCATCCGTTGGATGTTGCGTATCGTGGGGCAGGTTGCCAACGCCCCCCAGGAGTTTGCTGGCACTCCCCCCACGAAACGCGGGCACTACCCTTTATTCTATGCTCCGGTGACGTGCGCATGACCTCCACTTTAAATCCGACCTTGGCGAAGCCCAGCATGAGCACCTTCGGCGAACCGAGGTCACACACCGACGGCGACGTGCAATTGGTCGCCTTCGGCAAGGACGGCTGGCTCAGTTCCATCGAGGAAACCGGCAGCTTGCGCAAATGGAATCCCGCGTCCGGTCAGCAGATCGCGTGTTATTCCTTGAGCGACATGGAGACCCTGTGGGCTTTCAACGGCGACGCAAGAGTGCTCGCTTCTTGCAGCGATGATCTGTCGATCTGGGACACCTCTTCCGGGCGATTGTTGACTTCGATCCCGCAACCCTCCTGGGTGACGGCGCTGGCGTTCCATCCCGATCCCAGCTTCGTGGCCACCGGGCACGACGACGGCTCGATCGGCTACTGGGACGCGCCGGGACACCATCCCGTTTTCGCGAAAAGCCTCACTTTTCACAAGAAGCCGATCAGCGCTCTGGCGATCAGCCCCGACGGCAAACTCCTCACGGCTGCCAGCGAGGACAAGACCGTCAGCGTTTGGGATCTGCTGACTGGAAAATACGTCGGCGTCCTGACCGGACATACCGATCGCGTGCCGGCGCTGGCCTGGCATCCGAGCGGGAAGTACATCGTCTCCGCGGGTTGGGACACGACCGCGCGCGTTTGGGACGCGGGCACGTTACAGCCGGTCGTGTTGCTCAATGCTCATGCCATGCAAGTGACCGCGCTGGCGTTCAGCGCCGATGGCCGGCTCCTGGCGAGCGGCGATTCGTGGCAGTCCGTGCGGGTGTGGGATTTCGAGACCCGCAAGATTCTCCATTGCCTCAAGATCCCGAACGGCGAGATTAACACGCTTGCCTTCAGCCAGGACGGCAACTATCTCGCCTGCAACGGCGAGCGCATCATCCATCTGTGGAATCCGCGTACCGGCCAAGCCTACGCCGACATCGGACCGCGCCCCAAGGCGAAGACGTCCGTCTCGCTTTCCCCCGACGGCGCCCGACTGCTGAGCAACGGCGGCGGCGGCGCGGCGCGCATCTGGAACGCCCGCACGCGCCAGACGCTCACCACGCTCGACAGCAAGGACGCCGTCCAGACCGTCGCCTTTAGCCCCGACGGCAAGTGGATCGCCGGCGCCATCGCCAATCGCATCCGCCTCTGGGACGCGGCCGGCAAGTTCATCGCCGACTGGGAAGGGCGGGACGAATCGATCACCGCGCTCGCCTTCAGCCCCGATGGCGCGACGCTCGCTTCGGGCAGCCGCGCTGGCGTCGCCGTATTGATCTGGCGCGTTGTCGATGGCGAACCGATCCTCCTCATTCCCGACGCGCTCGACGGCTGCTCGATCGAGTCCCTCGCCTTCCTGCCTGGCAACAACACACTCGCGGTCGGCGGCATCGACTGGATGGCGACCGGCGGTTCCAACGGCGCGATCAGTCTCTGGAACCTCGCCGAACGCGCCGAGATCGCCACCTTCTTCGACGGCGCCGCAGCCATTGCCGTGCATCCCTCTGGCGACCTGGTCGCTAGCGCGTCGCTCGATTGCTCCGTTTGTCTTTGGGATGTCTCCCTCGGACAGCTACAGCAAGAGCTGATCGGCCACGACGGCCCCGTAACCGCCATTGCCTTCAGCCCGGACGGCGCCTGGCTCGCTTCTGCGGGCGAGGATCTGACGCTGCGGCTCTGGGACGCCAAGGGAAACGAGCGCGTCGCCTTCGAGATGGACAGTCAGGTGACAGCTGTGGCCTTCTCTCCCGACGGCAAACTGCTTTACACGGCCCACGCCAATACGACCTGCGGGCATATTCAACTCCCCGAAGCCCTGCGGCGGAAGAATGAAGGATGAAGGATGAAGGATGAAGGATGAAAATGGTCTTTCTCATCCTTCATCCTTGAACAAGGAGCGAGGCGCGATGGACAGTGCGATCCCGCCGCCGGAACAATCGACGCCGAGTACTCAGCCGATCACGTCACCCGCGCCCGACGACGAGGTGGATTGGACGGGCCAGGTGCTGGGGGAGTTTCGCATTCTGCACCGGCTAGGCCGCGGCGGCATGGGGCAAGTCTATCTGGCGGAGCAAACTTCTCTCAAACGCAAGGTCGCGCTCAAGCTTCTCAATCCCGAACTTGCCTCCAATCAACGCTCGCTCTTGCGATTCAAGGCCGAGGCGGAGAACGTCGCCCGCGCCACGCACGCCAACATCGTGCAGATTTACATGATCGGGCAGGCCAACGGCGTCAACTATATCGCGCTCGAATACGTCGAAGGCAAGAACCTGGGCGAGTTCATTCAGAAGAAAGGGACGCCCGAACTCGCCCTCGGTTTGCACATCATGACGCAGGTCGCTGCGGCGCTGCAGCGTGCCAGTGAGATAGGGCTGATTCATCGCGACATCAAGCCCGAGAACATCATGCTCACAAAAAAAGGCGAGGTGAAGGTCGCCGACTTCGGTCTATCGCGTGAGTTCGCCGAGGGGGGCTCGCAGCCGTCGTTGACGCTCAGCCAGGTGACGATGGGGACGCCGCTTTACATGAGCCCGGAGCAGGTTGAGCGCCGGCCGGTCGATCCGCGCACCGACATTTATTCGTTCGGTGTGACGTGCTATCACATGTTCGCCGGCACGCCGCCTTTTCGCGGCGCCTCTCCCGTTGACGTGGCTTACAAACACGTTCACGAGGAGCCGCCTCCGCTCGCCGCGATTCGTCCCGATCTGCCGACCGAACTGTGCATCATCATTCACAAAATGATGGCCAAGAAGCCGGAGGACCGCTTTCAGACGGCCCGCGAAATCGTGCGCGACATCAATCGGCTGTGCGAGGCGCTCAACCTCGGCGCCGGGGCCGTGTCGATCTCTGCTTCCTTTTTGGGTACCGCGTCGGGGGCGCTGCGCCATAGTGCCACCCAAGTCTTGCCGGAGACGAAGAGCGCGTCTTTTCCCTGGTTGCGCGTGCTCCTGGTCGCTGGCGTTTTCGCGGCGCTTCTGGGGGGGCTGTTCGCGGGCTGGTATCACAACCATCGCGACCAGCAGGCCAAGGGGCCGCCCAACGAACACCTGCCGCCGCTGCCGATTGACTTTCAGATACAGAACGGCCGCAAGCCGAAGACCGACGAGAAGGAACTGCAGCAACTCGTCGACAAGTATGCCTATCCCGAAGGACAGACCCAACTGGGCGCGGGCCTCGAGCATTCACTCGATCTTGGCGAGTTCTACATCCGCGAAAAACGCTTCGACGAGGCTGAAAAATTCTTCGAGAGCCTCAATAAACCTGAGCGGAAGTTTGCTTATCGCCTGCTCGGCCGTATCGGACACGCGATCGTGCTCTCCTTCAAGGATGAGGAGGAAGCGTCGAACAAGGAGTTTGCGGATATCGAGAAGAAGGAGTTCGAAAGGCTCGAAAATTTCACGAAGAAAACCAAGAAAGACTCCAAGTTTTCCGAGGAAATTGAGGACTATCGGAGTGTCTGGAAGCAAAATTTGCGGCTGCGTGAAATGGTGGCCCAGGCGCTCAATCGTAATTACATCAACGATCCTGTCGCATTCGGCAAAGACGGCCACTACAAGCATCTGAACGACTATCGCATCCCGCCGCGGCCGGTGCTCAGGCCGCCGCCCAAGGACTCGGTACCGATGCCGATTTCACAATAGGGCCGCATTGTGGTGCGACGCTTCGCGTCGCAGCTTCAGGATGCGGAGCGTCGTGCCACCTTAGCACCTTCACGCCAAATCCCAGTGTCGCCGCAAGAACCACTCACACGCCAAAAACGCCACGAAGAGGACGAAGCCGACCAACGCGAACGAGTGCCATAGCGCCGGCACTTGATCGCGCATCTGCTCGGATGCGGGCAGCCGTTTCCAGTCGGGCCAGTGCGACGTCTTCAATCGGCCTTCGCCGCTCGCCTGGCTCTTCAACTCGTCAAGGAAGTTCAGTAGCTCTTGCTCGGTCGCCGGGTGGAATCGCCCGTCGGACGCCTCGGCGATGCTCGCCAGCTTCTCGTGTTCGGCCAGCGGGCGCAGCTTTTCGATGTCCTCGGAGACGACGAGGAAACGCGCCGTCGCCTCGGCGCTGATGTCCGGCGCCGTGCCTTTGATGACAACCTGATATTCCCCTTCGTCCTTGGCGGATTGATACGAGCCGCGCTGATGCTGCTGCTCGCGAAAAAAATCGGCCGCGCGCGGCGTACCCTTGGGATCAAGCACCTGCACGTCGAACTTGGCGTCCGTCAATTGGCGTCCCTCCTTGTTGCGCAGGCCGAACTTGAAGCCGAGCTTTTCGTCGAGGTCGAGCTTGATGCGGCGTTGATCCAGCTCGATCCAGAGTTTGCTTTCTTGATCCTGCTGCCAGGCGAGCCAGAGAACGAGGTGCTTCCAGAATAGCTGGTAGGCGCCGAACGTCTCCGCCGACTGGACCCACGCGCGCGCTGTCGAATCGCCCGCGAAGACCGCCGTGCGTCCCTCGCCGGCCTTGGTGACGATCAGAATTGGCGTGTCCTTGTCGCGTTCAAGTAGCGGCGTGCCCTTGTTGGTGATAGCGCCGATCGGGGCGATGCCGTCGAGCGGCTCGAATTCCTCGGTCCATAGCTTGTCGTTCGCCTTCGCATCAGGCATCAATTCCAGAAACGGAAAGCGTGTCGCCCCTTTCACGGGCAATGCACGGACCGGGCTTTCCTGAAACACCGGCTTGGCGTGGTCGAAGGTTACCGGTATCAGTTCCATGATCGCCGCTTGTTCGTGCCAGCCGCCTTTGGCAAACGTCTCGGTGCCGCCCAGCATCAGCAGGCCGGTCTTCTTTTCCTTCACGAGCTTGCTGATTTCGCCGAAGAACGTCATGTCGCCCAGGTGAAATTGCTGGGCGCTGATGTCGCCGATCACGATAACGTCGTAATGCTGCTTGTCGAACTTGTAGAATTTGAGCGGCTCTCCCTTAAGATTTCTCGGCGCAATGAAATGATGCACCTCGAAGCGTTGCTCGGCGCGGAGCGTGCGGATCGCGAAGGTCGGCTCGTAGACGCGCGGCCGATCGACCCACAGGACGTTTAGTTTTTCTTTGACCACCTGCACAAAGGTGCTGATCTCATTGTTTGCCGTGTTCGCTTCGTCAGGATGCGGCGTCACTTTCAACGTCAGCTTGTATTCGCCCGGCAACTCCGGAGCGATGCCCTCAAGCTTGATCCGTTGGTCCTTGTCCTGTTTGACGCTAAACTTGTGCCCGCGAACGACGGTGTAGCTTTTTCGGCTCACGACATCTTCCATGGTCACGTCGATCACGATCTCTTCACTCACAAGCCCCGGCGCCTGTGCCACCGACTCGAGGGTGAATCTTGACTTGACGGAGATGGGCAGATCGGCGGCGACGCGGATACTGGTCAGGCCGAGGTCTTTCTTGAACTTGGCATTGTTGGGGTCGCCGACGCCGAACGCATGGATGGGAGCAATGCCGCGCCATCGTTTGGCTTCTTCCGTGGGCAAGAACTTGGCGCCGTTGTCGGCGCCGTCGCTGAAGAGGGCGATGCCGCGCAGGCGTTTTTCGTGTCCGTGCTTGAGCCAAAGTTTGTGTAGCCACGTGCCGATGTCGGTACGTTTTCCTGAAGCTTGCGCGCCTGGCTCATGGGGACGCAAGTCGGTGTCGCCGAGGTATCTGACGAACTCGATCTTCTGCTCGCTGGCCAGCCGTTCGAGCCGGCGTTTGACTTCGGGCGACTCCCAGAGATTCGTCATCAGTTGCCAGCGCGTCGGTTTGCCTTCGCTGTCGGCGACGTTCATGCTCTCGGACGCATCGAGAACGACCAGCCACTTGGCGGGTTCGACGCCGTCCAGATAGGTCATCGCGAAGGACGGACGCATCAGCATCGCGAATGCCAGGGCAAGGGCGCCGAGTCGCAGCGCGAGGACGATTGCGACGTGCCGCCAGGTCGCCTTCTTGACGCCGACGTAGGTCCAGACCGTGAGCGCAATCAGCGCAAACGCGACGGCGCCGATGGTCGGCGCAGGCCACGGCCACGCGGGTTCGGCGGACAGATTGAAATCGGCGAACATCATTCGGCCACTGCGTCCTTTCGATAAAAGCGATTCGCCAGCAGATTCTCCAGAGCCAGCAAGAACAGGATGCCGATCATCAGCCAAGGGAACAACTCCATCGGCTCATCCCAGTAATCGTTGATCGATTCGAGCAATGATGTGCGCCGATCCTGTGCGATCAGTGAGTCCTTGCCGAGCGAGGTCTCGATTTCCTCCTTCGGGATGCGGCTCAGATCGCTTTCCTCACTTGCCTCGTTGATGCTGAACCTGGCAAGCACTTCAGTTTTCTGCGCCTCGGGATTTGAGCCTGTCACAGTGTAGTGTCCAGCTTTCGTGAGGCGGTCGCCGAGCCAGCGTTGTTTTTCATCGAAGCGAATCTCGGCGGTACCGTCCGGACCGATCAGCGTGCCCTTCGGCAAAGACGGGTCTTGCTTCACGACGGGAGGCGTCTGACCGAAAATGTGATTCATCCTCGCCCCGGCCGGTTCCGCGAGAAGATGTCGTGCACACAGGCTCGTTAACGTGATGTAGAAGGAGGTCACGCGCTGATCGTAGTTGTTCCATGCCGGCGTGCGCTCGTCCATCGGCGTGGTCAATAACAGGACCTTGCCCCCCTTGGGCATGAGGCGTTCGACGATGGCGGGTCGTTGTTTGTCGTCTTGATAGGCGACGACGACGGCGATATCCTTGTCCTTCTCGGGCGGAATGACTTCCCAGTATTGCTTGGCGAGGCGCGGATGGCGCAGGAAATCGAGGTTGGGCAAATCGATCCAGGCGCGGAAAGGGTGTGTGAAGGGATGCTGTAAGTGGTTCGCTTCGAGGTTCCACGCGCTGCCCGGATCAGCTTTGATGCTGGCGCCGAACGCCGCGGGGAGAAGCTTGCGCGCTGCGGTGCTGTTGTAGGCACGCGGTTGCAGCCGGTCGCCGCCGGGGATGACACACACGCCGTACTCCTGAGCGTAGTCCGCCAACTTCTGCCAGAGCGCATCGGGGGGAGCCGCGGCATCGACAAGAAAGATCGCGGCGTAGTCGTGATGCCGCATCGGCTCTTCTAGCGTCTTACGGTCGACATCGCAATTCAAGTCCTCAAGCGCCCAAGCGAATTGGCGCACGCTTGTGACATCGTCGGCCAGCACGAGAACGCGCGGCTTCTTGTGGATGGCGAAGGTCACGTGACGGACGTTATTGAACGCCAGGGCGTCGCTCGTCGTCTCGAAGCGTAGTTTGGCCTGATGAAATCCAGGCGTCAAGTCGGCGGAGGGAATCTCGAAAGTCAAGGTGCGGTGCGCCCCCTTGTCAAGCTCGAATGCCTGCTTGAATTCACTCTTGCCGAGTTGGCAAATCAAGGTGTTCCTGATGCGATCGCCCGTAGCCTTCACGACGGCGTTCAGGACGATCGTTTCACCTTGAGCAAACGATTGCTGGCCGCGCGCGAATTCGGCGTGCGTGAGAGCGAGATCGATCGATTTGTCGATGCCGACATCGAAGTACAGCAGCTTCACGTTGCCGGGTTGGCGCACTTCCGGGTGGGCGTTCCAGGATGCGCGGGTCCGATCCGAAAAGACGCACACGAAGCGCGGCATGCGATCGGCGTCCTCCAATTGTGCGCAGCGCCGTAGTGCTTCGTCGAGTCCGCGCGTCACCGGAACGCTGTGCGGGCGGATCGCGAGGTTGCGCACCCGTTGCCGAGTCTTTTCGATGGATCGGCTCCATTCCTCGCGAGCGAAGTTCGCCGGATCGGCCGCGTCGAGCACGAGAAATCGTCCGTCGTCCGACAACTCATCCAGAAGCTCAAGGGCACGCTTTTTCGTGAAGTCGAGACGTGTCACGTCGCCCGATTGGTAATTCATGCTCGGCGTCGTGTCGAAGATGAGCACCATAGCGACCGGCCTCTCCCGGCTCAGTCCCAACGACTCATGAAACAAGCGAGGCCGAGACAGCGCGAGACAGGCGAGCGCGATCAAGGCCATACGCATCAAGAGCAAAAGCAAATGCTTGAGCCGCAGATTGCGTGTGCTTTGGCGTTGTTTCTGCATGAGAAATTGGAACGCGGGGAACACGAGCGTCTTGGGCTTCTTGCGAGCGAGAAAGTGCAACACCACCGGCAAACCGGCGAGGAGGAGTCCGCCCAGAAGGATCGGGTAGACGAAGGTCATGCGTTCATCTTAGCAGATGCCACGGCGCACGCGAAACAGCAAGCGATGGTGTTCTGTCTGGCGCTACTGGGTTTTTAGTGCTATCGGCAACTGATCGATTTTCGCTGCCAAAATGAAATCGTTTTCCGTCAAGCCACCGACCGCATGGGTCCAGATTTCGATGGCCACGTTGCGATAGCCGACCAGATGGAAATCGGGATGATGATCCTCACTCTCGGCAATCTGGGCAATGCGTTGGAAGAATTCTAGCGCGGTCATGAAATCAAGGACGCGCCATTCGCGGCGCAAGCGTTTGCCATCCGTCGATAGATTCCATGCCAGGACACATGGTAGCAATTCAGCGATTTGCTCGGCCGTCAGCGATTTGGCGCCGACCTCGCATGACACGCAGCGTTTTCTGGTCAGGTCCGTTGTGGCGGCCATCGTGCGCTCCTCGTGTCAAGATGTGCAATATGGGGTGGAGGTGTCGCCTCCATTCCCATTGTCGCAGATTGCCGGGAAATGTCCAAGCCGTCATAGTTTTCCACAATTTGGGCGGGATTTACCGATTTTGCGTTGTCGGCTCACAGTCGACGTAGCGCCGGAGCCGATGGATTAAGTGGGATAAGCGTCAGAGTTTCCCTGACGCGCGAGATCGTTCCGTTTTGCCAATGGCTGAGGGAAGTTCCATGAGACATCTTGGTGTTGTCGTCGCGTTCAGCGTGTTCTTGATGTTGCCGACCGCCATGTTGAGCCAATACGTGGCGCCGACGGCCCTGTCCGTGGACAAAGACCCCAAGGGCAAGGACGAGACCCGACACATTGGCCTGCACGGCCTGCGCGGCAGCCTGGTGGATCACACCCGCAATCACGGCAAGGACAATCGCATTTGGTCGCGCGCGATGTTCGAGTGGCGCGATCTCTACATCTATCTCCCACCGGGCTACGATCCGCGCCAGCAATATCCCATCATGTTGTTCATGCATCCGTTCTCGGCAGACGAGCGATTTTTCTTGTCGGTCGTGCCGTTGATCGACGACGCCATCGTGAAGGGGAAGATGCCGCCGATCATCGTGGCGGCGCCGGACGGTTCGCTTGACGGCACGGGGGGATCGTTCACCAAGCCGGGCAGCTTTTTCTTGAACTCGGGCGCCGGATCCTACGAGGATTTTCTGTTTCAGGATGTGTGGGACTTCGTTACCCAGCGCTATCCGATTCGCCCGGAGCGCTGCGCCCATGTGCTCGCCGGCGCCTCGATGGGGGGCCATGCCGCGTTTAACCTGGCGTTACGGCATCGGCAGTGCTTTGGCGCCGTCATCGGCATTCATCCGCCGCTCAACATGCGCTGGGCCGACGTTGATGGCAATCCGCGCGCCAAGTTCGATCCGCGGCGCTGGGGTTGGCGCACTGGCTTCGACAACCCCAAAGAGATCATGGCCACCTATTTCGGCACGGCTACGATCCGCACCGCCAACGTCATCCAGCCGGTGTTTGGCGTCGGTGAAGAGGCGCTCGTCAACATCGCCTGCAACAATCCGCTTGAGCTTCTCATCAAGACCCGCTACCAGAATGGGGAGCTGGCCATGTTCGTCGGCTATGCAGGGCGGGATGAGTTCAACATCGACGCCCAGGTCGAGAGCTTTCTTTATTATGCCAAGTTCAAGGGAATCGGCGTGGCGGTGGCGTTCGAGCCAGACGGGCGACACGACGCGTTCACGATGTTGCGGCTTTTCCCCTCGGCATTCGAGTGGTTGGGCCCGTTGATCGCGCCGTACGCGCCGCCGGGGCCGCCCGTGTTTCACCCGCGTTTTCCGGCGCCAGCGGAAATTCCGCCGGCACCGTCGATTGATACTCGTTGGCCGGCGCCGGCCAAGATTCCGCCTCCTGGCCCGCCGCCGCCGTTCAATCCGATTTGGCCGGCGACGAAGGAAATCCCGCCCCCGCCGCCGCGTCAGCCGATTGCGCCGCGTTGGCCGGCATCCGCTGAAATCCCGCCGCCGCGCGTGCAGCCGATTGCACCAATGCGCTGGCCGGGCCTCGGCATCTGATTGGCGCACCGTAGCCAAGCTTCGAGCCGCCGCGAGTATTTCGGCGATTTGAAGCCATTGCTACGGATATTTCATGCGACATCTTGGCCACGACGCGGTTCCGCGCGTCTCACTCACCTCACTACCTTGCCTCTCTTGGTGCGTGGCGCAGTGCGGCAAATTGCTCTCCAAAATCGGGCTTCCTTCTGGTAGAGTTCCCCACGAATCTACGCGAAGGTGTTCGTTGAGATACCGCGCGCTCGCAGGCTCTCGGCCGGCGAGCGGAGCCACTGACAGGGAGGTCAGGGCGTGGCCTGCACTTGGCGAATCCGCCACAAACTCATGCTGGGCATGTTTCTTGTGGTGGTCCTCATGGCGCTGCTCTTGGGCGGGACCCTGCATGGGTTGGCGTCCTACCGCGCCGTCATGGGCGCGTGCGATTGCAAACTCGAAGAGCTCAGCAAGGCCGTCGCCGTCAAGGAAGAAATCTCCAAGCTCAAGCGCCCAACCGCGCCGCCCGGACTGCAGACGAGCGAGCTTCTCGATCGCATCCAGCCTATCAAGGCCAAGCTTGACGACTATTGTGCTGAACTCGCGCAGACGGTTGATAAGGGTCGCGTTGACGACGCAAAAACCGAACTCGATTACGTCAAGTATCTCAGGACTGACATCGAGGAGCTGGACAAGGCTCTGCGCGACGAGGCCGCGCATGTTGACCACACCGCTACGGGGGGGCAGCTCGACCTGCTCGATCGCAATCCAATTCTACGCAAGAAGATTTTCGAAACCGAAACGCACATCAGCGATCTGATCGACATCACCACCAAGCAAATTCACGGCGCGATCCAGACCACGCGCAAAGAGGCGCGCAAGAGCATCATGCTGCTCATCAGCTCTGGCATCATGGCGGTTCTCCTGATGGCGGGCCTTCTGCGGTTTTTCTATCGCTGGGTTGCCGAGCCGATTCGCGAGCTGGAAGAGGGCGTCGGTCGAGTCGCGCGCGGCGATTTCCAGCATCGCATCGAAATCAACAGCGGCGACGAAATCGAAGACCTGGCGAAAGCCTACAACGGCATGACCGACAAGCTGCGCGCCATGTACGAGAACCTCGCCCAGCAAGTCAACGAACGCAGCCGGCAGCTTGTGCGCTCCGAGCAGTTGGCCGGCGTCGGCTTCCTGGCGGCCGGCGTCGCACATGAGATCAACAATCCACTTGCCAGCATCGCTCTGGCCGGCGAGGCCCTCGAATCCAGGCTGAAGGATCTGCTCCGTACCGCGCCGATTGGATCGCTTGAGCGTGAGACCATCATCAAGTATCTGAAGATGATTCAGGAGGAAGCCTTCCGCTGCAAGGACATCACGCAGAAACTGCTCGCCTTCAGCCGCGGCGGAGAACGCAAACGCGAGCAAGTCAACTTGGCCGACATCATTCAAGGGGTGCTCGATGTCGTCAAACACCTGCAAAGTTGCAAGGGCAAGCGCATCGATTTTCCCGTGGCCGAGCCGATGTTCGCCTGGGTCAACGCCCAGGAGATCAAGCAGGTCTTCCTGAATCTCGTCGTCAACGCGCTTGAGTGCATGGACGAAGGCGGCATTCTTTCGATCACGCACGTTCTGCGCGATGGGCGATTCGAGCTCGTTTTCACGGACACCGGCTGCGGCATGACGCCCGACGTTCTGCAGAACATTTTCCAGCCGTTCTTCACGCGCAGCCGCACCGGAAAAGGTACGGGCCTGGGCCTGTCGATTAGCCATCGCATCGTCACGCAGCACGGCGGCGAGATCGAAGCGGTCAGCGACGGGCCGGGCCATGGCAGCACGTTCAGTGTGCGCTTGCCGATCCAACCGGTCGCCAACGAAGCGGAAAATGGGCAAGAGGTGCAAGATCCCGTCGAGGAATTTCTCAAGCTCAGCTCAGCCAAGCAAAGCGCCAAAGCCGCGTGACATCTCGTTCCCAGGATTCGCCTGGCTACGCATTATCCGCAAGGCTCGGCCTTTCTGCCGCGCCCGAAATTGTGATTTTCAGTCTGCACGTGCGCGCAGTAGAGCTTCGAGGTAACGTGTTCCAAGACGGAGCTTGGGAACGAGGTTGCCGTTCATCATTTGCTCTTGAAATTCTTTCCCGCCTATCGTATCTCGGAACCTCACACCATGCTCGACTTGATCATGTCGATACGGATTTGAGGCCCGTGGCCACGGATGGCTGCGGCAGGCTGGCAAAGGAGGGTGGACTTGGCGTCGCATCAACCCCTACGCATCCTGTTCGCGGATGACGAGAAATCGCTACAGGAAGTCATGCGCACCGAGCTGCCGCGCCTGGGACACGAAGTCACCGTGTGTCCCGACGGCAAGTCAGCCATCAAGTCGCTCGAACATTGCGTCTTCGACGCCGCCATTCTCGATCTGCGCATGCCGGGCCTCACGGGCATCGATGTGCTCGACAAGATTAAGCAGGTATCTCCCGAAACCGAAGTCATCATCATGACGGGGCACGCCAGCGTCGAGACTGCCATGGAAGCGGTTCGGCTTGGCGCGTTCGACTATATCACCAAGCCGTGTAAGATGGCGCAGATCGAGACGATCCTGCGCAAGGCCGTCGAGAAACGCGAACTCAAGCACAAGAACATCGCCTTGCAGACGCGCGTGCAGGCCGCCGAGGGGCCGAGCATCATGGTCGGGAAATCGACGCCGATGACGAGCGTGCAGCGTCTCATCGGCACGATCGCGCCGACCGACTCGACTGTGATGATCCTGGGCGAGACCGGCACCGGCAAGGAACTCGCCGCTCGCACCATTTTTCAACAGAGCACACGCGTCGATCAGCCCTTCGTGCCCGTCAACTGCGGCGCACTGTCCGAGAACTTGGTCGAGAGCGAACT
>SYHD01000364.1 GCA_005799265.1 Planctomycetia bacterium | reverse complement strand
CGGGGGCCCATTCCAGGCCGCTGGTGTCGGAGCCGACGAGGATGGCGCGTTTTTGTTCAACGAGCCAGCGGGCGGCTTCGAGGTCGATGCCGGCGGAGTCGTGGCTGCCGACCTTCTTGTGGTCGCCGCCGTTGGCGCCCCAGAACTTGCAAGTGCCGGTGCGAATCATTACGGTGTCGCCGACCTTGAGCGTGACCTTTTGCTCCTTCATGGCGCCTTCGAGATCGTTGACGGTGATGCGATAGTGCGGCGGCAAGGCGTCAACGCCGCGCAGCTTGGCGATGTCGAGCATGATGCCGCGGGTGACGATGGGCGGGATGGTGGTCACGTCGCATTTGCGGATGCCGAAGTTGCCGCCCCACGGAGCCGGGGCCGCCTGCAAGGACGTAGAAGCCCGGGAAGCCAAGATCGCGGCCCCGGTCAGCTTCAGCCGGTGTTTATGCCCCGCCTCGCTCCGCTCGAGAGAATCAGGGAGTAATTCTAGCAATCGCTGCTGGGCTTGACGACCACCGGGGAGTTACTTATAGTCAACAACGTGTCAACAACGTGCAGAACGAACTCTTCGCCGTAGCTGGAGCAAGGGCATCTACATGCGAGCCGGGAAAAAAGCCCCTGACCACGCCAAAGCACACGGCGTCCACTACACCCCGCCGGAACTGGCGGCGTTCCTCGCTGATATCACGGCTGCTGCGGTCCGACATGTTAGCGGCCCGTTTCGGATCCTCGATCCTGCCTGTGGGGATGGCGCTTTGCTGGTCGCGATCACGAATGCCCTCTCGAAGCCCGTGCGCCGCTGGATGACCATTGAGGGGTACGAAACTGATGCGGGCGAGTTGGCAAAGGCCGGAGTGGCCCTAGCGCGGCTGGGCGTCGGGAATGTCATGCTTCACAATCGCGATTTCCTTTCGGAAGAAGGAATCGGCAGTCTGGCCGAGTCTCGCGGACTGTTCGACGAAAAACCGGCCCAGCAATACGACGTGGTAATCGGCAATCCGCCATATGTGCGGACGCAGGTCATGGGGGCGAAGAAGGCGCAAGCCCTTTCTCGACAGTTCGGTCTCGCTGGCCGAGTTGACCTCTACCACGCGTTCGCGATAGCTATGACCTCGGTGTTGAAGCCGGGCGGAGTCATCGGCCTTCTGACCTCGAACCGGTTCCTGACGATCAAATCGGGGGCTTCCCTCCGAGATATGTTTTCATCGCACTTCGAGATCGAAGCCATTTACGACCTCGGCGACACAAAGTTGTTTACGGCTGCTGTGCTGCCGGTGATCATCGTAGCACGCAAAGGCAAAACGCATTCGCGCCCTCGCTGCGAATTCCACCGGATTTACGAGCATCGTAATGGGTCGGAGAGAGCGCCTACGAAGCGACATTCCGTTCTGTCGGCCCTGCGGGATAGCGAGCTGAGCGGCCTCGTAGAAACGCCTTCCGGTGCGTTCTATATCCAGAGAGGCAAACTCGCGGTTCAATCCGATTCGTGGACGTTATCGAATACTGAAACGAACGGCTGGCTGGAAACCATAGCGGCGCGACAGGTAGCCACGTTTGGAGATATCGCGAAGGTGCGGGTGGGCATCAAATCAACCGCCGATGAAGTCTTCGTCCGGGACAACTGGGAAAGTCTACGAGCAGATGTACAGCCGGAAGCGGAGCTTCTCCATCCACTGCTGACGCATCGCGAAGCCGCTCGGTGGCTGCCGAAACCGGCTACGAAACGGGTGATATATCCCCATGTGACCAAGGACGACAAGCGATTCGCTATCGAACTGGCCGATTATCCGAAAGCGGCAGCCTATTTTGAGCAGCACAAGGCCCGGCTTACCCGCAGGACATACGTGATAGAGGGGGGCAGGAAGTGGTATGAAATCTGGGTGCCTCACAATCCGGATGATTGGGGAAAGCCGAAGATTGCGTATCCAGACATCTCCGAACACCCGCGATTCTTCTTCGAAGCCAGCGGGGCAATCATTCAAGGAGACTGCTACTGGATCACGGTGAATGACGGGGTAGATCCGGATTGGCTACGGCTAATGCTGGCCGTTGCGAATTCGACCTTCATCACGAAATACTACGATGCCGTGTTTCACAACAAGCTGTACGCTGGCCGGCGGCGGTTTATGACGCAATACGTCGCCAAGTTTCCACTGCCTGACCTGGCTGCTTCTCGCCAAATCGTGGAAGAAGTCTCGAAGCTCTTGAAAGCCGGCCGTGCAACTGAAGCGGCGGAACATAAAATCAACGAGCTTGTCTGGGACGCGTTCGGCCTACCCGAAGAAATCCCTTGGCAGGGGAATTTGTAGCTTCTTGTTGGTGACCAATCCGCCAAACCGCGTGAAGAAGCTGAAGAAGTCGGCGCCGGTACTTAGAATGACGTGGTTCAGGCGTACTTGGGTGCCCTCGATGACCGCATAAAAAACGGCATAGCGCACGTCGCAATGGCGAAACTCTGGCATATCGGCGATCGGCTCGGTGCTGTCGGGGCAGACAAGGCCGAGGTCGATTGTCGGCGAGGTTTGTAGCTTTACTTCCAACAGCTGCTCCTTGATGTCCGGGAACTGTCCGTTGTCCGCCCATGTCGGGCCTTCCAGGCACTTGCAGACCGCATCGTGCAGGAAGCCCCCGCGATTCCGCTCTTGGTCCCGGCCGGGATCGGCGAAGGCTTGGCCTACCAACTTGCAGAGCCCCGTGAAGAGTTTCTTGGTCGGAAGAAACCCGATCCACTCCGGTAACTTCGCCTGGATGAGCCGTTTCTTCACGTTGTCCGTGTCTTCGGGGCTGACGAGCTGCGAGCCATTGACCAGGGACTTGCTCTTGGCTTGATACTTCCGGGTCAGCGTGCCCGTCGTGTCGAAGGCAGCGATGATCGGGCCCGTGACCACGCGAACCTTGCTGACCTTGTCGTTTTCGTCCACGCGGATCAGCACGTACCGGCGCGACGGCGAAACTTCCTCGTTCCAAATCTGGAGGTTGTTCGACTTCTGCACGTAGGTGTCGAAATTCTGGCCGGGGAATCGGGGTCGGGTCCTCTTGAACGAGGATGGAATCGGATAGCCGAGGGCTTCGCAGACCTTTGACTTCAGGACTTTCGAGCGTGTGCGGAGGGGCTGGTTGAGGACAAGGCCACGCAGCGCCTTGTTCAAAATCCGCTCCAGATCGTCGTCATTGAGAAACAGGTCAAGCCGGCCTTGGAGGGAGTCGTAAATCGTCAGGCCAGACCCCCGAATTGCCGACACGAGCGGTTCGGCCATATCGCACTCGCAAGCAGGATCGCGGGAGCCTTACAACCCTTTCGTGAGTTCTGAAATGGTGGTATCAAGTGCGTCGGCGATGACCTTGATGTTCCGCAGGGAAAGGTTGCGCTTACCGCGCTCAATCCCGCTGATGTACGTCCGGTCGAGCTTGCATTTGGCAGCGAATTTCTCCTGCGAAATGCCCATCTTCACTCGTCGCTCGCGCACGCGCTTCCCGAACCCTTCGAGAATGTCCATACCCCGGCTCCTCGAAGGAAGAGCGTAAGAAGCCATTGACGATAGGTCCACGGACTATGCGTCCACGGACTATTCGTCACTAGTCGTCATCGGCTGTTTGACGGGAGTTCTTGAGGAGCGACAGTGAAATAGATGTGGCTTAGGAGCATAACTGGTGATTAGACCTGCCGGCGCCGGCACGCTACTTCGGCTTCCCGACAGCACATCACCGCGCCGGCAGCATATTTCCGTCCTATCGGAACGCTGCCGACACGGATTGTCAAGATTTTTCTGTGCAATACGGAGATCATCCGAGACCGGTTCAGGGTCCGCCAGACGTCTATCGTCCAACCCACGCTCGACGTCTGCCTACACTTCAGTGACCACTCCCGTGCTCGACCCGAACGACGCGGCCTCGATGCCCATTTGCTGGAGCATGCGCACGTACAAGTTGGAAAGGGGCCGGTTGTTGGCGCGATCGAACGCGACGTGCCCCTGATGTCGGAATCCGCCCCCCACAAGGATGATCGGCAAATTGCTGGACGAATGGCCCGAGCCATTGCCCAGGTTGCTGGCGTGGAACACCATTGTGCGGTCCAGAAGCGTTTCGTCCCCTTCCGTCGCGTCCTTGAGCCTGGTCAGGAACGCGCCGAAAACGCGCAGCTCGGCCTGTTCGATGAGAGCGAGTTGTTCGATCTTGTCGGGGTCCTGGCCGTGGTGCGAGGCGTCGTGATGGCCGATCGTGACTCCCTCGATGACCGGCTGTTCCTGCGAGCCGAGCGACAGCGAAACGACGCGCGTCGAGTCGGTTTGCAGCGCGAGATGGATGATGTCGAACCATTGCCGTGAGCGGGCGATGAGCTGGCCGGGCTGATGGACTTCGTTGCCTGGCATGGGGACATTGACGCGTGGCTTGGGCCGATGGATCCAGGCTTCATCCTGCTGCAAGCGCTGTTCGGCTTCGCGAATGGACGTGAGCAGGACGTCGAGCCGATGACGGTCGGCGGCGCCGACTTGATTCGAGAGCGTCCGCGCCTGGGCACGGAGGTTATCCAGAATGCTGCGGCCGTCACGCAACTGGCGGATCTCGCGCGCCACCTCTTCCGGCGTTCCCTGGATGAACAATTGACGAAAGACGCCGCCGGAAAAGTTATGGCCGGGAACGCGCACGCCGCGTCGATTCCAGGCGTAGCCCGTGCCGCCCAGAACGAGGGAGCTGAAGCGCGTCTGCGTGCCGACGTGCGCGGCGGCCTCCTGATCGAGCGAGATCGTGTTACGAATGTCGTTGAGGCGAATCCCCTCACCCGCAGCGCCGGTCATCAGGCCGACGTCGGTATGATGGCCATCGGGATAACCGCGATGCGACATGCCGGAGAAGACGGTGAACTGCCGGCGATGGGCGTCGAGAACGCGCGTGTAGCGCGAGTGGGCGTAATCGGGACCAGGCCGCTCCGGAAACAGGAACGGCGTGTGTAGCCCGAACGGTCTGCCGATCAGCACCATGCGGCGCGGCCGGGCCGCCTGAGCGCGTTGCTCCTGGCCGAGACCGATGGGGATCATTGCATCCAGGAGGGGCAATCCGACACAAACGCCGGCGGCGCGGAGGAAAGTACGACGATCGAGCCGGTTGATTGGCATGATGAACTCCCAAGGGAAAATTTCATACTAACCCTGAGCGCGAGCGAGGGGATGGCAGTATCCCTCTCGATGAATGTTGTTCTTGCCAGCGCCCTGATATCCCCGCGCTGGCGCTCAGGGTTAGTCGAACTACTTGCTGAGGAAAACACAGCTCTGCGTCACCTGGTGGATCAGTTCGCGGAACCCATAATTCCGCGCGCGCAAAGCTGCCACGACCTGCTCGACAACTTCGCGATCGGCGAACTGAATGTCGGCGCCGGTCGCATACGTCAGTACCTTGGTCGTGAGATTGCGGGCCAGTTGATCCTTGTCTTCGAGCAAAATCCTCTTGTAATCGTCGATTGTCTTGAAGGCTTTGCCATCGGGCGTGACGCCGCCGACTTCAACGTCCGGGCCCCGGAAGTAGCGCTTGCCCTTGACGATCCCTTTCTTGGTTTGCTTCGGGGCGCGATAGAAATCGCGCCAGCCGCCGATCGGGTCGAAGTTCTCCAGGGCGAATCCCGGCGGGTCGATGTGGTTGTGGCACGCGGCGCACGCCGGCGTGTTGCGATGCTTGTCGAGTTGTTCGCGAATGGTCGTCGCGCCGCGGATGTCCGGCTCGAACAGCGGAATGTCGGGCGGCGGCGGGGCGGGAGGCTTGCCGACGATGCGCTCCAGCACCCATTTGCCGCGCAGCACCGGCGACGTGCGCGTACCGTCCGCGGTGACCTTGAGCACGCTAGCATGCGTCATGACGCCGCCGCGGTGGCTTCCTTGGGGTAGCTTCACCTTGCGCAACTCTTGGCCGACGACCCCCTCGATGCCGTAGTGCCGGGCCAGGCGTTCGTTGAGCATCGACCAATCGGAATCGACAAATTCGAGCAGGCTGCGATCGTGTTTCAGGATCTCCTCGAAGAAGAGCTCCGTCTCGCGCGGCATCGACCAGTACAGGAACTGATCGAATTCGCCATAAAGGTGCGGATTGGGCATGGTGTCGTTGATCCGGCGCAGATCGAGCCACTGCCCCGTGAAGTTCTCGGTGAAGCGATGGGCCTTCGGATCGTTCAGCATCCGCTCGACCTGGGCGCGCAACCCGGCCGGCTTCGACAGGCCTCCCTTGTTCGCCGCGTTCAGCAACTCCGCATCCGGCAGCGATGACCACAAGAAGTACGAGAGCCGATTCGCAACCGCGTGATCGTCGAGGCGAGGTAATGGGAGGTCCTTCTTCGCCGTCAAACCCTCACCCCCAATCCCTCTCCCAGGGGGCGAGGGGAGGAATGGGCCCGGCTCCAGCAGGAACAGGAAATCGGTCGAGGTCAGGATCGCCTTGTAGCCGAAGACCATCGCGTCCAGAAAGGAGTATTTGTCGTCGAGCCGATCGTGAACCAGCC
This sequence comes from Planctomycetia bacterium, assembly GCA_005799265.1. Lineage (GTDB taxonomy): Bacteria > Planctomycetota > Planctomycetia > Gemmatales > Gemmataceae > SIAQ01. The sequence goes on along the minus strand of SYHD01000364.1, from coordinate 17,914 downwards.
TGACGTAGTGCTTCTTGAGGTCCTCGCTGACCGGACGACGCAGCGCCCGCGGCAAGAAATCGCGGATCAAGCGCTCGGCATCGTCCTTCGGCTTCGCGGAGGCAGGGATCAGCGGGTTGACGTTCTGCCAGTAGGATTCGGGCGCGTTCGCGGGCAGTTTCGGTAGCTGCTTCTTCTCGGCTTCCGCCTTGGCGATCGAGCGCGGCTTGAGGGGCACGTCCTTGAACAGCCGCTGATAGCTCTCCGGCGGCCAGGCGCCTAGCGGACCTTCCATCTTGATCCATTCGACGACGAGCGTCGGGCCGTCGTACTTCTTGACGTCGGGAATCTTCCTCAAGAAAAAGTCGTAACGCTCCGGCAACGCCCACGGCGCCAGCCACGCATGGCATTCGCGATTCATCTCGAATTCGGCTTCGACCACCGTTGGTTTGTTCTCGGCCACGTCGAAGCCGATGCGGAGTTCCGGCGAACCACGCTCGCGCACCGGTCGACACATGAGCGCAATCGGCATCGGCTTGCCTTGCGTGCCCAGCGCGTACGCCGATGCCGTGATCCGATAGCGGCCCTTCTGCGGGGACAGGGGCGTTGAAATGATGACGTAATGGTCCGGCAAGCGGGCAGAAAGAACCAGGTCGTCTCCCTTGACAAAGTGGAACCTGTCCAGACCCTGCATGAAGAGCGGCGATTTTTCTACGATCACCTTGCCAGTTCGTTTGTCGCTGAACGGCATCTGCGGGGCGACCGGGATTGCAGCAAGGATCGCCTTCTCCGCCGCCTGCTGATAGCTGAGCAGATGGCCCGCCGAGATTTCCAGGGCCGCACTGATGTTGTCGAACCCGGCGGCGACGTTGTCTTCCGGCAAGAGAGATTTGACGGAGACGTTCACCGCCAACAGGTCGCGCAAGGTGTTTTCATACTCTGTGCAATTGAGCCGGCGCAAGACCACGCGCCCTTCCTTCTCTTGTCGGGCGCGGGAGTGGGCGTGCAATTGCTGGTGCAGCCATTGCGTTGCCTGTGTCAGATCGTCTTTCGGCGGCCGTTGTCGTTTCGGCGGGGGCATCTGGCCCTGGGCGATCTTGTCGTGCACTTTCGTCCAAATTTCCGCTGTCCTGGCGTCCGCGAAATCGGGCTTCAGCAGGTCGAGACGCAAGCCGGCTTTCTTGACGTCGGGTCCATGACAATCGACGCAGTGGGCGTCCAGAAACGGCTTGATCTTCGCCTTGAATGTGACATCCTGCGCGGAGGCGTTACCAACAGCCCCGGCTAACAACGTCCCGGTGATGGCGAGTTTCAGGAATCGGTTCATCGGACACGGCACCCCAGGAAGGGAAGGGAAGCCAGGCGGGAATTATTAGCCTACTGCCAAGCCAAACACTTTGCAATCGATCTGTCTGTAAATGAGCGCTCGTTGTGCGACGGGATCGCGACTCTCTCACCCGACTTTTCGCCGACATCGACCAACGCCCTCGCAACCCCTCGCTCAGCAAACCTGTCTTCACCGAACGCTTACGGAAGGGAAACATTGTGGTAGATTTCCTGCACGTCATCGCAATCGTTTAGCATGCCCAGGAATCTCTCGAACAAGGCCAGGTCTTCGCCGCTGAGCGTCTTCGATGCCTGCGGAAGGAAAGTGATTTCCTGGACTTCCAGCTCAAGGCCTTGGAATGCCTCGAGCAGAGCCGTTTTGGCTTTGTAGAACTCGGCGGGAGGGGCGAAGACCGTAATGGCGCCATCCTTGCTTTCGACCTCTTCGACGGCGATGTCCGCAGCGAACAGGGCCTCCAGCACTTTTTCCTCATTGTCACCCTTGAAAGAGAGGATCGCCAGGTGATCAAACGACATCACGACAGACCCACTACCGGCCAATTTGGCCCCAGTCTTGCTGAAACAACTGCGAATATCGGAGATGGTGCGTGTATTGTTGTCGGTCAAGCAATCGACAATGACCAAGGCGCCGCCAGGACCGAACCCCTCGTATCGCACCGGTTGGAAGTCCTCGCCCCCCGTGCCAGCGGCTTTCTGAATCGCCTTGTCAATCACATGGCTCGGAACATTTTCGCGCTTGGCTTTTTCGACGAGGCTGCGCAGAACCGGATTGGCTTCCGGGTCGGGCACGCCATTCTTGGCCGCCATGTACAGTTGTTTGCTGTACTTGGAAAAGAGCTTTGAGTTCTGAGCGGCGGTTTTGAAGATTGAGTGTTTGCGCTTCTCGAAAATTCTTCCCATACGAATCTGCCTCTTTACATTTCCAAAGGAGCCGGGCCTTGAGTGGTCCCGTCCCATTATGTTAGGGAATTTCGTTCTCGACCTGTCTTCGAGATCGCCGTTCGCTAACCTGGTTTTTTTGCCAGGCCGAATGTCCAGGAAACGCGTTCCGCAAGCCATTTGCTGGCCTCACTTGCGTTTGGCGCACCGTGGAATGGTATTCTTGCGGTTGAGGACTCGACTCCCTTCGACTCCACTGAGGTGGAGTCGGTCAATTCAGAAGGCAGGAAATGCAGTCCAGAGCCTTGGATTTGCGAGACGATGCGCGGATCTACCCGAAGTTTGCCGTGCCATTCACGACGGCAACCGTCACTGGCGGCGTCTGTCCGCGCTCGCGAATCGTCAACCCAAGAACGGTGGACCTTAGCCAACCAGTTCAGCAATGGGAGTGCCGCGCGACAGGGCGAATGGCCGGCCGGTCTGGTCGTGCGTCTCGGCGTGCGGGTTGATGCCCAGGCAGTGATAGATCGTGGCGGTGAAGTCGGCGGGCGTCAGCGGTGACGCGGCGGGATACGCGGCAATGCGGTCCGAGCGGCCTACCACCGTACCGCCGCGGATGCCGCCGCCGGCGAACAGAACGCTGTAGCATTCCGGCCAATGTTCGCGGCCGCCGTTGGAACGCGTGATGCGCGGCGAACGGCCGAACTCGGCGGCGACCACGACCAGCGTCTCGTCGAGTTTGCCCGTGCGGTCCAGGTCGGTCATCAGTGCGTTGAATGCCTGATCGTACGGCGGAACCAGATCCTCGCGATGCGCGCTGAAGTTGTTCCAGTGCGTGTCCCAGGCAAAGCCGTTGCGCCCTTGCGTGCGCTGCCAGTTGCATTGCACCAGACGGGCGCCGGCGTCGAGCAACCGACGTCCCAGCAGCACCGATTGCCCGAAGAGATTGCGGCCATAGCGCTCGCGCTCGGCGCGTTCGATGCTGGCCAAATCAACGGCGCGGCGCACTTCGTCGGAGGAGAGCACATCGAGCGCCCGGGCCTGATTGTCGCGGATGTTTTGCGTGATCGCTAGTTGTTGCAATTGCTGCGTCTGAGCGCCGAGCTGATCGGCCAACGTGAGCCGACGACGCAAGGCGGCGACATCATCGTTCGGCGCGAGCGGCAAGTGGTCGAGGCGGAAGTTGTCGTCGTTGGGATTGCCTCCCGTCAGCAGCGGATCGTAGCGGCCGCCGAGCGAGCCGGCGAACTGTCCGGCGCGACGTCCGCCGGCCACGTCCATGCGATGCGGCACGATCGCGAACGGGAACATCGGCCCGCGCCCCGGTTCGAGCTTGGCGACGATCGAACCCATGTGCGGCATGTCTGCCCGGCTCATCGAGTTCACGTCGGGTACGCTGCCCGGATATTGATAGCCGGTGAACATCCAATACGAGCCGCGGCCATGATCGTTGTGCGTGTGATTCATGGTGCGCACGAGGCCGATCTTGTTCATCCAGCGCGCGGTGTGCGGCACCAATTCGGAAAAGCGCACGCCAGTGATAGAGGTGGCGATCGTGCTGAACTCGCCGCGGATGTCTTCAGGAGCATCGGGCTTCGGATCGAAGGTGTCGAGCTGAGCGGGCCCGCCGGAGAGATAGAGGATAATGCAACTCCGCGCCCTGCCAAAGCTTCGCGCCGCTGGCCGCTGCTGACTCGCCGCGGCATTTCCTTGCAACAGCGCGGGCAACGACAACCCGGCCAACGACAGCCCGCCGATCCGCAGCAGCTCGCGGCGGTCGAGCAGGTCGGCGCGGGAGGACAGGTTCCAGAGGTTGAGCATGGCGACGGTCCTTTCGGCGCAACCGCAGTTTGCGGGTGCAACTCGGCAGGGGGTCGGGTAAGATGTACTTCGGTTAAGTCTAACGGCTGGATTGCGGGAAAGCAAGCTTGCTGTGCGCATACACGGAGTGAATTTACTTCAAGATAGTCGGATAGAGCCACACGAGACTGAGAGTAGATCATGCGTAATCAAAGTGTCAGCTACGGGCAATGGGATGTGGTGCGGTCTTTTGGCACACGTATATTCGTGGCGATTCTAACATCCTACATGTTGCTCGGACCGAATTGCCCCTGTCGGGCCCAAGGCTTCGTCGAACACATTGAGCCGCCCGTCCTGGAACGTGGCAAAACGACGCGTGTCAACGTCGTTGGTTTGCAGCTCGGCAAGGCAATCGGCCTGTGGACGAGCCTGCCTGCCGGCGCAATCAAGGTGACGCCCGTTGGCGAATCATCCCCCACGCACGCCGTGCTTGACGTGAGCGTGGCGGCCCATGCTCCGGTCGGCGTGTGCGGCGTAAGGCTCGCGACGGAGGATGGACTCGCCAACGCGTGCCTGATGTTGATCGACGATCTGCCGGTGCGTGCCGCGAAATCGGATGAAAAGGTCGCTCGGCCCGTCTCGCTGTGGGGTCGATTCCGCGCGGCAACGGTCGATCGCTTCGCGATTGACGTGACGGCCGGGCAACGCGTCAGCTTCGAGGCGGTCGGCAATCGGCTCGGCAAGGATGTCGATCCACTCATCATCATTCGCGACCCTAAAGGCAAGATCGTTGCCGAGCGCGACAACGATCCGGGGTTGTACTTCGATTTCCGTTTCGAGCACACCTTCGCCGACGCCGGCACGCACACCGTCGAGCTGCGCGACGCGCGCTATCACGGCGCCGAACATGGTTTCTACGTGCTGCGCATGGGGCGTTTTCCCGCGGCGCGCGTCATCGTGCCGACGGCGATCCACTGGAGCAAGCGATTCGAGTTGCGACTTCCGGGCATCGACCCTCTCATTCCTGAGCGTTCCTCGACCGAACAGGAGAAGAGATATGCTTTTGAATGGCCAGCGGATGCAACCGGACTATTCTTCGGCGTCGTGAAACGCAAGGACGACGATGGATCCTCGTGGCTGCCGATGGAGGCGGCCGATGTGGCAGTCACGGTTCATCAAACACCGGGCAGCACGTTGGAGGACGGTACGCCCGCGAAGACGCCCAGCATGCTAAGCGGCGTTCTGCAAAAACCAGGCGAGCGGCACTTCTTTCGGTTGGACCTGATGAAAGGGCAACGGATTCAAGTGCGCGCCGAGGCGCGAGCGTTCAACTCGCCGGCCGACCTGGAAATCGCGATCACTGACGCCAAGGGGAAGGAGCTACGGCGTGCGAGCGAAAATGCGCAGGAGCAGGTCGTGCTCGATTTCAACGCCGGCGTTCCGGGCGTCTACGGGCTGACGGTGCGCGACCTGAACCGTGATGGCGGGCCGGCGTTCGCCTATCGACTTGAAGTCCGCACGCCGCAGCCGAGCGTGCAAGTGACCGCCGATGTCGAAGGTTTGACGTTGCCCCGCGGCGATTATCAACCAGTGCCGCTGACGGTGACGCGCACGGATTATGTTGGCGCGATCGCGTTGACGCTCGTTGGCGCCCCGCCCGGCGTGACGTTGATGCCGAACGAGATCGATGCGGGCGTCAATGCGATCGTCTGCAAGCTGTCGGCCGCGCCGGACGCGCTGGTCGGCATTCACACCTTGCAAATCACGGCGAGCCCCGCAGAGTTCGACAACGCCGTGCCGACGCTGGTGCGCACGCGGCCGTTGATCGATCGGCAAATCATCAACGTCGATCTGATCCCGCACGCACTGCGCGAGGACCAGCGTCGTCTGCCGCCCACGTTGACGGATCGTTTCGCCGTGCAGGTGACGCCGGCGTCCTTCTTCACGTTCACGTTGCCCGAGCCGCAAGTGACGCTGGGCCGATATCAGCAGGTGGATTTCCCTATGGCCGTGACGCACGTGAAGGGGTTCAACGGGCCGATCGCCTACAGCGCCAAGGGAGGCCAGCTCGCGGACAAGGAGGAAGGCCGCACGCGCGTCTACGCCGAGTTCGCCAAGGATAAAGGTTCGATCCATTCGAAGATCCTGACGAACCTCGCCAAGCACCGCGTGGACGTGACCGCGGTCGGCACTCATCAAGGTCGCCGCGTGTCGTTGACGCGGACGTTTGAGCTAGACGTTCGCGCTGCGTATGTCGTCAAGGCTGAGCCGGCCCTGTTGCAGATCGAGCCTGGCACGACCGGCAAGCTGCGTCTGAACGCCGAGCGCATGAAGAACTTCGACGCCGAGGTGACGCTGGAACTCGCTCCGGTGCTGGGGCTCGATTTGCCGGTGACGATCGTCATCCCGCGCGGCCAAACCGGCGTCGATGTGCCGATCGTAATCCCGGCGGACCGCGCGCCCGGTCGTATCAACGTCAGCTTCAATGCCAGCGCCGAGGTCAATGGCCTGGAAGAGGAGCAACGCGGGCGCTTCGAGGTGGAGGTGGTGAAGACGGCGACGCCGAAGAAGTGACGGGAGTTCGCAAATTTTTTGCATCTCATCAGTGCCGGTTACAATGACCTATCGAGGCCGACGAATAGCATGGCGTCCTTCGCGAGCGGTGGAGTTTGCCCATGTATGACTTGTTCCAATGCGTGGCCGAGGCGGTGGTCGAAAAAGGTCTGCGCGGCCTGGCGGAGGTCGTCCCCGGCGGCGGGTTCGTCTTTGACATCGCCAAGGGCACCTGGGAGAAATACCGCCAGCGCCGCGCAATAGCCAAGATGCACGAAGACGTGCAATTCATGATCATGGCGACTCCGGAGGAGATCAAGCAAGTCGCCGCCAAGATCGCCAGGCAGGTGGCATCCGAAGAGATTCGCGAGCAGGTCGAGCTTTTTCTTGAGCAGATTCCCGCCGCGGTGCAGCAATCCCTGAAACGCGCCGACGATCCGACCGGCACATCCGTCCCCGCCAACTTCGCGCTGCAAAGCGCCGAGGACGTTGTCAAACTCCTGCCGCCGAGCTTGCCGCGCTTCAAGCGCGGCGATGCGCTGCCGGGCCGCAGCGGCTGGGTGCTCGACCGGCACATCAGCGGCGGCGGCTTCGGCGAGGTCTGGTTGGCACGAAATGTGTCCGTGGGTTCTGTCCGCGCCGTCAAATTTTGCAAGAGCCTGCAACACCCCGACCGCGATCTGCGCCATGAAGCCAGCGTGATCCATCGGCTCATCAGCCAGGGCGAGAACCCCAACGTTGTGCCCTTGCTCGACGCCCACCTCGACGGCGAAATCCCCTGGCTCATGTACGAATACGTCGAAGGCGGCGATGTCGGCGACATGATCCGGCACTGGACCAAGCTGCCGCCGGCCGAACGCCAGCAAAAAATCGTCACCGCCCTGCAACTGCTGGCGAAAGCGGTCGGCCGGTTTCATCGCCTCAGCCCGCCGATCATCCATCGAGACCTGAAGCCCGCTAACATCCTCTACGACAAGAAACAGAAACAACTGCGGATCACCGATTTCGGCATCGGCGGCATCGCCGCGCGCGAGATGATCGACGGCGAGAAGCGCGGCACCCTGACGAGCGCCGGCCGGCTGCAAAGCTACCTCTATGGCTCCTACACGCCGCTCTACGCCTCGACGCAACAGAAGGCCGGCGAGCCGCCCGACCCGCGCGACGACGTTCACGCCCTGGGCGTCATCGCCTATCAGATGCTGACCTGCCAGATGACCCAGGGCGTCGGTCCCGATTTCGCCCATGACTTGCAGGAGCTGGCCGTCGAACAAGGGTTGATCGACCTGGTGGGCCGCTGCGCCGCCCAAAAAGCGGAGCGCCGCCCGAAGGATGCCGGCGAGATTGCGGAGGTGTTTGCCAAACTGAGGGCCAAGGAACAGGTTCAATCATCGCCGGCCGTCGAGCCGACCGTGACGGTGAAGGATGTCGCCGCCCCGCCGTTGGCCAAAGCCCTAGCGTCCAATACGCCATCGCCTAAAGCGCCGTCGAACATTGCGAAGAATCCAGTCGCGGGAAAGCCAAAGAACAAATCGACCACGCCCACCACGCCGTCTAATCCGAAACCCAAATTCGATCCGTTTCACGTTTCGGAGGTGGATCTCGAGGAGTTGGGGGCCGAAATTATGTTGGATATGACGCCAACGCAAGCCTCCATTGCGGACAAGGCGACGCCCGCGAAAGCAATCATTCAAACGCCTGTTAAATCCCCGATCCAACCTGCAAAGCTGGTGAACCGCGCAATCGAATCGGCCGCCGAACACGACCAATTCATGACCAACGCGCTGGGCATGAAGTTCGCTTGGGTGCCGCCCGGAACGAGTTGGCTCGGCGGCGGTGGCGGGAAGCCGGGGACAACCAAGTTCACTCTCCACAAAGGGCTTTACTGTGGCATCTATCCCGTCACGCAGGCGGAATGGCATCAAGTTATGGGCACCAATCCAAGCCATTTCTCAGGCCACCCGCGTTATCCCGTCGAAAAAATCTCCTATAACGGCGCGCAGAAGTTTCTGAATGAGATGTATCGGCGCAGTAGTGATGGCTACTCCTACCGCTTGCCGACAGAGGAAGTGTGGGAGTACATTTGCCGAGGCGGGCCAATTGATCGGTACCAAAGCGCCTATCACTATTACCTCGCGGGTAAGCCTAGCGACGGTCTTGCCAGGCATGAAGCAATTTTCGATGGAAATTGCCCGACCGACGTCGGTTCATTCTGCGCGAATCCCCTCGGCATCTACGACCTGCACGGCAACGTCTGGGAGTGGACTGATTCGTCGAGGGGTTCAGTCCAGGTACTCCGGGGCGGGAGTTGGTACGGCGCTGCCTTCCGCTGCTCGGCCGCGAACCGATTCACCAGCGCACCGGGCAGCTCGGGCGACACCATTGGCTTCCGCCTCCTCGCAATTCCGCGGGGCGAGTAGGGGAAGTTGTGAAGCAGCGCAGGCAACGTAGCCGCGCGGATCGCTGTGAAGCGGAGCGGCCCCGTGCAAGCGCCAATCGGAGCGGTTCAACGATGTCGCATCCTTTCGGCGCCACACTGAAGGAAATCCTGTCCCCGCATCCCGAGGATTTCGTACCGGCCTGCCGCGTGCGAAAAGGACGCAAAGGCGTCTTGATTCTTCGCTGTATTTCTCGGCGCTTTCGACTACAATAGCCCCATGGCGACATCAACTACGATTACCGAAGCCGAGATTCTCGAGCATGTTGTTTCTCCCGTGCAAGGGGGATTGCCGCCCGACGCTGCCCGCGCGATTCTTCAGCTCAAGTTTGACAAGGACGCCGCCAAGCGCATTCGGCAACTGCTGCAGAAGAACAATCGCGGGACCCTTTCAGCCGAGGAACGCATCACGCTGGAGAAGTTCCTCCGCGTGGGCAAATTCATCGATCTCCTTCACGCCAAGGCCAGGCTATCCCTCAAGGAAGCCGGCCTGTGCGTCTAACCGATGGCGAAATTTCGACGCAAACACGTCTGGGAACGAGCCAAAGGGCACTGCGAATATTGCCAGCTTTCCCAGGAATACAGCGTCCTGCCGCACGAAATCGATCACATCCGGGCCAAGAAGCATCGTGGCCCGCACACCCTGGACAACACCTGTATTGCCTGCGCCCATTGTAACGCCGCGAAAGGCTCGAACGCGGCCGGCTTCGATCCCGAAACCGACGAGCTTGTGCCGTTATTCAACGCGCGCACGGATACCTGGGACGAACATTTTTTCTGGGACGGCGCCGTCCTGTTCGGCAAGACGCCCATCGGCCGCGCGACGATTGATGTTTTGAGCATCAACGATCCGAGTTGCGTGGATCAGCGCGAATACCTCATCAGGGCGGATTTGTTTCCTCCTGAGGAATGATGCGTTGCTGTCTCGCATCGACACCACACGGAAGGAACTCGTATGACGGAGTTCAAGTGATGCACAATTCCGCAGCTCTTGAAGTGATCGAAGAAAGTCGAGGACCAATCGTCATGAAGTTTCTTTTGGACGCCGATCACATCCGTATCACGCAAAAACATGCTGGCCCGGAATCGGTCGTCCTGATGGCGCACATCGCACAGATGTTGCACAATCAGGAAAAAGAACAGGCCTCCCCCTGACACGGGTATTTTGCTTTAATATCCACACGGAACCGGATTCATCGGGGGAAACGGATCATGCCGCGCACGCTTCTTTTCACAATCGCTTCATTGCTGGTCATGACTTCTGACGCCCGCACTGGTGAGCCGCGTCCCGTCGACTTCCGTACCGACGTCATCGCCGCCCTTTCGCGCGGCGGCTGCAATCAGGGCGCGTGTCACGGCTCGCCCATGGGGAAGAACGGCTTCCGCTTGAGTTTGAGAGGGTTCGAGCCTGACGTTGACATTCATTCGCTCACGCGCGGTGAAATGGGGCGGCGCATCGATCGCGCGCGGCCTGAGAATAGTCTGTTCTTGCTCAAGGCGATCGGCAGCGTGCCGCATCAGGGGGGCGTGCGGTTCAAGGTGGACGAACCGGCCTATCAGGTATTGAAACGCTGGGTCGCCGAAGGCTGTCGCGACTCAGGCGCCACGCCGATCGACAAGCTTGAAGTGTCGCCGGAGACGTTGCGGCTGCCGAGCGACAATCCGAGGCAACAGCTCACCGTGCGTGTCCACTTCAAGAGCGGTGAGGTGCGGGACGTGACCGATCTGGCCGTCTTCAGCGTCAACACGGCGGGGGCGGCGACGGTCAGTGCGGGCGGTCTCGTCGAGTTTCAACGCAGCGGAGACGCGTCGATTCTGGTGCGCTATCTCGACCAGATCCGCAGTGCCCGGCTTCAGTACGTGCGCACCGATCCCAACTTCGTCTTCAAGGCGCCGACGCCCGCCAACGTCATCGACCGCCACGTCTTCGCCAAGCAAAAGGAGTTGCAGCTCAACCCCGCGCCTCTCGCAGCCGACGAAGTCTTCCTGCGCCGCGTCTACCTCGACACGATCGGCGTCATTCCCACGGCCGACGAGGCGCGCACGTTCCTCGACTCGAAGGATGCCGACAAACGCGCGAAGCTGATCGATCAACTGTTGCAGCGCGACGAGTACGCTTATTTCTGGGCGATGAAGTGGGCCGACGTCCTGCGCGGCAGCCCGACGACGATCAGCGAAAGGGGCGTGCACAGCTTCCATCGCTATCTCGTGCGGACTATCGCGGAGGATCGGCCGATGGACCAGTTCGCGCGCGAACTATTGACCGGCCTGGGCAACACGCTCAACAAACCCGCGGCCAACTTTTACCGCATCTCACGCACGCCGGAAGACTCGGCCGAGGCGTTCGCCCAGCTTTTCCTCGGCGTGCGCGTACAGTGCGCGAAGTGCCACAATCATCCTTTCGAGAGCATCACGCAGACCGATTACTACGGACTGTCGGCCTATTTCGTGCAGATACAGTTCAAGGGGGCGAAGTTCGGCCTCGACGAGGAAATCGTTTACTTGCAGCCGGGCCGTGAGATGCAGCACCCGACGACGCGCAAGAAGCAGGAGCCGATCGCGTTCGGCGTTCCCGCGGGGCTGCTCATGCCGGACGAGGACCGCCGTGAAAAGCTTGCCGATTGGCTGACGCGGGCCGACAATCGCTACTTTGCTCCATCGCTGGTCAATCGCGTTTGGTATCACCTGCTGGGCCGCGGGATTGTCGAACCGGTCGACGACTTCCGCGACACCAATCCGCCGTCGAATCCCGAATTGCTCGACGCGCTGGCGAAGGATTTTGCGAAGAACGGCTACCGTCTCAAACCATTGATGCGCTCGATTTTGAATTCGCGGACGTATCAACTCGCCAGCGTCGGCGCTCCTAAACAGTCGGAGCACGCCGCCGATGCGGATCGCTACTTCACGAGGTCCGGGGTGCGCATGTTGGCCGCCGAGCAGATTCTCGACGCGATTTCGGCCGCGACGGGTGTGCCGGAGACGTTCAAGGGTTACCCGGCCGGCACGCGGGCGCTTGAACTCGCGGAAGGTGGCGTCAATCATCCGTTCTTGCAGGCGTTCTCGAAGCCGGTCCGCGACGTATCGTGCGAATGCGCTCGTGAAGACGACCCGTCGTTGCCGCAGATGTTGCATCTACTCAACAACAAGGGCATGTTAGGTAAAGTGAAATCGCCGGAGAGCAGAGCGAATGCGGCCGTCAAGTCGGGCAAACCCAACGCGGCCCTGGTGGAGCAAATCTATCTCGGCACACTGTCGCGCCGTCCTACGGCGGGCGAGGTTGCCATCGCGATCCGGCACATCAACAGCCACCCTGACCGCGCACAAGGGTTGCAGGATCTGCAGCTTGCCCTCTTCAATCTTGGCGAGTTTTTGTTGCGTCATTAGGCGACGGGCGGTTGAAAAGCTACCCGTAGCCGATGCGACGCGGAGCGTCGCACCACATTGTGGCACGACGCTCCGCGTCGTGAACGGGTATATTTAATTCTGCCGCTCGCCTTAACAAGCATATTGGCCGGACGCGCATGCAGTGATCAGGTTCTCTAGCTCCCTTGCCCTACTCAATTCCCTTCGAAATCGAAGGCCACCACACCTTCCAGGTCCGGCAGGAACGCCTGTTTGATCTTCTCGTGGCCGGGATGCGTCAGGTATATATCCCGTGTCGCCGTATCGGCGAAGGTCATCACCAGGCCGTGCGTGTAGCCCTGGTTCAGGCCTTCCGGGCTTGAATAGGGCCCGCCGGTCAAGCTGAGAAAACCGGGCAAACGCTGGCGAAAGGCTTCGAGCGCTGCCAGCAGCTCAGCCGCGCGGTGGGTCTTGGAGGCGGGGAACTTCACCAGTACGACGTGATAGATTTTCAAGATTGCCGCCTCTCTTGACACTGAATCAACGAGCGTGATACAAGGCGAGAATAGCGAAAGTGCGTCGGCACGGACAGACCCCAGGGACGGGGGAGCGGATGATTTACAAGAAGAGCCAGATCCTGTGTGCGTGGTTTTTGATCGGCGACCTCGTGGTGACGGTGTTCGCCTGGATTCTCGCCTATCACGTGCGTTTCGATTCCGGTTGGTTCGCACTGGACAAGGAGGCGCCGGACGCCGCCCTCTGCTATCGTAATATCCCTCTTGTGCTGATTCTCAGCGCCCTCGCTTTTCGCCTTACCGATCAATACGTCATCCATCGATTTCGAAGACTGCGTGAAGAGCTTTTCAGCGTCCTCAAGGGGGCCGCGATGATGGGGCTTTTCGTCATGGCGGCCATGTTCGGCTTGCAAGATCCGTACGAATCGCGCGGCGCGATGTTCCTCTTCATCGGCCTGTCAATCGTTTTCATCCTTCTGCTGCGCCGCCTGAGCTGGATGGGCGTGCATTGGCTGCGTCAGCACGGCTACAATCAGACGCAGACCTTGATCGTCGGCACCGGCCGCGTCGCGCGAAAAACCGCGCGCTCGCTGCGCCATACGGCCTGGCTCGGCTTCAAGAATGTCGGTTTCATCGAGGATCAACCTTCGCACTGGGCCAACGATCTTGACATTCTCGGCAGCATCAAGGACCTGCCTGGGCTCGTGCAAAAATATCAGGTGTCGCACGTTTTCATCTGCCTGCCTATGAGCCGCTATCACGAAGCCCGGCGCGTGTTCGATGTGCTGACGCAGACGTTTGTCGATGTTCGCCTGATCGCTGACTTGCCGGCGCTGGCTGGCGTCTCCTTCACGACGACGACGTTCGACGGCATGCCGATGATCGGCCTGCGCGAGAGTCCGCACTTCGGGCTTAACATCGTCATCAAACGCGTGATGGACATGGTCCTCTCGGTGTTTGCGTTGGTTCTACTGGCGCCGTTGTTCGCCGTCATCGCGGTGTTGATCAAGCTGACCAGCCCCGGCCCCGTCTTCTACAGCCAGGAGCGCTGCGGCTTAAATGGGCAATCGTTCATGATGCTCAAGTTCCGCAGCATGCGCGTCGATGCGGAGCAGAAGACCGGCGCCGTCTGGGCCATCAAGGATGATCCGCGCAAGACCCGACTCGGCGATTTCCTCCGCAAGACCAGCCTCGATGAGTTGCCGCAGTTTATCAACGTCCTCTTGGGCCACATGAGCCTGGTCGGTCCGCGGCCGGAGCGGCCGGTGTTCATTAGCAAGTTCGTCAAGACGATCCCTAACTATCACGCCCGCCACGCGGTCAAGGCTGGCATCACGGGCTGGGCCCAGGTCAACGGTTGGCGCGGCAACACGTCGCTGCGCAAACGCATCCAGTTCGATCTCTACTACATCACGCACTGGACGCCGTGGCTCGATCTGCGCATCCTGTTCATGACGGTCTGGCACGGGTTCGTAAATCGGAATGCCTATTGAACTTGTTTAGTGCACGTAGTCAGATCTCGTTGGCGTGACGCACCGCACCAGTGCAGGTTGATTGCGACCGCTAAACGAATTCAGCCAGTCTGCTACAATACCTCCATTAGCGATTACGCACCCTGGAAGAACCTCATGTTCGTCGATCGAGTCACCATTTTCGTCAAGGGCGGCGACGGCGGCCGCGGCTGTGCCAGTTTCCGGCGCGAGAAGTACGTCCCCAAGGGCGGACCCGACGGCGGCAACGGCGGGCACGGCGGCAGCGTCATCATTCGCGCCATTGCCGGGACCGATAGCCTCGCCGGAATCGCCAACACCAAGCACGTGCGCGCCGACGGCGGCCGGCCCGGATCCGGCGCCCTCAAGACCGGACGCGACGGCAAGGACGTCGTCATCGCCGTGCCGCCCGGAACGATCATCTACGATCGCGATCGCGGCAACATTCTACGCGATCTCACCACAGCCGGCGATGAAGTCGTCGTCGGCAAAGGCGGGCACGGCGGGCGCGGCAACAAACACTTCGCCACGTCAACGAATCGCACGCCGCGCGAGGCCGAACCCGGCGAGGAAGGCGAGGAACGCTGGCTAATCCTTGAACTCAAGGTCATCGCCGACGCTGGACTCATCGGGCTGCCCAACGCGGGTAAGTCGACGCTCCTGAGCCGACTGTCGCAGGCGCACCCGGAGATTGCCGATTATCCTTTCACGACCAAGAGCCCGAACCTGGGCGTCGTCCACGCCGGCGGCGAGCGGGTCTTCGTGCTTGCCGACTTGCCGGGCCTTATCGAAGGAGCCTCCGCCGGCATCGGTCTGGGACACGAATTCCTGCGCCATGTCGAACGGACGCGCGTGCTCGTGCATCTCGTCGAGCCAATGCCGAGCGATGGCAGCGATCCGGTCGCGAACTATCGTCTGGTTCGTCGCGAACTGGAGCTGTATCGCGTGGAAATGGCACACAAGCCCGAGGTAGTCGTCCTCAGCAAGAGCGAGTTGACCGGCAGCGAAGACGTACGACTACGCCTGGAACGCGAGCTCGGTCGAGAGGTGATCGGCATCTCCGCGGTGACGGGGCAGGGGTTGGCGCAACTCGTCGGGCGCGTGGCGGAATTGTTGAAGCCGCTTGCGGCTTAGCGCTCATGTTGAAGCGTCTATCGCTCGGCGCTTCCATGCGAACGCTAAACGGGGAGAATGTCCCGTGAGTGGTCCCATCGTCGTCGACGTTGGCAACACGCGCATCAAGTGGGGGCTGTGCAGCTCCGCACACGTGTGGAGCGTTGCGCCATTGCCCGCCGAGGACACGGACGCCTGGCAACAGCAATGGCGCGAATGGAAGCTCGAACGCGGTCAGGAGTGGATCGTTGCCGGAGTGCATCCCCCGCGCCGCGATGCACTCGTCGCCTGGCTCAAGGAACGCAGCGATTCCGTCGTCGTTCTTTCCACCTTCAAGGAACTTCCTCTGCAAATTGATGTCGAAGTTCCACACAAGGTTGGCATCGACCGGCTGCTCAATGCGGTGGCCGCCAATCGCCATCGGCAGGAGCACGTCGCTGCGATTCTGGTCGATGCGGGCTCGGCGGTGACGGTCGATTACGTCGATGGCAACGGCGTATTCAAGGGGGGCGCCATCTTCCCCGGCTTCGGGCTGATGGCGCGCTCGCTGCACGAGCACACCGCGCTCTTGCCGATCGTGACGCTGGACGAGGCCGCGTTGCCGCCCGGTACTTCGACCACGCACGCGATCCAGGCGGGCGTCTTGCACGCGGTGGTCGGTGGCGTCGAGCGCTTGATCGCCGAGTACCAGCTTCGTTTTCCCACTGCGTTCGAGATTTTCATCACCGGCGGTGACGCGAAACTCGTGGCCGGCAAATTACATCGCTCAGCCCACATCTGGCCGGAGATGACGCTCGAAGGCATCCTGCACGCGCGAACGGTGACGTGATGGAGACGCTCCTCGCACGGTTGACGCCGCCGGGCAAGGCCGCCATCGCGACGCTGGGTCTGCGCGGTCCTCGGGCGTGGGAGTTGGTGCGTCAACTGTTTCGGCCGAGCGCAGGTAATCTTTCTGATGAGCCGCTTGTCGGGCGATTCTGGTTCGGCCGACTGGGGGACGAAGTCGTTCTTGCCGTCAAAGGACGCGACGCGTTCGAAGTGCACTGTCACGGCGGGGTCGAAGTTGTACGCATGATCGAAGAGATGTTTGTCGAACGCGGTGTGCACATTGTCCCCTGGCAGACGTTCCTCGAAGCCACGCCGATCGAGCAAATGCTTGTCAACGCGCCGACGACGCGCACGGCGTCGATCCTGCTCGAGCAAACGCAAGGCGTCTGGGAGAAATGCGCGAAGGATCACGACGCCCTGGTCCGGCTGCGCGACCTGATTCCGCTGGGCAAGCATCTCGTCGAGCCATGGAAGATCGTCATTGCCGGCGCGCCGAACGTCGGCAAGAGCAGCCTGATGAATGCACTTGCCGGCTACTCGCGCAGCATCGTTGCGCCGACGCCGGGCACGACGCGTGATGTCGTGAGCCTTCGTCTCGCCATCGACGGCTGGCCGATCGAGTTGATCGATACCGCCGGCATTCGCGATGCCACTAGTTCACTGGAAGGGCAGGGGATCGAACGCGGCCGTGCGGCCCTGCGCGAGGCCGACCTGCGCGTGTGGGTCGTGGATGGATCGAGCGAGCCGTTGTTGCCCGACGATGTCGGGTCGTGGTTGATCGTCATCAACAAGATCGATTTGCAGGCGGCCTGGAATTGGAACGGACTCGTGGATGCGTTGCACGTCTCGGCGCGAACGGGCGCGGGTCTCGCGGATCTGTGCGGGGCGATGTCGCGTTTGCTTGTGCCGCTTCCCCCCGCGCCAGGCGAAGCGGTGCCTTGTATGCCGGGACAGGCGAAGTTCGTTACCAATGCGCTGGAATTGTTGGCAAAAGAGCCTGAAGCGTAAGCGATGGGAATCACCCTCCTTCGCTTACGCTTCAGGCTCTGGTGGGAACGTCATTTCGTGTCATGGGTGCCGACTTGCTCGGTCAAATAATTTTGCAGGCCGATCGATTTGATCAGATCGAGTTGCGTCTCCAGCCAATCGACATGCTCTTCCGATTCGACCAGGATCGGTTCTAGCAATTCGCGCGTGCCGTTGTCGCCGAGCTTGGAGCAAAGGGCGATCGCGTCGTTGTAGGCCTTGACGCCGCCCATTTCGAGCTTGAGGTCGTTCTCGAATTGCTCCGTTACATTGGTGCCGACGCGGATGACGCCGTAGCGGGCGATTTCGGGGGTCCCCTCAAGAAACAAGACGCGGTCGATGATCTTCTCGGCGTGCTTCATTTCGCCCATCGACTCTTCGTAGTGCTTCTTGCCCAGGAGCTTGAAGCCCCAGTTCATGCACATCTTGGCCTGACAGAAATATTGATTGATCGCGGTCAGTTCAATCGTGAGCGCTCCGTTGAGAGCGTCGATGATTTGTGGATCGCCTTTCATGGGTGGCTCCTCGTTAACGAATGGTTGGTTCTTGATAGTGTATGGATTGGGCGCTTCCTCGTTTAGCCGCGGCTCGTAGAGCCGCGGGGGGGG
>SYHD01000363.1 GCA_005799265.1 Planctomycetia bacterium | reverse complement strand
GGTGAGCGTGGTGGCGTCGCCGATTGCGAACGGGACATCCAGGATCTTGGCGAGCGTGCGCGCCAAAAGGGTCTTGCCGCTGCCGGTCGGACCGATCAGGAGAATGTTGCTCTTATCGACCTCGACATCGGTATGTCCTTCGCTACCGATGCTGAGCCGTTTGTAGTGATTGTGCACGGCGACGGAGAGGATCTTCTTGGCGCGGTTTTGGCCGATGACGTACTGATCGACCTTTTCCTTGATGGACCGAGGCGACGGAATGTTGGTGACGGTGGAGCGTGTGATGCCGCGGCGTTTACGTTCTTGATCGATGATCGATTGGCAGAGTTCGACGCATTCACCACAGATGTAGACGTCGCCCGGTCCTTCGACGAGTGGGCCGACGTCGCGATAGCTCTTGCGGCAGAAGGAACAGAACGCGTTGCGATTGCGTCCCGTGCTGCCGCCGGTTGGTTTTCTACCCGTGTTGCCCGCGCCTGAAGTGCTCATGAACTTTGATTCTCCTGCGCGAGCCGATAAGGATCGGCTCGCGAGCCACGAGGTACATGCAGCGCGCGACAAAAGACGGGGAGGGGATCAACCGCTTGTCGTGAATGGTTGCAGAAACAGGAGCTGCAAGCATTCGTCGCCAGTGTGTACCGATTTTACGTGATGATCGTACGCCGATCAATATTTATTTATCACGGCACGCGTGATGACCACAAAGAATTCTAGGCGGGAGAATCTGAGGGCCCATTCACATCGCGTGGATGGAGCCTATCGGGTGGTTGGTCGTCCTTGGCGGGTTCGACGTTCTGGGTAGCGTCGGCTCCGGTGGTCTGTTTTTCCAGTTGGGTCACGATGCGGGCAAACTCCTCGGACTGAAGTTGGCCGCGCTCCATCATCGCGCGATAATATTCTACCTGTTTGTCGAGCGGCGGGGGCGGCTCTTCCACGAGCCCCATGCGCCAGCGCCAGATGACCCAGATGCCCAAACCCACGACGACGATGAACGCGACCACGGCCAACCAGAGATCTGATCGAATGAAAATCCCGACCTGGCCGAACAAGACCAGTTCCATGCTTGCGTGGACGGTCATCGCACTTCCAACCACGGGAGAAACTGCGTTGCCTCAGGGTGATTTCTCGTCACCGCCCCGGCCTCCTGTAGCCGGGGCCCCTTCGCCCGTGCACACTATTATAGCGCCAGTTCCGG
Organism: Planctomycetia bacterium; assembly: GCA_005799265.1. Taxonomy (GTDB): domain Bacteria; phylum Planctomycetota; class Planctomycetia; order Gemmatales; family Gemmataceae; genus SIAQ01. The sequence goes on along the minus strand of SYHD01000363.1, from coordinate 4,382 downwards.
GACTAGCGCCGAAAACAGGCGCGACTTTGAAAAAACGTTGAACAGTATTTCTCCATACAGAAGGCACATTGACATTCTTTGTCCCCATCGGCGTAGATGTCCCCGATATTGGAAAATGCCGACGTGTTCTGTTGCGAATCCCGGCATCCTGCCGGCAAAATCCATAGTGACAGCGCACCTGATCTTTTGGTATGGTCCGCTAATGGTCTTTACCGTCCGCACGCCTGGGAGAAGGGCGTATTTTCGGCAAGGGTGCTGTCATGGGCAACAAACAACTGTTCGCTAAGCTCGGTGTGTTCGTACTGCTCAGCCTAAACGTTGCCGCCTATTGGTTCTTTTGGCCAAACTACCGCAGCGGGGCGATGAACGCCTCGAAGGCGCCATCGGACAAGGGGGAGACGCGATTGCTTCCGGTCCCGGCGGTGAAGGACACGGCCATCCCGACGCCTCGCGAGATTTCGCCAGCTACCGTGAACGTCGCGATCCCTTTGAATGACCCGCCTTCCGCCCCTGCGCAAGACAAGCATGGCGCCTCCGCTTGGCCCAACAAACTGCAAGACCTTATCAAGGAACAAGAGAAATGGTTGACGAAGCCTCGCGGCGATCAGCCCAGCGCTGTGCCTTCTGTCACGACGCCGATTGATCAGAAAAAAGGGGCCACGGGTATTCAAGAGAACGCGGCCAAGCGACTGGACCCGCAAAATCAGTTCCAGTTGCCCGACCCGCAAGCACCCAAGCCGCTGAAGATCGGTGAAGTGGTCAAGCCGATCAAATTGCCGGGCGAGTTCGAAGGCGCGACAGTGCCTGCCGATCAAAAGGTGGGAGTTGCGGCGCTGCCTGTGCCCAAGTTGCCGACGAGCCCGTGGACGGTGCATCAGGAGACGCGGCAGAATCGCACCTTGCTGCTGGCCCGTTTGGTGCCGCCGGGCAGCCTCACGCCCATCGCCGATTTTCGAATCGTGTGTGATCGCGTGGAGACGAGGCAGACGCAAAACGAACTGGTCGCCCTCGGCAACGTCCTTTTCACCGGCGGCGGAATGCGCGGCGAGTGCCAAAGCGTCACACTATCGTTGCAGGATGCGTGGGTTCTTTTCGAGGGACAAGTTCAAATCGCCGACACGCTGTCGGCCGCGCAATCCTTCCGCAGTGAACGCGTCGTCTGGGGCCCCGTGTCGAACGCCACGAATCAGAATGGCCTTGTCATGCCGAAATGAAGCTCTCCGATCGAGTGAGCCTTGATTCCGAGATTAACCGCCGATCGTGTGCATCGTCCGCTCCGGCTTGACGACTCGCGCGGTGTTAATTTCGTGTCCTTCCCATTTCGCCCACACATTCGCACGCACAAGTGCCGCAATTTCTTCAACCGGCGCATCGTCTCGCAGCAACGGCTTCAAGTCGATCTCGTCGAGCGCGAACAGGCAATTGCGCACCTTCCCATCCGCGGTCAAACGCACGCGATTGCAGCTCATGCAGAAAGGACGCGACACGGAAGCAATGATGCCGACCCGGCCGCCTCCGTCAACGTAATCGAAATCCATCGCCGGCGCCTTCGGATCGTAATCCTGCGCGGGCATGAGCGGGCCGACGTGCTGTTCAAGCTGGTCGAGGATTTCATGCGCGAAGTAGACTTTGTCGCGCTCCCAGTGGTCGGCGCCGATCGGCATGTACTCGATGAAGCGCATTTCCAGGCGATGCAAGCGCGCGAAATTCGCCAGTGGGACCACCTCGTGCTCGGTGACGCCGCGAATGCTGACGGCGTTGATCTTGACTGGGTTGAAGCCGGCCTTCTTGGCGGCGTGGATTCCTTCGAGCACCTTGTCGAGCCCGTCGCGCCGCGCCAGCTGACGGAAGCGATCCGGATCCAGCGTGTCGAGGCTGATGTTGATGCGCCGCAAGCCTGCGTCGAAGAGCGGCTGAGCCTGGTGCGCGAGCAAAATGCCGTTGGTCGTCAGGCCGACGTCCTTGATGCCGGGAACCGCGCAGATCATCGCGACCAGGCGTGGCAGATCGCGTCGCAGAAGTGGTTCGCCGCCGGTGAGCCGAATCTTATCGATGCCCAGCGGCGCCGCGATCGCGACGAAGCGGGTGATCTCCTCGAAGCTAAGGAGTTCGTGTTTGTCCATGAACACGACTTCTTCGGGCATGCAGTAGGTGCAGCGCAGATTGCAGCGATCGGTCACGCTGATGCGCAGATTGTTGTGCACGCGCCCGTAGGTATCGATCAACTTGCCGGTCGCGCCGACCATTGGTAGACTCATGCGTCTGTCATGCTCCAGGATGAACCCATTCCGTCGTTCCGTCGGACCAGTTTTCCTTTTTCCAGATCGGCACCAATTCCTTGAGCCGATCGATCGCGTAACGGCACGCCTCGAACGCCTGCGCGCGATGCGGGCAGCTGACGGCAACGGCGACGCTGACATCGCCGACCTCGAGATGTCCCAGACGATGCTCGAGTATGATCGCACCGACGGGCCAACGAGTACGCGTTTCCGCCTCGATCTCGGCCAGTTTTTTTTCGGCCATCGCGGGATAGGCCTCGTAATCGAGCGCGACAGTGATGCGTTCGCCGGTGAGATCGCGCACGGTGCCGAGGAAGAGGACGATGGCGCCGCAATCGCGCCGGCGCACCTCTTCCGTCATTGCATGGTAATCAATGGCATCGCGAGTCAGACGGATCATACACTTCCGTTTGGTAATTTCCGCATGCGGCGACTCTCTTCATCTTACCCGCCGCTAACGGGAGGCAACAGAGCGACTTCAGCACCATCCAGAATTGTCACGTTGTCGTCCGCGAATTCCTCGTTCACCGCGAACGCCGACTTTTCCAGTAATCCAGCGACGTGGGGATACTGCCGCATCAAACGACGGCGTAGTTCTCCGATGGTCGCGACCGCATCGACGTCGATGCGGTCCGCGCCGATCAGATCGCGTGCCCGTGCAAACAGCAGCACCTTCATCGCAACACCAACTCTCGTATCGGTTCGCGCATACGCTTGGCCACCTCGGGCATCAGGCCGTACGCCAGCGCGAGATATTGCGCCGGATGCAGCGTGCGTTTGCCCGTGCCATCTTCCATCTGCATGCGGCAACTGCTACATTCGGTCGAGCCGAACAGGTTACGAGGCTGACGCAATTCTTTGAGCATTGCGTCTCCCGCGCGTTGCGAGGTGGCGTAATTGATCGACTTCATTCCATAGGTGCCGGCCATGCCCGAACAGCCGACATCGATTGTATGCATGCGCAGCCCTGGAATCAGTCGCAACAGGCCTGGCCCAGCGACCGGCCCTGGCAACGCCTTGACATGACACGGGACGTGATGGCCGATGCTGATCGCCAGGGTTTGAAAATCGGTACGTAGCTTGCCTTGCTGGTGAAGCCGCCAGAGGAACGCCGTCAATTCGATCGTCTGATCGGCGACCAAACATGCGTCGGCGTCGGTGTGCAGGTCAAGGTAATCCGACTTGAGCATCAAGGCTGCGCTCGGCTCGGAGCAGATGATCGGCCAACCGGCGCGGGCAGCTTCGACCAGAAGCCGTAAATTGCGCTCGGCGATCTCGCGCGCGGTTTCGACGTCGCCGTGAACGAGCGCCTCCAGGCCGCTGCCGCGTTGATCGGCGGGAATAAACACATCGAACCCATGATGCTGTAAGACGGCAACCGTGGCTTCAGCGATCTGTGGTTCCACATAGTTGGCGTACAGATCGACGAAATAAAGGACGATGGGCCGCGTTCCCGTCGGTTTGTGCGTCCAGCCGCGCCGTCGGGCGCGGGCCATGAACGAACGCGACGACAGCCGAGGGAAGCGTCGTTCACGCGATAGCCCGAACAGCTTGTCGAGCAGCCAGCGCGAGGTTCGGCCGCGCAGGGCCAAATTGGCGAGGAAAGAGGCGGCACTCCCCCAGCGCAGCACATACTCGATCTGGGAAAAAAACCAGTCGGTGCGATCCATGCCATGCGCCGCGACGTTGGCCGCCTTGGCTTCGAGCATCAGCTTCGGGATGTTGATGTGGGCGGGACATTCGGAAGCGCACATTTTGCAGTTTACGCATAGATCCGCCACCGTGCGCACGTCCTCGGCACTGATCTGCATCCCTTCCGCGTTCTGCTGCAAAAGATCGCGCAGCATGTTCGCCTTGGCACGCGGCGTCGCGTCTTCCGTGTGGTTGGCGCGGAAGAGCGGACACATGCGTTGCCCCGGCGATTCCGTCCTGCATTGGCCGCAGCCGTTGCAGTGACTTACCTCGCTGAAAACGGCGTCCGGTTCCTTGAATAACGACAGCGGCATTAATGGGCGTTCGGCAGCCGGGGCGATCTTCCGCAATGGGCGGCCGGCGATATCCGGATCGGGATCGACGAACTTGCCGGGGTTGAAAATGTTCTTC
>SYHD01000362.1 GCA_005799265.1 Planctomycetia bacterium | reverse complement strand
TTTCGACGGGGCCTTTGGAAGGCATCAACAACAAAATCAGGACCATGACCCGTCAGGCCTATGGCTTCCGCGACCGGGTGTTCTTCAAACTCAAGATTCTTGGACTCCATCAGACAAAATACGCTCTAGTCGGATGAACCAGTTTTCTTCCAACGAAATGCTGATGCGCGTCAAGTCGGCCATGATCGATTTCCATGCGGAAGGAGAAGAGGGATGTTATTGTCGAAACGTAAGGGTATAATAGCGTAATTACGAGGCATACGATTCCGATCGTGTGAAAGAGAAACCGCACGATTGGAATCGCATGCCACGCCATCACGCGGAGACCGGCATGGCGACCGATCTACTAACGCGGCAAGCCTCCTCGAAATCTGACGCCTTCCTGCAACGCAAGTTCCACGAACTCAGCGCCCGCATCCGGCGCGTCGATCGCATCACGCACGTTCTCACGCTGCTCGTCATCGTCCTCGGCTACGCTCTGGTCCGCGGCTGGTTCGACTGGTTCGCCGGCAATTCACAGGCGGCGTGGGTGTCACTCTCGCGCTGGCTCGGTTTCGCGATTTTTCTGGCCGTCTTCGGCGTGTTCGCCGTGCGCGCGGTGCATGGTTGGTTTCGCCGGGTCAATCCATACTACGTCGCTCATTTGCTTGAAGATACCGTATCTGACGCCAAGAACAGCCTCATCAACTGGCTCGACCTGCACGATGAGGAATTGCCGACCGCCTTCCAGAAACACCTCAGCGCGCGCGCGGCCGAGCAATGGGAGGAGGGCGACGCGGAGCAGACGGTGTGCAAACGCCAGAACTGGGTGCTCCTGAGCGTGCTCGCCGGGCCGATCATCGGCTTGATCGTCCTTATCGCGCTCAGCCCGTCGTCCGCGTTCGGTTCGCTGCTGCACGCCTTCGTACCGTTTTACACGCCTACGAGCGTCGTGCGCACGCGGATTGAACATGTCGAGCCGAAGCAAGGGGATGTCGAGGTCAGTCCGACACAAGCCGTCCCATTCAAAGCCAGAATCGAGGGACGTATCCCTGGGAGCCATCGTCCTGACGTCCCGAAGCTTTACTATCGCTATCAGGACAGCGAGGATTACCTCACGCAGCCGCTGCATCAAGACGACGCCGGCCTATGGACGACCCAACTGCTCGCGAATCAGCTTCGCACCGGCTTCACCTACAAGCTTGGCGCCGGCGACGCCGAGACGCCCGAACATCGCGTCAGCGTCCGCGGTCGAGCGCACGTCAAGTCGTTCGAGATCGCCTACGAACAACGCCCCTATCTTCAAAATACGCGCAGCAAGAGCGTCTTCCCGAATCAAGCGGCGGCCAGGCCGATCGTCAACGGCATGCGTGGGGCCAAGGTCGAGATGACTCTGCGTGCCAGTCAGCCCGTGGGCGAAGCGCGGATCGAGATCGTCACCGCCAAGGGAAAAATCGATCTGCCGACGCGCAAGCTGTCAAACGATGCGAGCGCGTTCGTCTGCCAATGGACGCTGGAGCAGAGCGGTCATTTTCGCGTCATCTTCACGACGACCGATGGCGAGGCAAACGTCGATCGCGAACTCTATCCGATCGACGTGCGCACAGACGAATCACCGACCGTCGTCTTGACGCAGCCCGCCAAGGACGTGTCGCTGCCGGAGAACGGCTTCCTCGAATTGCTCGGCCGAGCCAGCGACGACATCGGCGTCAAGAGCGTCACCTTGCACGTGCGCGTCGTGAATGGCCCGGAGAAGTTCGCGTCCATCCCCTATCGGCCCGACAAGTCATTCCGCCTCGACGAGGGTACGTATCCCGACGCGATCGACTATCAAAGTGTCCTCGCACTCGATCAACTCAAGGACGACAAAGGGACGATCATCCTCCCGCCGCCAGGTCGCGTGCTCGAATACTGGCTCGAAGCGCTCGATAACTCGGACTATCCGAACGCCGGCGGCAATCCAGGCAAAAGCGATGTATACAAGATTACTCTCATGAAGAAGTCGCTGGATCCGAGCCTGAAAGCCAAGCAGCAAGAAGCGCTCCAGCGCCAGAAGGAGCGTGAGCAAAAGCAAGATCAAAATCATGGCAAGCAGAGCGCCGAGCGCAAAAACAGCGCTGGCGGCGCGGGACCACAGGAGATTCAGAAGCAACTCGATGCGGTCGATCAAGCGAATCGAGACGCCAAGCAGCAGCTAAGCGATCAGTTGGAGAAGGACGTTGAAAACAAGAAGCGCGGCGGGCCGAAAGGGGCCGAGCCGCCCAGCGCCGGGCACAAAGATGGTCCGCAAAACGATCCGGACAGCCCCAAGGCGGAGCAGAAGGATCAGCCCCCCATGTCCCCCGGCGACACCGGCAACACAAAAGACGGCGGCAAAGGCAGCGGCGACGCGAAAGACGGCGGCGAGCAGAAGAAGAAAGATACCGCATCCAAAGGCGACAGCAAACCCCCACCCAAAAAGGACGACTCCGCGGCAAAGGGAAGCGGCGACAAGAAGATGGACGGCAACCCCGGCGGCGCCAAAGACGCCGGCGCGACGGGCATGGACACCCCGATGCCCGCGCCCCCGCGCGACAACGCCGCCGGCAAGGACGCGCCTGCTCCCAGCGCGAAGAAAAGCGAGCCGCCTTCATCCGACCCGCAGCACGGCGACGCCAAGGGGATCGATCAGAACGGCCCCGACATCCCCAACAAAGACGCGCAAACCGCGCAGAACCCGACGCCTCCACCCGGCGGCAATTCCAAGAGCGGCAAGATGCCCGACGACGCCGGCGCATCGAAACCGGGCGAGGGCGGCAACGGTCAGGCTCGCGATGATGTGCCGCAGAAGGATCGTCAGAACCCGAGTTGGGACGACATTCTCAAGCTTCACGCCCAACTGCAAAAACGCGACGTCGACAGCGACGCCGCAGCCAAGACTCTTGCCGAGGCGGGCAAAAACGCCGACGATCCGCGCAAACGTGAAGCCGCTCAAGACGCCCTCGCCAATAACGGCCGCGACCCGAAGACCGGTGTCGAGACCAAGAAAGGCCCCAACCCCGGCGGCACGGACGGTACGTCTGCCGGCCTCAGCGACGACAACATCAAGGCCGCCGTCGCCAAGCGCGAGTTCGCCGCCAAGATCGGCCAGATGCAACTCGACGACTGGAAGAAGCGAGTCAATCCCGAGTTGCTCAAGAAAGCCGGCATGACCGAAGCCGATTGGCAGCGCTTTCTGAAGAACACGCAATCGCACGACGCCCTGGTGCGTCAGCTCAACGCCCAACTCTTGCGCGGCGGCGTGAAGAAATTGGCCGGTAGTCAAGCGAACAGCGGCAGCGTGAACCTTGTTGAAGGCGCGGGCCAAGCCAACGACACGCTCGATCGCGGTCCTACCGTCGGGCCGCCCGAATTGAGCGACGCCATTCGCCGCTTCAACGAGCGGAAGGCCAATCCGTAGCATTTCGCCCTCTCCCTCTGGGCAAGGGGCCGAGGGTGAGGGTCGAGCGCTAAACGAAGAAAAACATGGCACACCGCTACCTTGTCGAGTTCCATCCCAAGCACACGCCGCACGTCTTCACGGACATACTCGTCATCGGCGCCGGCATCGCGGGCCTGCGTGCGGCTCTCGAGGCCTCCGCCGACCTCGACGTGCTCGTCGTCACCAAGGACAGCATCCAACAAAGTAACAGCACCTACGCTCAAGGCGGCATCGCGGGCGTTTTGTCGCCGGAGGATCGCTTCGAGAATCACATCGAGGACACGCTGGCGGCGGGGGGCGGGCTGTGCGATCGCGCCATCGTCGAGCTGGTCGTCCGTGAAGCGCCGCAACAGATCGCCGACCTGATTCGCTTCGGCACGCAGTTCGATGTGGAAGAGAATGAAGTGGGTGAGCCGTTTAGCCGCAGCTCGGAGAGCCGCGCGGGTCTACGACCCGCGGCTAAACTTGCGCTGGGGCGCGAGGGGGGCCACAGCCATCGCCGCATCGTTCATGCGTTAGGAGATGCAACCGGCTTCGAGGTGATGCGCGCTATTATCACGCGCGCCAGGGAGGCGGCGAATGTCACGATCTGGGACGACACGTTCACGCTCGATCTCTTGACGCATGAAGGGGCGTGCGTCGGCGTCGTTGCGCATCGTCCTAACCAAGGAAAATTTCTTATCTGGGCCAAGCAGACGATTCTCGCCTCGGGCGGCGCCGGCATGGTCTATCGCGAGACCACCAATCCCCCCGTCGCGACCGGCGACGGCATGGCGGCGGCCTATCGCGCCGGCGCTATCTTGCGCGACATGGAATTCATGCAGTTCCATCCCACCGTCCTCTACGTCGCCGGGTCGAGCCGATTCCTCATCAGCGAAGCCGTGCGCGGCGAAGGCGCCTACCTGCTCGACAAGCATCTGCATCGCTTCATGCTCGACGTCGATCCGCGCGCCGAACTCGCGCCGCGCGACGTCGTGGCCCAGGCCATCATTCGGGCAATGGAACGCACCAAGCATCCAAACGTCTACCTCGACCTGCGCCATCTCGACAAGACGCTCGTGCGCCGCCGCTTCCCCGGCATCGACAAGGTCTGCCGCGGCTTCGGCCTGGACATTACGAGTGATCTGATCCCGATCCGTCCCGGCGCCCACTACATGATCGGCGGCGTGGCGACGGACGCCGAGGGACGCACGAGCCTGCCGGGCCTGTGGGCGGCCGGCGAAGTCACGTCCAGCGGCCTGCATGGCGCCAATCGGCTTGCGTCGAACAGCCTGCTGGAAGGCCTCGTGTTCGGCGCCGCCTGTGCCCGCGGCGCCGTCAAGTCGGCAGCGCGGATGCCCAATCGCTATGCCGCCATCCCTTTAACGAGCAAGCTCGAACCCGACGGGGCTGGCACGCTCGATGTCGCCGACATCACGAACAGCCTGCGCAGCGTGATGGTTCGCCACATGGGCATCATCCGCGATTGCGCCGGCCTGGAGGAGGCACAGCACGACGTCGCGTTCTGGTGCCGCTACGTCCTGGCGCGTACGTTCACGGACCGCCCCGGTTGGGAGCTGCAGAACTTGCTCACGATCGCCCGGCTAATGATCCATGCCGCCCTGACGCGCGCCGAGTCACGCGGCGTCCACTTCCGCGCGGACTTCCCCACACGCGATGACGCGACCTCGCAGCGCCATTTTGAATGCCCGCCGTCGGCCGAGCTATTCGACGCGAAGTAGATTCGGTCTTTTGCCTTCGCCCGGCCAGATGGAAAATCAGACACTTCCCATCCATCCCCGCTAGAGAATGAACCACGGGGGCACGGCGTCAAAGGAAAGATCAAAGCGAAGACACGAAAGAATGAGACATCAGATTAATGGTGAGGCTCTCGATAATCGTGAATTCGGTATTTCTCTTGTCTTTCCGCGGACACGCTCGGCACGCCGTCGCACATGTCGCCCCAACAGGAGACAGGCAAGTTCGACGCGATCGACACCCGCTCCGGCGTAGCGATAGATCGGACCGGTGTAGCGATGCAACAGCGCCTCTTGCGATTGCGCAAGCTGGGCGGCGCCCTCCGCGTGGGCGTCACGCACAAGAGTCCATACCGTTTCGATTCGGCTAATCCGGCTCGCGTATTCCTCGGCGTTCATGTCAGGCCCCTTGATACCACTCGCTTGCTGTTTCGCGAGCTGGCGCTGCAAGTAGCAGAATGTTGATTCAACTGGGTGATTCTTGATAGACTAATGCGTGAAAGCCCGAATCGCCACGAAATAGCCGCGGCCACTGGGCGTTTTGTCGCGCCACCCACCTGACCCCTCATTCACATTGGAGAGCTTCCATGTTGCGAAAGACCGTTGTGCTCGCGTTCGCCCTAGTCCTCGCGCTTGTGTGCGGATTGACGGAAGCGGCCCAGGACAAGGACAAGAAGAAACGGACCGGCACCATCACCGGCGAATTGCAAGCACGCAAAGACACGCCCAACGGCAAGAACGTCATCATGGAGATCCTGGCCTCGGGCGAAGAAAAAGCCCGCCCCTACCGCGTCATGTACGATCCGAAGGTGAAAGGCCCGATCGCGGACGTGCTCAAAGCCGCCAAGGGCGCCGCGATCGGTGACCGCGTGCGCTGTGATTGGATCGACACCGGCGAGGGCCTCGCAGTCACGAGCTTTCAAGTGTTGAAGAAGGCCGAAGACAAAAAGGACGAAGGCAAAGACAAGAAGTAAGTGACTGCCGTTTGCGGTTTAGCGTTCGCATGTCCGCTTCCGAACACCAAGCCGCAACGGCATCTTGGCGCTTGCAATCCTGGGTTACGATCTACTATACTGGTCTATTCCCCTGGGAGATCCGGAATGGCCCGCACACCCTTGATGCCATGCACCGGCCCGCTCGACCGCCGCACCTGGCTGAAAATCGGCGGTCTCGGCCTCGGCGCATTGTGCGCCGGGATGTCTCCGACTCTCGCCCAGCTCTTGGCCAACGAAGCCGTTGATCGTAATTTTTCCGTCATCCTCTTCTGGGCCAACGGCGGTCCCAGCCATCTGGAAACCTTCGATCTCAAACCCGCTGCCCCCGCCGAGATCCGCGGCGACTTTCGCCCCATCCGCACCAACGTCCCCGGCATCGACATCTGTGAACACTTGCCGCGCCTGGCGCGCATGGCCGACAAATTCACGATCCTGCGCAGCCTGCACCACGAACGCGGCGAACACTCCGGCGGCACGCATCGCTTCCTGACCGGGCACTCCTCCCTCGCGGCCAATCTGCCGAACGCGGAGAATCCCGAACTCGGCTCAGTCGTAGCGAGACAATTGGATCCGTTTGCCGGACGCGCAAGCGACGGATTCAACAGTCCGTCGCTTGCGCGTTCGGCTAACAGGCGCGAAACGAGCGGCGTCCCCATTTTCGTCGGCGACACGCAGTTCTACGGCGCCGGCCCCGCGTATCTCGGCAAGGCCTACGCGCCGTTCATGGTCAACCCGAACAACCCGATCTCCGCGAGCGGTAACAACACCTACGACGACATCCCGATCTATCCGCCGCAAAACGGCGAGGGTGTCCAACTCGCCGCCGATTCGACGTTGCGTCTGCAAGCGCGGGCCGGCCTGCTCAATCAACTCGACGGCTTGCGTCGCGACGCGGAACGCTCCGGCGCGCTCGACACCTGGGATCGCCATCATCGCCGCGCCGTCGAGATCCTGTCGAGCAGCCGCACGCGTAATGCTTTCGACCTGTCACAGGAGTCGCACACACTCCGCCAGCGTTATGGCGACACGCACTGGGGCAAGAGCCTGCTGACGTGCCGGCGTCTCGTTGAAGCGGGCGTTCGCTTCGTGCAGTGCCAGGCGACGTATCGGCTCCCCGCGTCGGTGGGCCGCACCTCGAACTGGGACGATCACTCCGTCAACGCTCACATCTTCGACGGCTATCGCCTCAAGCTGCCGGTGCTCGACCAGGCGATGTCCGCGTTGATCGACGACCTGTACACGCGCGGCCTTGACCGCCGCGTCCTGTTCATCTTCACCGGCGAGTTCGGCCGCACGCCGACGGTGCGCAATCAGGACGCCTCGGGCCGCCCCGGCCGCGACCATTGGCCACGCGCGATGAGCGTGTTCCTGGCGGGCGGCGGCCTGCGCATGGGCCAGGTGATCGGCGCGACGAATCCGCGCGGCGAACACCCCGTCCAGCGTCCGCTCGACAGCAACTGCCTGCTCGCGACGATCTATCACCGCTTCGGCATCGACCCCTCGCACCACCTGCACGACGTCAGCGGCCGGCCGATTCCTATCTTGCCGCGCGGCGAGGTGATTCGGGAATTGATTGGATAGAGTTGGCTGAACGAAAAAGCGGACTGCAGGCGTAGCCGTTTTGCGGTCGTGGTCCCGTTGGCCGTTGCCACGAAACATTCAACAGCATGAACGACGAGCAAGACTCGCCTATTCTCCTCGCGTGATTGCTCATTCGCCGCCGTCATCGGATCTGCAAACGGCTCATTTCACTTGATGGTGGCAATCGTCCCCTACAACACTACTTTGGTCTCGACGGGCGGCTGCGCCTGCGCCTGCGAAACGAGCAGCGTGCCGCCGATCAAGATTCTGAAGAGCAGCTTGCCAATCTCCCTCTCGCATTCGCCACCTCCTTCGCGCGCATCGCATTGAAGCGCCGGCGATACTCGCTCACCAGCGGCGACAGCTCGACTCGCCGATAGCGGCCCCAGGTGCGGTCTGCCCGCGCGGCTTGCTCCTGGAAGCTCTCGCGGTAGACGATGCGGCCTTGCTCCACCAGCTTCACGAATAGCGGTTCGGCGTCAAGCTGCTCCGAGGCGTCGGCGACGATCAGGGCGTCGTCTTTGCCGTAGACGCGCAAGTAGCCGCCGAGCGATTCCTTGCCGGGCGTGTTCGAGAACTTGACGTTGGGATGCGCGCCCGTTGCGCTGCGTTTGAAGGCGGCGGCGACGGTATCGCGATGGATCAGCCGCCACCAGTAGCCGCCGGCGCCGGGGAAGAGCATCGTCGGCTCAACGCCGGTCGCGGCACGGAAGTGATCGCATACCTTTCGGACGGCGTCGGGTGTCACTTCGTCCTCGAAGACGATGGTGCGCGGCGGGATGCCTAGCTCGCGCATCTTCTGGAAGTAAAGGACGCATTGGCCAGCAATATCGCCGGAATCGACGCGGATGCCCACTTCCGTCGTTTCGGGATGGCTCTTGATGACGCGCAGGGCGTTTTCGAGGCCGACCGACTCCGCATCGACGAGATCGCACAACAGCGAAGCTTTGCCCATCGCAGTCACGAAGCGATCCATCATCTCGTACTCGGCTTCAGCCAGGCTGCGGTCGAAGGTTTGGCCGGCGCACATCATCTCGTGGCCGATGGTGCCGACGGACTTGAAGAGATTGGGGAAAAGAAACTCGGCGGTGTCGTTGGAGGTGAGTTGCCCGCCGCCGCCGACGTAGCGCGCTAATAGCAGCTCGATGTTGAGCGTTTCACACGGGGCGGAGCGCAGGCCGAACTCGGCGTCGCGCGGCGTCGCCAGCTTCATGAGCCGGCCTTTCGTGGCCCACAGGATCGGCGCGAAGTAGCGGCACATCGCGGGTTCGAGGTATGAGACGGCGCCGCCCATGCCTTCAAAAAACAGGCAGGGGACGCCGGGGAGGAAGGTTTGGCCGCCGGGGAAGCCCCAGATGTCGATGGGGAGGAAGACGTCGTCCGGCGCATCGTTTAGCCGCCGCTCGCAGAGCGGCGCTGGGGGCGCACCCCCGCTCGCGCCGCTCTGCGAGCGGCGGCTAAACGATGCGCCGGCCAGGATCGCATCCCACATCGCATTCGGAAACGCTTTCGTCGCCGCATGTTTCGCGAACCATTCCGCCGCGAGCAAAATGTCCGCGCGTTTGAGCGGCCGATGGAACCACTGGGCGAGCATCGTCTCGTGCCCGGCCATGATGAGCTGATTGTCCGCGTCTGGTTCCGGCAAACCCTTGCGCATCGTCAAGCCATAGCCGGCGCGCAACATTGCGATATCAGGCACGGCAGTCCACATCGTGCGCTTGTAGGTGTCGGTCGCGCCGAGCCAGCCGCCCAGGAGGAAGAACTTGGCGTAAAACTCGTCGAGCATCGCGGCGCGTTTGACGGCGAACGGGTCGGAAGTGGACATAGGTCTCACGCCAAGAGTTCCCGGATCGGCCGACCGCCGTGTGACGCCCCAATCGGCTGCCCGGAGCGGTTGGGCACCGGCAGGTCGGGGTCGATGCCCAGGCATTCGTAGATCGTCGCGCAGATGTCGGCGGGACTGACGGGGCGATCCTTCACGTAGGCGGCCTGACTGTCCGATTCGCCCACGACCGTGCCGCCGCGAATACCTGCGCCCGCGAACCACATGCCGTAGCAGTAGGTCCAGTGATCGCGGCCGGCGTTGCCGTTGATACGCGGCGTGCGGCCCATTTCGCTCATGACCACGACCAGAGTCTCGTCGAGCAGGCCGCGCATTTCGAGATCTTCGAGCAAGGCGGCTTGCACGCGGTCGAACTCGGGCAGGTTGACGTTGCGCAGGATTTCGAAATTCCGTGTGTGCGTGTCCCAGGCGTCGTAGTTGATCGGCACGCGGTCCCAGAAGAGGTCCCACGTCACATTGACGAAACGTACGCCGCTCTCGACGAGCCGACGCGCGATCAACGAGCAGTTGCCGAACAGCGTCTTGCCGTAGCGTTCGCGCACGCGCGGGTCTTCGCGGTTCAGATCGAAGGCGGAACGCACCTCCGATGACGTGAGAAGGTTAAAGGCGCGCCGTTGCGTGCGATCGAATTGATCGACGTTGCGCTGCACTTGCTCATTGCGCAGCTGATCCTCGATTTGCCCCATCAAGCTGCGCCGTTCGTTGAGACGATCGATGGTCAGGCCCTGTGCGAGCGTGCTCTCCGGCATACGCGGTTCGCCGAGCACAGTTACGGGGCGACCAGGAGCGGGCGTTGGGCCGGTCGGATCGCGGTGCGGCATTACTTCGGTGTAGAGCGCGTCGTAACGCTGGCCGAGGAAGCCGGCGTATGGGCCGGGCCGCCGAATGGCTTGCCCCCAGCCGAGATAGCATGGCATATAAATGTAGTCGGGGAGTTCGGATGAAAGCCCAGGGACGGCCGTCCCTGGGCTTTGCCGCAGCCATTCGCATACGGCGCCCATGCTCGGCGGATAGGTGTCGCGCGTGCTGGTGTTGTCGAGCAATTGCTCCAGCCCGGTGTAGCTCGGCAGCGTGTTATGACAGCCTGCCCGATGATTGAGCGAACGCACCAGCGCGATTTTGTTCATCCACTGGCTCATGCGCGGCAAACCTTCGCCGAGGCGGATGCCGGGGACGTTGGTCGCGATCGGATTGAATTCACCGCGCACCTCGACCGAGGCGTTCGGCTTGAGGTCGATCATGTCCTGCGTCGCCGCTCCGCCGAGCAAATAGAGGAGGATGACGCTCTTGGCGCGGCCGGGGCGTCTCCGCTCCCTGACGGTCGCGGCTCGTTCTTGCGCTTGCAAGAGCTGCGGCAATCCGAAGCCGCCGAGCAAGCCGAGAGCGCCGGCCTTGAGCGTTTCACGTCGCGTCAGTCCATCACACGCACGTCGCGGCGAGCCGAGCATCGTCAACATGGCGGGACTCCTCGTGGTGTTGGCGGAGGGATTGTCAGCTTGATCTCATAATAAAACATACGAGGGGATTTAGGAAGCGAAAAACACGCGGAGATTGGAAATTCGGTCGCGTGCTGCAATTGCATGGCAGCCGAGCGAAACCGCATCGTTGGAGTGTTCGAAAACCACCATCCCGGATCGAATCTGATTCCAACTGGACGAAGCATGTCGTTTGGCGTAGTTTGCGACTTACCACCCCGCGGAGAGAACACCATGCGCGCTCGGTATCTTTTGCTCTTCTTGGCGGCAATTCTATTCATCGGTTGCCGACGCCCGCAGCCGCCGGCCGTGCAAGTCGAAGAGCCGGCATCATTGCTGGTGGATGTCGAGTCGGCCAATGTCCGTCTGGAGTCGGGCCTGTCGGCGAAGGTAAAGGTTCGACTGACGCGCAAGAACCTCGCCGATGCCATCCAAGTCGAGTTGTTGGGGCTCCCCCCTGGATTGTCAGCAACGCCGGTGTCGCTGAGCGCCAACGAGACAACCGCCGAGGTCGAGCTGAGCGCGGCTCCGGGCACGACGCTGGGCGAGAAGAATCGCATTCACGCGGTTGCCAGCGCGGGCGCGGTGCAGGCGAAATCGGCGATCTTCAGCGTAACCGTGACGAAGCCGGTGTTCACGTGCGTCTTTGAGCCGACGAGCATCAAGATTCCCAAGGGCGAGACGCGCCAGATCAAGGTGATCGTTCAACGCGCCAAAGAGGCGTACCAAGGCCCCATCGCGATCTCCTTAGCCAACTTGCCCAAGAACGTGACTGCGGTCGCAAAAGGCGTCGGGCCGGAAGGCACGGACTGGGCGTCGTTCACCATTCAGACGCCCGCCGCCGGTCTTGAAGGCGAAACACAAGCGCACGTTCGCATCGAAGGGGGTAGACAGCTACGCGGTGTCGCGTTGCTGCCGATCATCGTGCAGGGAGCGCCGTTCGTTCTCAAGGCCGAGCCGACTCGCGTCGCTGGCGTTTATGGCCAATCGACCAAGGTAAAAATCTCGGCAGCGCGCAAGGATTATCAAGGCCCGATCGTCGTCAAGCTCGAGAACCTACCAGCGCACGTGAAGGCCAAACCGTTCACGCTTCCCGCCAAGGAGACGACCGGTGAACTCGACCTGCTCGTTTCCGGCGACGCCCTCAGCCTTGAAAAGACGGTCCAGGTCCGCGGCTCCACCGACGATAGCCGCAACGCGACGGCGGCGTTCACGCTCAATATCGAAGGCAAGCCTTTCGGGCTACAAATTGCGTCGCGCCTGGAAGTTGTCCAGGGCGATACCGCCAAGCTCAAGGTCAGCGCCGTCCGCACGAAGGACTACATCGGCTCGATCGCACTCGAAGTCCGCAATCTCCCCGAGAACTGCAAGGCGTCTTCCCTCGGCATCCAGATCAAGGAAAAGGACGGCGAAATCGACATCAAAGCCGAGGACGTCGCCAAATTGGGCAGCACGCCGGGTATCCAGATCGTCGGCATCGCCCAGGTCGGCGTCGAGAAACGCGAGGTGCGTTTCGACAATCTCACCCTCGTCGTCGTGCCGCAGTTCACGCTGCAGGTGCAACCTGGCAAGGTTGAGTTGCAGGAAGGCCAGAAGGCAACCGTGAAGGTTAACGCCGCGCGCCGAACCTACAAGGGGGCCATCGATGTTGAGCTGAAGAACCTCCCCGCTGGCGTGACGGCCGCGGCGGCGCGTATCGCGAGCAATCAGGACAGTGTCGAGGTCGAGCTGGCGGCCGGCGCCGGCAGCGGCGGCAGGATCAAGCCCGACGTTCAGGCGCTGGGCACGTTTACCAACAAGAAGCAAATCGCTTCGAGCAACTTCACCGTCGAAGTCATTAGCAAGCTCTTCGAGCTCAAGGTCGATAAGATCGCGAAGGTTGCCATGGGAGGCAAGGCGGCGTTCAAAGTCACCGCCCAGCGCCTGGAATATCAAGGCCCCATTTCCCTGGAGGTGAAAAACCTCCCCGTAGACATCAAGGCGCAGAAGGTCATCCTCCCCGCCGGGCAGAACGAGATCGACATCGAGATCGCCGCGACCGATCAAGCCAAGGAAACCAAGACCGACGTGCACATCCTTGGCACCGCGATGGCCAGGGACAATCAGCAGCGTGCGTCAGGCAATTTCGTCGTGCAGATTTTGCCTGGCGTGTTCGGGCTCAAGATCGAGCCGTCCGTCCTGCAAATGCATCACGGCGGGACCGCCAAGTTGATTGTGACCGCGCAGCGCATGGGGCACGACGGGCCTATCAGCGTCGAGCTGAAAAACCTGCCGACGAACATCAGCGCCGACAAGATCTTGATTCCGAAGGGCGAGAATCGTGTCGAGATCGAAGTCAAGGCGCAGCTCACCGTGCTGGACGGCGCCAAGGTCGATGTCTTTGCCCAGACTGTGATCGCGAGCAAGAAGGTCGATTCGGCGCGCGTCACCGTCAACGTCGCCAGCGTCGGCCAGCCGGTCCGGCTCGAACTCAAGATCGTGCCAACGGCGATCAAGCTCGTCGTGGGGGGCACGACCAAGGTCAAGGTGGCGGCGATGCGCAATGGCTACACGGGCGCCATCGCGGTCGACCTGCGCAATCTTCCCGCGGAGGTTGAATCGTCGAAGGGGATGATTGCCGAGGGGGAGAATGAAATCGAAATCACGCTGACCGCACGCACAAAGACGGAGCCGATCACCAAGCTCGACGTGTGCGCCGTGGGTATCGCCATGGGCGACAACAATCGGCCGTACGCCTCGCCACAGGTGGCGCTACACGTCGGCCGTAAGTAAACCGTTCACCCCTCTCCCGGTACTCCAGGATAGGGTCGGGGGTGAGGGCCAAGCATTCAGTCGCTGTTTGTTCTGCCCTCACCCCCCACCCCTCTCCCAGGAGGAGAGGGGGGTAAGGAAAATTCTCATGAGCCCTGATTACAAGAAATGGACCGACTTCCTCGTCAAGCTCGGCATCGACGACGTTGCCCACACCCAGAAGACCTATCTCGGCCACCTCATTAGCGTCTACCGTTTTATGGACTCCGAAGGCTGCACCGACGAAGTGTGCCGGGCGGGCATGTTTCACTCCATCTATGGCACCGAACGTTTCCAGGGATTCAAGCTTGGCCTGGAGCGGCGCGGCGAAGTGCGCGACCTGATCGGCTCCCGCGCGGAAATGCTGGCCTATCTCAACTGTGCGATGGATCGCGGCACGTTCGACCTCGCCGCCGAGGGCCGCGGCGAAACGTATCATTTCCGCGATCGCATCACGGGCGAGCCGGTGGATTTGCCGCGTGCTGACTTCGACGATCTGTGCCGCGTGCATCTTTACGACTGGCTGGAGCAAGTGTCGCGTTCGAGCTATGGCTGGGGGTATCGCCGGGCTGCATATCGGTGCATGGCGGACCGGCTCGGCGACAAACCGCTGGCGGCCTACGAACGCACCTTCGCGACGGAACCGAAACAGCCGCTTGCCGTATAGCGCGCCGGGAGAAGCGTCGGGCCGCCGTCTGTCAGACCGCGAACGCCTAGCCGCAAGCAGCATCATCGCAGCAGCGTGCGGAACACCTCGCACAAGATCCGCCCCGTCTCAGGTCCCAGGCTGTTTTCCTCCCCATATTGCGCCTTCTTACGGCCATAGCAATAAGGAGCCTTGGCGTCCCACTGGCGTTTCGGCAAGATGTAGCCGATCTCGTCGTTGGCCAAGCCAACGATCATGCGGTGCTTGCTTTTCATCTGTGCATAGATGCCCGGTTCGATCGGCGCGTCGGGGAAGTCGGCGCCCCTGTCCGGCGGATCTTGCACCTTGCTCAAGACCAGCTCCGGATATATCTCGCCGGGAATCGCAGCGATTTCCAGATCGCCCAGCTTGAGCCAGCCGACCTCCGTCTGGATCGCGAGCCGCGTTTTCAGATCGAGCTTCGCGGCCGTCGGCTCGGCCTTGTGCGGGTCGCCGTTCCAGATGAACGCGTCGCGCTTCAACACGCCGAGATTGAATCCGAAGACGTAGAACGTATTGTCGATCGGCAGGAAGAACGCCTTGGAGCGAACGTCGATCGGCGTCAGCGCGACGGGCTTCGCATCCGCAAGCGCCTTCTCCGCTAGCTTACCGACGAGCTGGCCGTAACGCTCGGTCTTCGCGAAGGTGCCGTCGTCGAGCTTTTGACCCTTGTCGTCTTTCACCTCGACGTGCAGCGACGTCATCAAACCGC
Source organism: Planctomycetia bacterium (assembly GCA_005799265.1). GTDB lineage: Bacteria > Planctomycetota > Planctomycetia > Gemmatales > Gemmataceae > SIAQ01. Next base: position 3,382 of record SYHD01000362.1, on the reverse strand, counting down.
CGACCGTGCCCGTTAGATAGACGATCGGGCAGTGGTATTTTTTCTTGAGGTAATCGATCGTATAGCCCACGTAATCGGCACTGATCTCGGTGTTCTTGCTGTCCAGAGTCTCCGGATGGCAGTTCCACTGCACCACAATGCCCGTGGTTCGGCCGCGCTCATCGATGAAACGCAACGCCACCAGCTCGTCGTGCTTGATGTACGGCTCCCGGCCGTCGTGCAGAAGCTCCGGCGCATGAGCCGTGCCGATGCTGGCGCGCACCGGCTCCTTGGCCTTGTCGGCTTCTTGGATTGCCTTGACGAGACCGGCTTCGACGTGCTTGAGATAATCGGGATCGATGCCGCTGGTGAAGAGGTTCGGGCCCCAGAGTCCCATCGTGTCGGGGCCTTCATGGTTGTGCGTGCTGGAGACGAGAACGTAGTCGAAATGGACAAGCTGTTTGCGAACACGCTGGGCGACATCGTTGAACAGGCCGACGAGATCGACGGAGACGATGGCGACGCGTTTCTTATTGTGTTGCAACACGATGGCGCGGGCCATGAGCGGATCGTGTACTTTGGTCGCCTTGCGATTCTTGCCGAAACCCGCCAGCCAGACGGGCTTCTTGGCGGGAGCGGGCGTCACGTCCACTTCGCCAAAGCCGCCGAACAGCGCGCCTGCGGGTTGGGCTTGCAGGCTTGTCGGGAGGAAGGCGAGAAACAGGATGGGTAGGATGGAATACTTCATGGGATGCTGAAGGATGCGAAGGAAAGGAGAGTGCGTGCGCTAGACGGGGAGGCGCGCTACGCACTCGCGCATGTAGCGAATACTGTCGCGCGCGATCGTCACCGGGTCCGGCGTGTAATCAAACACCTCGACCGACACCCAGCCTTGATACTTCGTCTCCTTCAAGGCGCGGAAGATCGGCACGAAATCGACCGCTCCGAAGCCTGGACCGCGGCGATTCGCATCGTTCGCATGGAAATGTCCCGTGCGCGCGGCATGTGTCTTGATCAACTCGGGTATCGAGATCGCCTCGGAGCTCATCGCCTTGACGTCGAGGTGCAGGACGAAGTTCGGATGGCTGATGCGATCGAGAATGACGCACGCTTCGGCCGCCGTCTGGATGAAGTCCGCCTCCGCCGGCGCAAGTGGTTCCAGACACAAACGCACACCGGCATCGACGATCCCGTTGAGCGCTCGCTTGAACGTATCCACGGAGTAATCGACCGCCTGTTCGCGCGCCGCCCCCGCCGGAATGCGGCGTTGCGCAGGCGAGCCGAACACCATCAGATCGCCGCCCATGTCACGGCACGCCTTGGCCAGTTCGACGATGTAGTCGGCGGTGCGCTGCCGAACCGTGGCGTCCGGCGACGTCAATTGCAGCCCTTCGGTTTTCGCGAGCAGCCAATGCAATCCGATGATGCGTAGTCCCGCTGCCTCCGCTTCGCTGCGCAATTTTTGGCGTTGCGCCAGTGTCACGTCGGTGATGCGCGGCGCCAGCGTGAACGGCGCCATTTCGAGCCCTGTGTAGCCCAGTTCAGCTACGGTGCGGCAAATCCGCGCGTGCTCCCAGCCTTCGAACGTTTCGTTGCAGATTGCGTAGCGCATAGCTGCTCACTTTTCTTGTGGTCCGTTCACTCCGTGATCGGATACTCGTCACTTGCGTGGCAATCGAAGCGAACCGCAATCACTTCAAGGTGATCTTGACAGGCGGGTTGGCCTCGATCGTCAACTCAACGGGACCGCGCGCCTCCGCCACGGTCTGATAGAACGCTGCCGGCGTCGGAACCTCGACCTGATTCACGCGCAGGATGACGTCGCCGGTCTTGAGGTCCGCCCGATCCGCCGCCGTGTTTGGCTGCACTTCGGTCACCAGCACGCCCTTGAGTGTCGGCCGGCCAAGTTCCTGCGCGAGTAGGCTGCTCCAATCCACGCGCACGCCGCGAAAGAACGGCCGTTTCCCCAGCGATGACGCAATCGACTTGTTTGGCACGCGCAGCTTGGCGAGAGTGACTTCGACCAGCCGCTCTTTGCCGGCCTGACGTACGAGCAGCCGCACCTTGCTGCCGGCCAGGTGCGTGGCGACGTGGAGATAGATGTCATCGGCGTCGCGAATCGGCTGCCCGTTGATCGCCAAGAGGATGTCCTTGTGTTCCTTGAGATTGCCATCCGCGGGCGAACCTTTGCCGACACTTTTGAGGAGAATGCCCTTTTGGCCTTCAGGCTGGCGTTCGTCGAAAGAGATGCCGAGGAAGCCGTAATCGATTTCTTCGCCGCGTTTGAGCACGTCAATAATGCGCCGCATGGCCGCGTTGACCGGCAGGGCATATCCGCCCGGCGTTTCACCTCCCTGGATCGCCGCCATCGATGAGAGCAGGCCAATCAGCTCTCCCTGCATATTGAGGAGCGCCCCGCCGCTGGAGCCAAGATGCATACGTGTGTCGGTCTGCAATAGCGTCGGATAATGGTGAAACGGGCGAATGCGTTCTTCCTCTTTCAGGTTCAGCGGGGCGCGCCGGCGCATGTTACTGAGAATTCCCCACGACGCGCTCGGCTGGCCATCGCGAAAGCCGGCCGCGAATGGATTCGACAATGTGAGCACGAACTGCCCGCGTTCTGCCTTGTCCGCATCTCCCAGCGGGATTGTTTTGAGCGGACCGACCTGGCCGATCAGCTTCAGCACTGCCAGATCCGCGCGGGCGTCGGCGGCGTGAATGTCGGCATAGCTCGACTTGCCTCCCGGCAAACGCACGAAAATCTTCGTCGCGTCTTGCACGACGTGATAATTCGTCAGGATCAGCCCCTCGGCGTCAACGACCACACCGCTGCCGAACGCGGAAGGCACGTTGTTTGTGTCCGCGAGGTTGAGCTTCTTGAGGATTTGGGCCCGTTCCAGCGCGCTCATCCTGGGATCAAGCTCGATCAGGTCCGGATCGTAGCCGCCGAGTTGTCCGGGATAGGCATTTAAGCGTTTGCCGTAGTATTCGGAACGCGAGACGATGATGCAGGCGATTGACGTTTCGTTGTGCTGGATGGTCTTTTGCACGGCCTTCTGCAGCGCCAGCCATTGCATCCGTTCGTCATCCTGCCCGCGCGCGGCACAGGTTCCGAACATGAACACGAGTGCAATGGCGAGGACGTTACGCATGGCTGCCTCGATGAATTGACGCTCATTGTTATACTTCCTCACACTACGCCGAACCAGCACGAAGTTTGCGTTTTGTCGGGCACGTTTGCAACGTGCGCCACGGAAGTTGCTCGCCAGTCGGACGCGGCACGAATAGATTGGAGGAAACAAAACCCAAAAAATCGAGGATGCTTCCCATGGGGCTCTTAGCCGACTGGCAGATTCGCAAGGATATCAAGATCGTTCCCTTCGCGGAAGAATCGATGCGTCAG
>SYHD01000361.1 GCA_005799265.1 Planctomycetia bacterium | reverse complement strand
GTTGGGAACCGTCCGGATCGCTACGAACCACGAGCGCGAAAACGACGACCCAAAGCGTACGGCCTTTTGACAGAACCGCGCCCGGTCGCCCGAAAACGTTGCGGCAAAAAGTGTAACGGTTAACTACGTGCCATTCGGCTCGATAGGTGTAACATACGATTGCGTTCGCAACTGTAAACGCGACGCTCTTGCGTTCCGTGCCGCGCGCGTAATAATAACCTAAGATCAAGAGCCCGCATCGATTTCACGCAGGTTGAAGCCCCCATGGCGAATGCGTTTCCATGTCCGAATCCGATCTGCACGCATCAGTTCGGCTCTGCGGAGCTACAGACGGCGGCGCAGCTACTCTGCCCCAAGTGCGGCTTTCGCATGCAGGGTAAAGTCAAGGCGGCGCCAGTCAGCGCGAAGCCTGCCGTCGCGCCCGCTGCGACGGCGACCAATCCGTGTCCGAATCCGACGTGCACGTACCAGTTCAATATTGCAGAGCTTCAGACGACGGCGCAGCTACTTTGTCCCAAGTGCGGCTTTCGCATGCAGGGCAAAGCCGCGCCAAAGCCGGCTGCGTCCGTCAAGCTGGAAATTGCCCCTTCCGCCACGGCGATTGCCGCGCCGACGATCGCCAAGGTTGCCGTGGCGATGCCGATTTCGACGCCTGCCGAGCCGGGCGCCGCGATCTTCGCCGCAGTCGTCTCGCCCCCCAGCGCCGCGCCCGAAGCGCTGGCCACGGAGACCGTGGCAGGACCGCCAACCGGGCCGGCAATCCGATCGTTCTTCAATCCCGACAACGAGGCGGGGGCGCTCGTTCGCACGAGCACGGTGAAGAAGAAGTTCCGCTGGCTTCGCATCTTGATGCTCGTGTTCGCTTTCGGGTTCGCCGCCTGCATCGTGATCGTCGCCATCGGCATGGTTTACCTGGGCCTGAAGAGCCAGAAAGCGTTCCTTGGAGCGGGCGAAGATAACGAGGAAATCACGCATATCGTTTATGTGCGTGATACGAAGGGGGGCCAGGAGAAAGCGTATCAACTCGTCCTTGGCAAGAAAGAATGGTCGGTCGATACCGAGATCGGCCCGCGATTCGGCGCCAGCTCGGCGTGGAAGAACAACACGTACGACGTATGGTTCGCGGTCGTCGTGAAGGACTACGGCGTCGTCAAGCCGCGCGACGCCGAAATGTTGCGCGTCGCCATCGACAAGCTGGAGGGGCACTTCGAGGCGCTGGAACTGGGCGCGAAGGCCGAGCCGGTCAAGGCCAATAACCTGTTCATGCAGAAGCTCCCATTCAAGGGGCAGGTCAAGGCGGGCAACTGGCTGGGCGAGTGCTACATGTTCTTCAACAATGGCATCGCTTACTGGCTGTTCGTCTCCAGTCCTGACTGGGAACGCGTCGAGGAATTCGCGGGCTTCCTGACCCAAAAAAATCTCGGCGTTTTGAGCGAGCGGCGCGGCTGGCATGAGCAACCGCCGCCAACCGAGACCTTCACGTCGGCCAACATAAAAGTCAGCGTTACCGTTCCCAAGGGTGTCTGGGAGAAGCACAACGCCAAAGACGAAGACGAGAACGGCGAGTTGTTGCTGTTGGGCCGCTACCAGAAAGAAAAAGACAATCGCAAGAACGCGCTGATGCTCATCTACACGCACGAGAAGAAAGACAATCTAAAGGACGCGCTGAAAGGTGTCCGTGAATATCTCGACAAGAAGTTGAAGAACGAAAACGAGAACTATCGCCTCGTACACGCCGTGGAGCTGGCGAAAGGCGATTCCGTCGAGGGCAAACTGGAGGACGTCGGCGATCGCCGCGGGCAGCTCGTCGATGTCAAGCTGCAAATCAACGACGAGCCGAAGCGGTACATTCTTCTCGCGGTCATTCGGGAGCCGGACATCGTTTACGCGATCCAGTGCAGCTGTCCGTGGGAAAGCCGGCACATCTGGCGGCAAGAGTTTCTGGAGGTCCTGCGCAGCGTGCGCGTAAGGAAGGATTGATTGGCCGCTTGCGGCTTAGCGCTCGGAAGGAGCCATGCGATCGCCAAGCCGCGAACGGCGAAATGCTCAAGGGTCGCGCACCGGCGGCAGGAGAACTCCGGGAACGATCCCCGGCGGCGGCCCCGGTTCGGGCAACGGCACGCCGATCGCCTTGCCGTACTCGCGCAGCCGCGATCCCTCCTGATACAACGTCTCGGGATCGCGCACCGGCGACTTTTCCAGGACATAGGTAAAAACTCGCACATCGCGAATCGTCCACGGGATCAGATGCTCGCTGATGAAGTCCAGTCCCGGCAGTTGATACCACGGCGGCCGAACTCGCTGTTCGACGACGAGCGGTTCGTAGCCGTCCTTGACGATGCGGAAGCGGTACTTTCCGTAATAGGTGAACTGCTTGTCAGCGGGGCTTGCGCCAATTGGCTGGTTCTTCTCGTCGAAAACGATGGCGCCGCCCGCGTCGGGAAAAGGATGCGTGTTGATGACCATGCGCCGCTCGACGCAGCCGAACACGCCGGCCAGTAGCGCCAGGGCGAGCAGTCCGCTTCGCGTTGGTCCCAATCTTGACCGCATACCAGCCATCCGTTCGCACCAAAGGATCGTGAAATTGCTGTCTGAATTAAGGTCGATGGATATAACGAGAGAAGGGGCGTGCGTCAAGAGCTTCTGGTCGTGGGTCAGATTCGTGTGGTCCGGTCACTCCGTGACCGGACTACATCCAAACGGATCCACGACAGAGAGGGACAGTGCGAGGCCAACGGATTTTCAGCCAATGCCGGAAAAACGGGTGTTTGGATTCAACGAGATTGAATACGCAAGCCACACCGACGTGGGGGTCAAGCGAAGCCACAACCAGGATGCGCACGCCGCCATGCCTGCCACGGATGCCGAGCATTGGCAAGACTGTGGCCACGTCTTTCTGGTCGCTGACGGCATGGGCGCCCACGCGGTCGGTGAACTCGCCAGCAAGATCGCCGTCGATAATATCCCCCACATCTTCTCCAAGTACGTGAAAGAAGGTCCGATCGCCGCCCTGCGCCGGGCCTTCGTCGAAACGAACACGATCATCTATACCCGTGGCAAACAGAACAGCGAATTCGAAGGCATGGGCACGACCGGAATCGCACTCGTGTTGCGTCCCGAAGGAGCATGGGTCGGACACATCGGCGACAGCCGGGCGTACCGCATCCGCGGCGGCGTCATCGAGCAACTGAGCTTCGATCACAGCCTGCTCTGGGAACTGGCGCGGCGGCAGGACAAAAGACCCGAAGAACTCACTGGCATCCCGGCCAACGTCATCGTGCGCTCGCTAGGCCCGGAAGCGGCGGTGCAGGTCGATGTTGAAGGCCCGCACCCGCTCGAACAGGGGGACGTGTTTCTTTTGTGCAGCGACGGTCTGTCCGGCCAGGTCAACGATCGCGTCATCGGCGCGGTCCTCAGCGCCCTACCGCCGGGAGAGGCGACGCGCTTTCTCGTCCACATGGCGAACCTGCACGGCGGGCCGGACAACACGACCGTGATCGTCGTCCGCGTCGGCGGCAACACCGAGGTTGCCGTCCCTACGTCCGAAGCCGCCGCACCGACGGTGCCGCGCCTTGCTCTGTTGATGTATTATTTGAGCCGAGTCCCGTGGGCGTTCGCCCAGCTGGCGCTGGGTATCGTGTTGGCCGTCATCGCCATCGCGATGCACGCTACGGAAGTCACCGGCGATATCTTCGCGTTCATTGTCTCAGGAATGATGCTCCTGGGGGGCATCGTCACCTTGATGGTCCAGAACTTCCGCGAAAGCCGCGATCGATCCGCAGAGCCGGAGCAACGTATCTTGCAAGTCTATCGTCAGACGGCGTGTCCGCTCGACATCGCCGCCTACGAACGGCTCCTGGAATCGGCCAAGGCGCTGGAAACGGACATCAAGACCCGCACCTGGGAATACGATGTGAAAGCTTATCACGATCATCAAAAGCAAGCGGCGCAGCATCTCAAGCAAAACCGGATGCGCGATGCCTTCCGGGAACAGTGCCGGGCCATGCTCGTCTTGATGGAATCGGTGCATCTTTATCGCGGCCGCAGCGAGGGCTTCAAGCCGTCTTGGGACAAGCCGAAAAGTCAGCCGCGTCACTCCGACACGCAAACGGGCAAGCCAGGCGAGACGGGGAACTGACGGCGTCATGGCGCCAGTCGTTCGATCGTCCATCCCTGAACTGTCAGACGATAACGCAGCCGATCGTGCAGGCGATTGGCGCGCCCCTGCCAGAACTCGATCGCGTGCGCAATCACGCGATATCCGCCCCAATGTGCCGGGCGCGGCACCTCGGCTTCCTCGGGATACTGCTCCAGCAACGCCCGCAAGCGAACTTCGAGGAACTCCCGATCGGCAATCACTTGGCTCTGCGGCGACGCGAGCGCGCCGAGTTGGTGTCCAAAAGGGCGTGAGCGGAAATAGGCGTCCGATTCCTCGGCAGAGACTTTTTCGACACGCCCCTCGATGCGGATCTGCCTCATAAGAGGCGCCCACAACAGCACCAGCGCGGCGTGGGGATTCTCCGCCAGCTCGGCCGCCTTGCGACTGTGATAGTTGGTGTAAAACACAAAGCCGCGTTCGTCGAACCCGCGTAGGAGGACGACGCGCGCATCCGGGATGCCGTCGGCCGTCGCGGTCGCCAGCGTCATCGCGCTTGGCTCCGGCAGTTCGGCGGCTTCCGCGGCAAGAAACCACTCCGCGAATAGCGCATAGGGATTGGCGGGAAGGTCGGCTTCGAGCAGAGGTTGGTGAGAAGGAGTTGACATGGGCCAGCTTGAAAATTGGTCAAAGCGCAAGAAAATGTCCCACTGTCGAAAAACCCCGGCGTCGCCCAGTCACCGAGATCATCAAACAGCGGGACAAATCCATGATAGACGGCATTGGGAGAGAAGCAAGAGGAATAATAACTAAAGTGGATTATTTTTCTCCTGCCATTTGCTGCATTAAAAAAAATGGGTGTTTGCAGGCGACCATGAGCCACGGAACTGTAGACGTCACGCTCCGCGTGACGGATTCCTCACGCAGAACGGGAAGCTACGATCTTGAACCACGACCCACCGAGAGCCGCCTTGACATCGCGATTCGGTTCGCGTAAAAGCCCCTCCGACAAAAGCAATTCACGCAGCCGCGTGTCTCCAGCGCATGGAGAAGTGGGTCCACAAGAAGGGTGAGGGGGATCGCCGAGGCGTCCGCAAGGGCGCCTCGGTGTCATTTTGTACATAGCTTTCCTTCTCCCTTGCGGGCCGCACTGGTGGCCTTCCTGGCGAACTTCATTTCTGCGCATCCTGTCCCTGTTATTTAGATGGACTGCATTCGCAATTTCTCCTCGTCGACAACGAATACCAGATTGACGAGCTGGTTCGTGTATTCTGCCGAGACAGCCGTTTATAATGGTGTGTGCGAACGTTCCGTTGTTGCCAGAATTGTTCGAGCAAGGAGTGGAGATGAGGCGGTCGGTCGGATTATCTCTGGCGATACTCATGCTTATGGGGCTGATCGCTGTGGCGCCGTGGGTGACGCCGAAGGTACGCGCCGACGAGCGAAAGGCGCCAGCTGCCGAGCGTGCCGACGGCGTCAAAGCCATTCCCGCGCACCCGGCGCCATCGCAGTTGCTGGACAGGATTGCCGAGTTTTTTCGATGGCCGATCGTTAATTTCGCCCTCGTCACGATTGGCTTGCTCGGGCTGATCTTTGAATTCAAATATCCGGGCACGACGTTCCCCGGCTCGGTGGCGGCGCTTTGCTTCGTGCTGTTCTTTTGGGCATATTCGTTTGTCGGCCAGTTCACGCTGCTGGCGATATTCCTGTTCTTGCTTGGCCTGGTGCTCCTGGGGCTTGAGGTCTTTGTCGTGCCCGGATTGGGCTTCACGGGCGTCGGCGGCGCGGCGCTGATGTTTACTGGTCTACTCTTGGTGACGCTCGAACATTGGCCTGGCGATTCGGAAGAATGGGCAAACGTCAGCGCCAGTTTCGGGGGTCTGACTATCGCCCTGGCGCTTGCCGTCGTGGGTTCACTCGCCCTGACCTGGTCGCTGCCGAACATTCCGCTCTTCAAACGCATGGTTCTGACGCCGCCGAGCGAGCAGGCCGAAAGCGCGACGGTGTTGTCGCTGTCGAACAGCGGCACCATCGCGCTCCTGGGCGCGATGGGCGTGGCCGTGACGCCGCTCAGGCCGGCGGGCAAGGCCCAGTTCGGCGAGCAATTTCTCGACGTGATCTCCGACGGAGATTACGTGCCGCCGGGCGGCCGGGTGCGCGTCGTCGAAATCGAGGGAACGCGGATTGTCGTCAAAGAGATCTGATGTCGTTTAGCCCAGGTCGTAGACCCGCGCGGCTCTGCGAGCCGCGGCTAAACGTTGGAGTAACACCATGTTGCCTCTTTTCGCGGACGGCATGATCCCCTGGGCCGATTATCGATTGTGGATGGTCCTCATTGGCTTTGCCATCCTTGGCGCCGGGATCATGTTCCTGCTCATCTTCTTGAGCTTCCTCAATCTGTGGGTGCAGTGCGTGCTGACGGGCGCCGACATCAGTATCTGGAGCCTGTTGTGGATGAAACTGCGCAAAGTGAACTTCGAGATGATCGTCAAGCAGAAGATCGGCATGGTCCAGGCGGGCGTCAAGGTTGCGACTTCTCAGATGGAAGCGCACTTCCTTGCGGGAGGCAACATCGAGAAGACCGCCCTGGCCGTCATCATGGCGCATAACGCGCACATCGACCTCAGCTGGGAGACGGCCGCCGCCATCGATTTGGCCGGGCGCGACGTGCTCGATGCGGTGCGCACCAGCGTCAATCCCAAGGTCATCGATTGCCCGAATCCGGACAAGGGCAAGGCCGTCCTGGAAGGCGTGTGCAAGAACGGCATCCGCCTGAAAGCGCGGGCTCGCGTCACGGTGCGCACCAAGCTCGATCGTCTGATCGGCGGCGCCACCGAGGAAACCATCGTCGCACGCGTCGGCGAAGGCATCGTCGCCGCCATCGGCGCGGCCGAGAATCACACCGACATCCTGGCCAACCCGCATCGCATCAGCGAAGCGGTCCTGAAGAAGGGGCTCGATTCGCAGACGGCCTTCGAGATCGTCTCGATCGACATCGCGGAACTTGATGTTGGCGACAACGTCGGCGCCCGCCTGGCCGCCAAGAAAGCCAGCTCGGACCTCAGCGTCGCGCAGGCCCAGGCCGAAGTACGCCGTGCCGCGGCCGTGGCGCGCGAGCAGGAGATGAAGGCGCTCGTTGAAGAGAATCGCGCCAAGGTCGTCCTGGCCGAGGCGGAAGTGCCGCTCGCCATGGCCCAGGCGTTCCGCGACGGCAACCTCGGCGTGGGCGAATACTACAACCTCAACAACGTCAAGGCTGACACGAGCATGCGCAATGCCATTGCCTCGGCAGGTAATAATTCGGACAGCAAGGACGGCGTCAAGTAATGCTCCGTTTAGCGCTCGCTGGTGCGTTCGGAAGCGGCAACTAGGCGGATTGAACATGGACCATCTCGACAAACTGATCCCGCTGGCGATCCTCGGCGTCGTTGCTGTCTTTTTCGTCGCGCTGTTGCGTCGGGCGACCCGCACTGAACTTGCGCGGCCGGCGGTACCCATTGCGGAGCCGATGCCCGTGGTCGAGCCAAAAGCCGTCGTAACGCCGCCGCCGCTCGTCGTCGCGCCCGCAAAGCCGAAGAAACGGAAACGTGCGCCCATCATTCCGGCCGCTACAAGCTCGCCGCCGCCAACGACGATCCACAAGGTGCTCGGCATGCTCAAGGACAAGGACGCGCTCGCGACCGCGTTTCTGCTGCGCGAGATTCTCGACCAACCCACCGCGCGCCGCCGATGACCCGTTTAGCGTTCGCACGGCGTCGCGCGAACGCTAAACGGTCCATCAGCGCGGCCGCAATTCCACACCCTTCAAATCGAGCAGCGCGCCGCGTATCACTCCCTCGCCACGGATGACGATCTCGTGCCGCCCCGCGGGAATGCGCAAGCCGCCGATGCTCTGCATTTGATAGGCGTCCCACGAGCGCGTGCTGACCACCTTGTGCGTGATTTTTTCGTTGCCGCACTGGATCGACAGCACGTTGCCCGCGCTGTCCGGGGCACAGGCGTAATCGAGCCAGACGCTGAAGGTTGTCTCCTTCGCCAGTTCCACCGTCCAGATCACGTGGTCCTCCGGCTTCGACCAGTAGCCGAGATTGCCGTGCTGCTTTTCGAGAACGAGCGACGGCCCATAGATCGCGCCGTTCGTCGGCAGAAGATGCAGCCGGCCATCCTTGCCGGGCGTGAGCGTCTTGGGTTCGTTGCCGGGAAACTCACGTCGCTTCGGCGTCGGCAGATTGGCGCGGACATGGGCGATAAGGTCGGCCATCTCTTGCGGCGACAGGTCCTTTTCGAGGCCTTCGGGCATCATCGATTTGCCGGTGCTTTCGAGCTCGTCGATCTCGTTGCGCAGGAGTTGATGCTGTTTGCCGTCGGCGGCGGTGAGCGTGATCGACGTGCTGGTTTCGCTGGCGAGAATGCCGGTGACGACAAGGCCCTTCTTGGTGGCGGCGACGTACTGAATGTAACGCGCTTCGGCGGCGCGATTGGGATCGAGAATCGCGCTCAATAGGCCTTCGACCGACTTGTCGCCGATCGACGCGAAGTCCGGCCCGACGTTCTGGCCGACGTCGCCGAGCTTGTGGCAAGCGGCGCACGATTTCGCGAACAGCTTCGCCCCGCGCGCCGCGTCGCCTTTCGACGGCATGCGCAGCCAGTAGTCATCGACGATCTTGCCGCGATCGGTTGAAGACGCCGTGGCGAAGATCGCTTTGGCCGCGTCGCGAATCTCGGCGTCCTTGTGCAACAGCAAACGCTGCCGGCGGACGGCGTCGATCTCCTGGGCGGGGACTTGCTTCTGCCTGATCGCTTCGAGCGTCATCTTCGTCCAGAGCGGCCGGGCGAAGAGCGCGTCGAGCACCTGCCCGCGCAGTCCAGGGCTGTAGCTCTTCCAGGGCGTCAGCAGCAAGCCCGGCGTGCGCGGATCGAAATTGCGCGTCAGCTGGGTGATAACTGCCAACTGCACTTGATCGGGCGTCTGCGGCACTAGCAAAGCGAGCAGAATCTTGTGCTCAGCGCGGTCATCGCCGAGGCCTTGAGCCAACAAGCGGATTGCAACGAAGCGCTCGCTGATCCGTCCGTCGGGATCTTTGGTGATTTTCACCGCGTGATCGTGGATTTCCTTGAGACGAGCAAGAGTCTTCTTGGTCTCATTCTGGCCCGCGCCTTCGAGAAGCTTCGCGAGGGATAGTTCGTTTTTCTCGGCAACATCGAGCATTTCCGCGACGGACGAAAGCTGCTGGGCGACGGGTTGCTTTTCTTGCCCGCCCAACTGGCGGACGAGCAGGCGTGAGGCATCGAGCGGGGTTCCATACACTTTTGCCAGGCGCACCATCGGGCCGAATAATGGGGCCGGAATCTCATCAAGCGGCAACACTTCGTTAAGGAACGTCTGCCAATTTGCCGTCGAGATCGAACTCAGCCCGGCAGCGAGGATGTAGGGATTGTTGGCGTCCTCGCGCAGGATTTGCACGAGGCGTCTTGCCGCGATCTGCTCATCTGCCGCTCCCGCTTTCGGATAGGTCGCGAGCAAGCTGTAGGCCAGCTGCTGGCGAACCTGTTCGTTCCGCTCTTTCTCGAATTCCAGCGTGGAGAACTGGCGAAGGCCGTAAATCTGCTCAGCGAGAGCGATGGCATGCTTGCGAACGGCGGGATGGGGATCAAGCAAGAAACCTCGCAATCCCGCGATGTCGCCCAAGTCAAGAAGGTCCCAGTTAACAAACCCGACGGCGCGGTGGTAATAAAGAGCATGCAATCGGGCTTGCGGCGATTTCGACTGCTTGAGCATGGCGTCAATGGCTTGCCACACCTTCGCGGCTCGGCCGACGGTGGGAGATTCTTTGTGCAGGAGCAGCTGATGTGCCGCATCGCGAACCCACCCGCTCGGATGCTCAAGATGCTTCACCAACTCCTCCATCTTCATAGCGTCCAACCGCGGAACTTCGCGTGGCTTCGTCCCCTCCGGATAAACGCGATAGATGCGTCCCTTGTCGTGCCCCGCGCGTAGATCGAGCTTCTTCTGCCAGTCCTTGGGGATCCACTCGGGGTGTTCGATGACGTAGCGGTACATGTCGGCGATCCACAACGCGCCGTCGGGGCCGACCTGGATCAGCGCGGGGCGGAACCAGTTGTCGCTCGACGCCAGGAACTCCGACGTCTGCTCGTCATCCGCGCGCTGACTCGTGAACGTCACCCCCTTGGGCTTCATGATCTCGCGATGGATCAGGTTGTGCACCGGCTCGCTGACGAACATGTTGCCCTCGAACTCCTTGCCGAACAGCGTGTCGCGATAGATGATCGTGCTGCACGCGCTGGTGAAGTGGTTGAGCGCGGTCGGCGTGTTGAAGCGCGGCAACGGCTTCGAGATCGGGAACACTTGCGCGGCGCCGGGCTTGACGGACACCGGCACCTTCGGATCGGGATAGAGGACGTGCGGGTTGCGCTTGAGGTAGTGATCGTCGAGGACGTAGTGGAACATCGGGTTGGAGTTGTTGTTGCCGAACCAGTTGCCCCAGTCGTCCCGGCAGCGTCCGAACTGCGATTGGCCGGACTGGGCCTCGAATTCGCCGGTCTCGACTTTCAGGCGGAAGTCGCGGCCGCGGATGTCGACGAGCTTGCCCGTCTTGATCGACTTGACGACACCGCCGGAGTCGCCGTTGGCGCCGTAGATCCAGTTGTCGATGCCCCACGTTAAACCGTTGACGCGGTGCTGCTGATTGCCTTCCTTGAAGCCGGTGAAGAGAATTTCTTTCTTGGTGGCCTTGCCGTCCTTGCCGACCTCGGCGTAGAAGATGTCGGGAGCGCAGGTAACTAAAACTCCCTTGCCATAGGGAAAAACACCTGTGGGAAAGCCGAGGCCGTCCATGAAGACGGTCATCTTGTCGTAGGGGCCGTCGGGCCTGGTTTTTTCGAGGTACTTGATCTTGCCACCGGGTTTGCCTTTGCCGTCGAGGCCGAGCGGGTAGTCGCCCATCTCGACGACCCAGAACTTGCCGTCGGGCCCCCAGGCGAAGGCGATGGGGCTATTGACAAGCGGCTCGGCGACCATCAGTTCGACCTTGAAGCCGGGGCGAGTTTTGATGGCCTTGAGCGCGTCCGTGGGGGAGAGGGGACCAGGCTTCATCGTGAAGGGCTGGGCCACGACAAGGGCCGGAAGAAACGCAAAGAGGACAGCAGCCGGAACGATTGATCGCATGGGAGCATCTCCGGAGAGCGAAATTGGCGTGCATCGATGGTAATCGATCGGAGGGCCAAGGTAAAGAAGGGGACATGAAAAAGGCGTCCAGCGCGAAGCGCGGGACGCCAAAGGAAAAGCAAGGGCGGGCTTGAACGTTGGTCAAATCTATGGAATGTCGACTGGGTTTCCGTCATCATACTTGCACAAATGATACCACACCAACGGATCGACATTGTAGGCTACGCCGCGGACCACGCCGTCCAGAAAGACGATGTTGCAGGCGCGGGCGTGAACAGAGCCGAATTTGCCCTCGCAATTGGTAGATTGGCCGGTAATCATTGCCGGGACGCGTGAGGGGCTTACCGACCCGAAATTATCGCCTCGGGACCAGATGACCGCGTCGTTATCCCAGCCGTTGACCCAGCCTTGGTCCTGATTACAATCGGAAAGGCCACTTCGGGCCCGTGCCGCTAGAAATTTTTCGCCGATCATGACGACATTCGAGGCACCATCCTGAACGCCTTGGAAATTCCTGCGGGCGGAACTCCACCGCTCCGAAGGTACGATGGCGCCATCGAAGGTATTGTTCGTCGCATTGTAAGTCACGCTGCCCATGTTGCCCCAGGTTCCGCCGTTGGCCGCGTAGTCGTTCGCAGCGCGAACGGTCCAAGGGGCCGCATAGGGGGTGCTGATAATTCTCGGAGGTCCCATCGCGGGGCAAAAGTAGACCGCCACGGGCGTAGCGGGCACCTCAGCATCCTGTGCCGACGGCAGGCTCCACAGCGGGAACTGTTCGAGATAGGGGAGGAGTTGGTAGGCCCAACCCAGGGTTTGACTTTGAAAATCCGCGGGCGATCCGCCCACCATGTCGCGCGTGTACCACGACCAGTTGCCGCCGCCCGAAGGAAACGCCTTGAGCGCATCATGATGCTGGTGGAAAGCCAAGCCGATGTTCCTGAGGTTGTTGAAGCATTGGATGCGAGCGTTGGCCTCGCGCACCTTCTGTACGGCGGGAACCAGAATGCCTATCAAGATCGCGATGATGGCGATCACAACCAGTATTTCGACCAGCGTAAACGCTCGTCGCGATCTCGGTCGTAATGGACTCATGACAAACCTCCG
Source organism: Planctomycetia bacterium (assembly GCA_005799265.1). Lineage (GTDB taxonomy): Bacteria > Planctomycetota > Planctomycetia > Gemmatales > Gemmataceae > SIAQ01. The sequence continues at coordinate 8,203 of SYHD01000361.1, read as the reverse complement.
ATCAGATAACGATGAAATGAAAATTAAGGACAAAAATCAGAACGGGGCGGCGTGGCCGGCTGGAAAATGGACCATTTTGAATTCCTCATCGCTGTGCCAAAACACAACGTGGCCCCGCAGCACGTAGCGCCGCCCGTTTTTACCAATCTTTTCGTAGGCCAGCACCTCGGCCTGGCTGGCATGGGGTTCCGCGCCCCACAGGATCACATATTTCTGGCCATCGTCCGGCGAGCGCAGAACCTTGTCGATTTCGCCCACATCCTTAAGGTGAGGGGTCAGCTCGTCAAGATTGGCCGGCGGCCGCTTCAATTGCTTGGTTGCTTCGCTGTAGGCATCGAAAATCGCCCTCAAGTTTTGTGGGGACTCAGGCGCGTTCTTGGCGTTCGGTCTGCTGCATCCCGAGGCCGCGACAATCGCCCCCGCGCAAATACCCAATGCGAAGCTGAAACGCCACACGCATTTTCCTCTTTGGCTGGAGCCACATGCGGATCAGCCAATCACATGTGCCACGCCTGAAACCTCTATGTAGTACGTTGTTGGCACAATAAGAGTTTGCGGAACTTAGAGCCAGTTGCAAAATCAATCTCGCTTCTACTTTGGATTGCCGTACAAGGCATGCAAACTCCAAAGGCAAGCGAAGAAACGTGCAATTTGACGTTTATTCTGCAACTGAGGGTTAGCTCGTTTTTTATTATACCTCAAACGGTTGGGTTTTGCCAAAAATTCCGAAAAAGGCAGCAGCATGCGAGAAGCGAAAGCTCCTGACGCGGGTACGCGCCAGATTGCAATCTCTGCAGTCGTCAGAAAAATCGCAGAGCGTCATGAATCGGCTTCATCACCTACTGCCCGTTGCCATTACGGCCGAGATCGTTACGTCCGTCTTCGGTTGAAGCGTGAATGGAGTTTATCTTATCTGGTCAAGGCGTTGCGAGAACACGGAAAATTGACGATTGGATGCGTTGGTTACGAAATCGCTAGAAAAGAGGACGCACCGATCCCAGCTTGATTCTCTGTGAAGCTGTGGCGTTAGGCCGCTCTGGCCACGATCGTGATACCGTAGCGATCCGCCAGGGCGACCGTCTCGGCCTGGTCGATGATGATGGTCTTGTCTGCTTCGACGGCCAACACCCTGGCCCCGGCCTTTTTCATGGATTCGATGGTGGTGCAGCCGATGGTCGGCACGTCGAAGCGCATGTCCTGCTGAGGCTTGGCGACCTTGACGACGACGACGCCGCCGCGTGGACAGAGTTGACCGGCGCGAAGGATCGCCTGGTCGGTCCCTTCTATGGCTTCGACGGCGAGCACGGCTTTCTCGCGCACGGCCACGCTTTGACCGACGTCGAGCCGGCCCATTTGCTTGGCCAGTTCCCAGCCGAAGGCGATGTCCGCTTCTTCCTTGGACGAAGGGGCACGCCTGGTCAAGAGTCCGATTTTCACGAGCAACTCCGGGCAAAAGTCCAGTGCCGACGCGAACGACATGCCGTCCTTGGCGAATTCGTCGATCACGCTGAGCAGAATCGTATCGTCCTTGTTGTCCCTGCGCCGGCTGAAAAACCAGGTGCGAAAGGCGCGCCAGTCGGGAAGATAGCGCCACAGGCGATAGGGGGAGTTCATTTTGACCTTGTGGATCTTCCCCGCCATGACGATTTCTTTGACGCCCTCACGCTTAAAACAGCGGATCATGCGGCCAAGGCGCGCGAGGCCGGCCCAGTGGAAACGATCGACCAGACCGACAAGTTCCGCCGGCGCTTCATCGGTGATGCCGACGCAGACGACCGGAATGCCGAGCTGGCGCGCTTTTTCGGCAAAGAGGATCGGAAAGCGACCGCTGCCGGCGAGCAGACCGACGGGGGCTGGTGGAGCGGCAAGGTTCATGTTTACTCCAGCTGGTCTTGAAGGATGAACAAGAGAAGCGCCGATTCATCCTTCATCCAGCTTTACGGGCTTCTTCGGGCACGTCGTCGACGGTCTGTAGATCGAGTTCCTTGAGGATGTGCAGCAAATCTCGGCGCATGCTGGGCAAGCGGCGCAGGCAGGCGACGATGCGAGCGGCATCGCGTTCCTCGAAGGCAGGGTAGAGGAACATGCGCTGGCGCGCCGGTACGTCACGGAAGACGCCGGTCTTGGCGCCTATCATGACGGCGTCGCCGACCTTGACGTGATCGGAGATGCCGGCCTGGCCCCCCATGCCGACGTAATTGCCCGTGCTCGAGGAACCGGCGATGCCGCCCTGGGCGGCGATGACATTGTGCTTGCCGATCTGACAGTTGTGGGCGATCTGCACGAGATTGTCGATCTTGGTGCCGTCGCCGATAACGGTGCTGCCGAAAGCGCCGCGATCGACGCACGAGCCCGCGCCGATTTCGACATCGTTGCCGATCACGACCGTGCCGAGTTGAGGTACCTTGACGTGCCGGCCTTGTTGGAAGCGGTAGCCGAAGCCATCCGCGCCGAGCACGGCATTGGCGTGGATGATTACCCGATCGCCCAGTGACGTATCGTCATAAAGGACGACGTGGGGGTAGAGCGTGGCATCGTCGCCGATCTTGCAGTTATTGCCGACGACGACGCCGGGATTCAGCCGGCAGCGATTGCCGATCGTCGTGTTCGCGCCGACATGCACGTTGGCGGCGATCGACGGGTCGGCGCCGATGACGGCGCTCGGATGGACTAATGCAGTTGGATGGATGCCCGTCGGCGCGGGAGCCGTCTTCCCTTGCAGATGTTGCACGATCGTGACGAACGCCATCAACGGGTCGGCAACCTGAATGAGCGTCTTGCCCGGCACGTTCAAATCCATGGGAGCAACGGCGGCGTCCGCTTTGGAAGCGTTCAGCCTGGCGACGAAGTTGCGTTTTTCGATGAAGGTAATGTCGTCGGCCTGGGCCTCATCGAGCGTGCGCGCCGACTGGATCGCGCGGCCAGCGTCTCCCACGACCACGCCGCCCACGAGTTCCGCGAGCTGCCGAACGGTGATTGCCATGCGAGGGTCCTTTCGTCCATGATTGCCAGGTCGGCGTGAATCGTTAGGCATCGTAAGAAATCGCCCGTTTTCCCACAAGCGGAGTTTGCCCGCGCGGCGCTGACGGCGCATCGGCCCTGCGCCCGGACCTACCACGAAAACCGGCTCAATGCGAACGGACGCCAACCTCAAGCAGCTTTGGATTCGTCGGGACGAGGTTTCACTTCGGGTGACATGGGAAACAATTCTGGCACGGCCCCCGCGCTCCAGGCGATGCCGGCAATCTCGAAGAACGCCCGCAGAAAATCGGTCGACCGAAGCTTGGACCCGCGTACCTCACGCCATTCCTCCAGCACGTACTCGAATATGGCCTGCCGCGGTTCGAGTTGCTTCGCCTCACGCCACAGCCGCAGCAGACGCGCGATCAATTCGACATCGAAGATCCAGCGCGACGCGAACGGCGTCGCAAAAGCGCGCCGGCACTCGGCACTGGCGCGGAAGAGCTTGGCGCCGCATTGGGTGTCGTGAATCGTCAAACCCAATACCCGCGATGCTGCCCAACAAAAAGCCTTCCCCAACACCTGCCGATAATAACGCCGCTCGATCGAATGACCCAGGAGCGGCAGCCGGCAACCGATGACGAGTTGACACGGCACGCGCCGGTTGAGAATGTCGCAGAACTGCGGGATGACGCTCAACGGCGTCGCCAGGTCCGCGTCGAGAAAACCGACATAGGCAGCTCCACCGTCGAGTGCGCTCAGGACGCCGCGGCGCACGGCCTCTGCCTTGCCGCCGTTGCATGGCAGGTCGAGGATGTCGATGCGCTGATGCCCGTGTCGACACAGGTCGTGCAGGAGATCGATCGTATTGTCGGTGCTGCCATCGTTGACAAAAAGGAGCCGGCAGGTTGGATTCGACTCGACGAACCGCACGAACGCCGCCGCGTCGAGCCGCAATGCTTCGTTGTAACAGGGAATGACCATCGTGCAATCATGGGTCATGATGATGGCGTACTGCTCTTGGTAACGGCTGGCAGTCCAAACGGGACGAAGAGGTGAATATAACGAAAGGTCGAAAACGCCACAAGCGGAGAAACACGGGCGCACTCAACGCGCGTGTGCCGCGGTCCTCTTCAGCCTCAGGCGGCGCGCCGGTCGTCGCGCTCGGCGGGGGCTGTGGTATGCACCGCGCCTGTCGCCAAATCCTCGTGACGCAGCAACATTGTCCAGACGACGAGCGTGACGATCGCCATCGTATCAATCTTGTACGACAGCACGAGCTGATTGAGATCCCCGGTGAGGAATTGACGACCCAGATACACCACCATGCCAATCCAGGCGATCAATGCCCAGCGCCAGCGATCTGGAGTTTGCGCGGTGAGAAGGTTGAGAAACACCAGATATACGCATGGCAAGACCAGGATCAAGTGCTGCTTCCAGCACGACGGCGAGAGCAGTGCGCATAGGCAGCAAATAACTGCCCAGTCGCAGACGAAGTTTGTGCGCGTCTGCGTCCGATTCCAGGCGGAACGGGTCAACCAGAGAAATCCAAGCCCCAGCATGGCAAGAATGCCTTGTACGGTGTGATAAGCCGTGTGCTGCGAAAGATTGCCGAACTGAATAAAGCCAGGATGTTGAAGGTGCAACGGATGCTCAGGGGGATAGGTTTCGAGCACCCGTGCGAGGGCAGCGTGGATCGACAGGTTGTAATTCACGGGAGGCTCGCGATCCAGGAGCGATGGATAGGCTTGTTTCGCCGCCTTGATGCGCGCGATCTCCGCGTACCATTGTTCATGGGCGCGCCGATTGGCATCCCAGCCGAGGTGCAGCGCCGGCGCCGCACACCACAGGAGCATGAAAACGATCATGGCCGCCGCGGCACGCCACTGTTTCTGCCAAAGCAGAAACGGCAAACACAGAAGCGGCACGACCTTGTAAGCCACGGCGGTCGCCAGCCAGAACCCCGCCTGGATCGCCTTGCCGCGCTGTAGCGCCCAGATCCCCAATGAGAGCAAGAATAGCAATATGATCTGCAGCCCGCACTCATCCAGATCGCGCAGTAGATAGGGGAGCACGAGGAACACCGCGCACAGCCCGGCGGCGCGCGGGATGGCCTCCCCAGTCCCGTCCGAGCGATCGCCTAGACGGGCCCAGATTCGCCAGCAGACGATCAACAACACCAGCGAGATCACGTAGCAAATGAAGCGCGTCACTCGATAAGGCGCGAGGGCCAGACTCATGTTCATCAAACCGCGCGCCGGCAAATAATGATCCCGGCCGACAATTCCCGCCAGATACGCCTCGCCTATGTTGCGATGACAGAGAAAATCATTGTCCCGCACGGCGATCGCAATAACACCTTCGACCACCGCTATGGCGGCCAGAATACCAAGCACCGTCCAGTGCACGCGCGGCGCCAGGTACCAATGCCGGGGCATTGTCTGTGAGTCAACTCCCACGATTCACCATCCTTGGTGATGCAAACGATTGATTACTCGTCTTGAGCAGGATGCGCCGTTTCCATCGACCCCGTAAGAATGACAAACGGGGCAGTGCCTTGAGGGGACTTCGGAATGTTTGGCTACATCGGGAGGGATGATAACCTTCACACGCGATTTTGCATACACCAATGCATCGCCAGCAGTTCAGCATGGCGCAATGGCCTACGAACTTGGGCTAGACCCGTTTTGCGCATGATGATACATCGCTCCTGCGAACCGCGTTTTTTCGCAGGAGATACGGTCATGAAGAATATTCTCGCACTCGTCGGCCTGGCCATCGTGCTCTTCGTTGGACTGGGTTGGCAGTTGGGTTGGTACAAGGTCGCCACGGAGCCGACCGCGGACGGGCATCGCAAGATCAATGTCGATCTTGACACCAAGAAGATCACTACCGACATCAAAACGGGGACGCAGAAGGTCGGCGAGGTGATCCATCCCGACTCCAAGGGAACACCGGCCACCCCCGCGAAAAAAGTCGAGGATCAGGCATCCGGCCTGCAGATCAATCCTGACGGCAGCGCGACGCTCACTTTTCCGAAGCTCGAGATCAAGACGGGACAATGACAGCGCGATACGCCATGTCGCTGACGCTTCGACCCGAGCGCTAAACGGCAAGCGGAATCCGTAGCATCGCCAGCAACGCATCTGCCGCCGTGCGCGCAAACTCCGCGTCGTTGACGTGCAAATCCAGTTCGATCACCTTTACTTGCGGTCCGACCCAGTTGCGGATGCTCTGGAACAGGGCCCGATCCGCCTCCGGCCACCAGAATGGCTGTCCTTCGCGATCGATTGCCGACACGCCCTTGAGAGGTAAGAGAATCGCCGTCGGCCCCTTCGCCGCGCTTGCCTTCTCGGCAATCTCTTTGCCGAGCCTGTCGTTCTCCGCGGGGGTGGTGCGCATCAACGTCACGTTGGAGTTGTGGACGTAGAACTTACGGTCCTTGAACTTTTCGGGCACGGTATCGCGCGGGCCGAAGTTGACCATGTCGATGGCGCCGACGGAGATGACTTGCGGGATGCCGCGCCGCGCCGCCGCGGTGAGACGATCCGGGCCGGCGCCGAGGATGCCGCCGACGAGTTCGTCCGCGAGCTCCGTGGTGGTGATATCGAGGACACCCTGGATGATACCGTCGTTGATGAAGGCTTCCATGGTCATGCCGCCGGTCCCGGTCGCGTGGAAGACGAGCACCTCGTAGCCGACGGTCTCGATCTGCTTGCGTGCCGCCTCGACACAAGGGGTGGTGACGCCGAACATCGTCGCGCTGATGAGTGGTCTATCGTTTGCCGCTTGCGGCTTGGCGTTCGCGTGGCGCCGCGCGAGCGCCAAGCCGCAAGCGGCCATCCCCGCCATGGCATGCGCCGCGTTCGTCAACACCGTTCGACTAATCCGATTGATGCCCGAAATATCGACGACGGAGTACAGCATCATGATGTCGCGCACGCCGACGAACGACTTGACCTGCCCACTGGCGAGCGTCGAGACCATGAGCTTGGGCACGCCGAACGGAAGGGCCCGCATCGCCGCGGTGCCGATGGTGGTCCCCGCGGAGCCGCCCAGGCCGAGGATGCCGTCCACCTTGCCTTGGGTGTGCAGCTCGGCGACCAGCTTGGCCGCTCCTTTCGCGGCGAGCTCGACCGCCTGGCCGCGATCGTTCGCCTTGACGACAGCGTTCAGTGACGAGCCGGCGGCAGCGAATATTTTTTCGCGCGCGATGTCGGGCGGGAACTGCGGCGGCGCCAGAACGCCGGCGTCGATGACGAGCGTGTCGAGCCCTTGCTGCTTGAGCAGGTCGCGCACGAACTGAAACTCGACGCCCTTGGTGTCGAGCGTGCCGAGGAGGAGGATGGACATGGTTACTCCCCCGGCATCACGAAGAAGTCCGACACCTTGCAGCGGAAGTCAGGCACTAACTTCAAGCCGGCCACTTCCTCGTCGCGTTCCAATACGACAGGCTCCCGATTGGGCATGAAGATCGTCAGCGTCTCGTCCTCCGGATCGAGCAGCCAGGCCATGGCCACGCCCTTTTTCAAAAACTTGGCGATACGTTTGAGCATTCTGCCCATGCGATCGTTCGGCGACGTGACCTCGACAATAAGCTTCGGCAGACGCTTGGGCCATTTCTTTTCGAGTTCCTTGAGTTTGCGGTTCTCAAGATAGACCGAAATGTCAGGCCCGCGAACGCTGTCGGGATCGCGTTCAAGAACCAAGCCTGCGTCGTTAGAAAGAACGTAGCCTTTTTTTCGCTGGAACGTGAAGTTGCTGAGTAACCGAACGCCATTCGAACATACTGCGCCGTGAAGTTCGCCGGGTCGAGACACTTTCACTACCTCCCCCGCTTCGAGTTCGAAATGTCGATCGCGGTTCCTTGGCTCGTTAACGAAGGCATAGAATTCTTCGGCCGTCATCAGCTTGGTAAGAACGATTGGCATATCGTCGGTCCTTGGAATGGAGAGACAAACCCTCCCTCTCATTATTGCTTCTGTTATCGATTTTTGCACCTCCTTTCGTGCGAATGGCATAAAATCTCGGATGTTAGCCGCCTCCCTCGCTTGCGCGTCGGGCTAACATGGGACGTTCGACGGAGCCGGTTCATGAGCCTCATCGCGCGCGACGACATTCTCAAATTTTTGAATGCTCAGGTGAAAGCCGGCAAGCCGATTGTCGGCGGCGGCGCGGGGACCGGCATCTCCGCCAAATGCGCCGAAGCGGGCGGGATCGATCTGCTCATCATCTACAACTC
>SYHD01000360.1 GCA_005799265.1 Planctomycetia bacterium | reverse complement strand
TAGCTGCGGGTCGCAGACCCGCGCGGGTCTGCGACTCGCAGCTAAACCCATGAACGAACATGATCGTCGGCACGCTCCAGGTGCGTCTGCTTCTTCGCGAAGCCCGCACTCTGAAAGACAAACGGCAAGTGGTGCAGAGCATCAAGGAGCGCTTGCGCCAGTCGTTCAACGTGTCGGTCGCGGAGATCGAGGCCCAGGATCAGCCCCGGCAGGTGACGCTCGGCTTCGCCATGGTTTGCAACGAGGCCCATGCGATCAAGAAAACGCTCGGCGAAATCGTCAACGCCTTGAAGGCGCATCCGATCGCCGAGTTCGTGGATCACGAGATGGAGGTTTAGCCGCGGTTCGCAGACCCGCGCGGGTTTACGAACCGCGGCTAAACGGAACCTATGAAACAGCACCGCATCGCCCGTGTCTCCGAGGCCATCCGCGAAGTTGTCGCGGAGACTATCCTGTTCGAGTTACAGGACCCGCGCATCAAGAACGTGACGGTAACGCGCGCGGAAGTGTCCGCCGATTTGCAAAAGGCCAAGGTTTACGTCTCGGTCATGGGCACCAAGAAGGAGCAAGACCTGTGCATGCACGGCCTCACACACTCGGCCGGCTATGTGCAATCGAAGATCGCCTCGCGATTGAAGACCCGCTACACGCCCACCGTGACTTTCATTCGCGACGACGGCGTCAAGAAGAGCATCGAGATTTCTCGGCTCATCAACGAAGCGCTGGCGCAGACCCGCCCTGACGCTCAGCCTGATCCGCCCGAAGGAACGGCAGACGAGGCAACAGAGGAAGGATGATCGCCGCCGCCATTCGTTTAGCCGCAGGTCGCAGCCCCGCGCGGTTCTGCGAGCCGCAGCAAAACAAATGGCAACAAGGAGGGAGGGAATCCTTGGGCGACGCTCATCTCGATATGGAATCCATCTTCCCAGGAGCGAGCATGCAGACCATGGCCACCACCATCAACAAACAGAAGATCGTCAGCCACCTCTTCGCGTCGTTCGGCAAGAACGGCAAATCGAAGCCGGTGGACCCGCTGCCCGTCCTCGAATACTTCATCTACGCGATCCTGCGCGAAAACGCCACGCGCGAGTCCGCCGACCTGGCGTTCCGCAGCCTGCAAGAGCGCTTCTTCGACTGGAACGAAGTGCGCGTCAGTTCGACCCTGGAGATCGTCGAGGCTCTCGACGGCATCGTGCCCGATGCCGAAACGCGCGCTCAGCGCATGGTCGATTTTCTGCAAGAGATCTTCGAGACGACCTACTCGTTTGATCTCGAACCCCTCCTGGAAGTCCTGCAAAAGAAGGGGCTCAAGCAGGCGTCGAAGCAGCTTTCGCGCTATCAGGCCGCGAACGATTACGTCGTCGCCTTCGTGATGCAGCACAGCCTGAACGGCCACGCGATCCCGCTCGACGCCGCCGCCCAGCGCGTGCTCAAACGGATGGGCTTGATCGAAGAACACAGCGACATCGAGGCGCTGCGGGCCTCCGTCGAGCATCAAGTGCCCAAGGCGAAGGGCCAGCAGTTCATCGATATGGTAAGCGACCTCGCCGACGCCCATTGCCACGAAGATGTACCCGCCTGCTCGCACTGCCCCTTGCGCACGGTCTGCCCGACCGGCCAGGAGCACAAGGCGATGGCCTCGACCGCCAAGAAATCGCGTTAGGCGCATTTCTCCCCTCTCCCTCTGGGAGAGGGGAGAAAATTGTTCCAAGGAATTCCCCCATGCGCTTCGTCATTGCCGCCTCCCTGATCTTTCTGGTTTTAGTGACGGCGCGCGCCGGCGACGCCGCGGACGCCAAAAAGCTGCAAGGAACCTGGGAGGTGACCGAGTTGATCGCCTACGGCACTAAGATCGATGCGAAGGACTTCAAGGGCACGAAGTTCATCTTCAAGGACGACAAGCTGACCGTGGTGCCGGGCGATCCGAAAGGCGACGGATTCGTCAATCGCACCTTCGCGATCAAGCTCGATCCGACCAAGAAGCCCGCGGCCGTCGATCTCGTCGCTCTCGACGGCAACCTGAAAGGCACCGTCAGCCCGGGTGTCTACGAACTCAAAGGCGACACGTTGCGCTGGTGCCAGCCCGACGGCCCCAATACCAAGGACCGCCCCAAGGAACTCGCTTCGCCGGCCAAATCCGATCTCTATCTCATCACCTTGAAACGCGCCAAGTAACTTGCGACTCACCGCATCGGCAATTTCAAGCACGCGATCTTGTCCTGATTGCGCACGAAGAGCTGATCCCCCGCGAGCGCCGGCGTGTTCCAGGTCTTGTCGTTGAAGACGGGGAACCGCGCCAGTTCTGGGTGCGCCGCGCCGTCCGTCGCGTGTAGCGTGACAACGCCTTCGTCGCTGACGACGAGCAGCGCGTCCTTCGTAAGCAGCATTTGTCCTGGGCCATGCTCTCCTCCCTTCCAGCGAATCTTGCCGCTCTCGGCATCCAGACAGCGCAGCTCACCGCGCAGACCGTGCAGGGCGAAGATTTGTTTGTTGTCGGTGACCGGATTGGCGTAACGGGCGCCAAGGGTTTTTGCCTTCCACCGGTTCTCGACCGTCCAGGAGTCTGATTTGGTCGTGGGCGCTTGGAAGCGGTAAAGCGCGCAGCCCTCGCTCGGCTCGGCGGAGATGAGGACGCTGTCGCCGCCGATGACGACGGGCTGGATCATGTTCATGTCATACTTCGTGATCCACGGAATGTTCCAGAGCTCTTTGCCGGCCTGGTCGTAGCTGACGAGCCCCTCGCCGTCGAAGACGAGGATCTGCGGCACGTTGGCGAGCGTCACGAGCTGCGGCGAGCTGTAGCCCGCGCGGCGCGTGCCGACACCCCAGCGTTTCTTGCCCGTCTTCTGCTCGAACGCGACGAGTGAGCCGGGCGCGGGTTTTTCGGGATCAATGCCGGCGTGGGCGACGACCAGGTCATCGACGATCAAGGGCGAGCCGGTCATACCCCATTTGATGTTCTTCGCCTGGCTGTCGTCGAGGATGTTGACCGACCAGACCAACTTGCCCTGGGCGGTGACGCACACCAACTCGCCCGTGCCGCCGAGCGTAAAGATTCGTCCGTCGTGAATGGTCGGCGTCGAGCGTGGGCCGTCGCCCATTTTCATCGCGTCGCGGTAGTAGGCGTCGTAGGGATAGTTCCAGCGTTCGCGGCCTGTGGCACGATCGTAGCAAACGATGACTTCCTGCTGGCCGCGTTGCTGAAGCGTGACGGCGATGTTGCCCGCGACCGCAACGCCGCCGTAGCCGCCGGGACAAGGTTGCTGCCAGAGAACTTGAGGCGGGTAACTCGCCCAGTCGGTTTCGAGCCTGGCGAATGCCACAACGCCGTCGCGCTTGATGCCGCGGAAAGCGGGAAAGTCCTTCGGGCCGATCGTCGCATCCAGTTCGGGGAGCGTGTCTTTCTTGGCGGTCTCCTCCGCGAGATGCTTGGTTAGCTGTTCCTCCGCCGAGGTTTCCCAAAAAAATTGAATGCGCGGGACCAGGCCTGCGCGCCCGGCGGTCACTTCGAACTTGCTGATCGAAAAATAGAAAGCCGTGCCGGCGAGTCCAAGCAGTACGGCGCCGCCGAGCACGATCACCCAGCGGAAGCTGCACAGCAAGAACCACCACACGCCAAGCACGAGCACACTCAGTACGAACGCAAGCTGCGCGAGCATGTTGAGCGGCATGACCCCTTCCTCGGGGAAGCCTAACGCGGCCCACGCGAAAGGCAGCGCGACGACTGGGCACGCAACCGTCAACACAACGATCGGCACGCGAAAGAGCCGCCACAGCGAGGGGCCTTGCGGCGCGTCGGGATTGGCGATGTAGCCCATGTGCGAACTCCCTGCTTGAAGAAGGCGGGGGCGTGCTGGTATTCTATTCAGCATCGCCGAATCTCGCTTGCGGTTTCGCGCGGCATCCTGTCCGCGAAACCGCAAGCGAACCTCAGGGATAACAACATGTCCGACGCCTTCGCACGCAGTACGCGCGGCGCGCTTGACGAACGCAACTGGGGCCTGACGCGCCGCGCCTGGTTCAAGGCCTCCGGATTCACCGACGCGGATCTGGCCAAGCCCGTCATCGGCATCGCCCAGACCTGGAGCGAGCTGAACCACTGCCACATCCATTTCCGCGAATTGGCCGAGGCGGTCAAACGCGGCGTCTGGCAGGCTGGTGGTTGGCCTCTCGAATTCCCGACGATTTCCCTCGGCGAGTTCAACTGCGTGCCGACGACCATGCTCTATCGCAACCTCATGGCGATGGACACCGAGGAGATGATCGCCGCCCAGCCCATCGACGGCGTCGTCCTTCTGTCGAGCTGCGACAAAAACGTGCCCGCTCAGCTCATGGGGGCGGCGTCCGCGAACAAGCCGGCGATCCTCCTGACCGGCGGCCCGATGCTGACCTCACGCTGGAACGGCCAAACGCTCGGCGCCTGCACCGATTGCCGGCGGCTCACCGAGGACTGGCGCGCCGGCAAGATCACCCTCGAACAATATCGCGAAATCGAGGAGGCGCTGGGCCGCTCGACCGGGCACTGCATGGTCATGGGCACAGCGTCCACGATGGCGGCTATCGCCGAGGCGCTCGGCATGGCTCTCCCCGGTACCGCGGCGATCCCGGCCCCCGATTCACGCCGTTTGCGACTGGCGGAAAACGTCGGCCGACAGATCGTCGAGACCGTCAAACAAAATATCACCCCGTCGCGCATCTTGACGCAGCACGCCTTCGAAAACGCGATCCGCACCCTGATGGCGATCGGCGGCTCGACCAACGCAGTCATCCATCTCATCGCCATCGCGGGCCGCGCCGGCATCAAGCTGCCGTTGCAAGCGTTCGACGCGTTCAGCCGGACGACGCCGTTGATCGTCAACCTGCGGCCGTCGGGACAGTATCACATGGAGGATCTTTACGATGCGGGCGGCATCCCCGCGGTGTTGCAGCAGCTAGCGACCCTCCTTCATCTCGACGCGCTGACGATCACTGGGCAAACGCTCGGCCAGGTTCTCGGTACTCCGCCCTCCGTACCGAATACGCAGAATGTGATACGACCGCTCGACCGGCCGCTCGCAAGCGAAGGCGGCATCGCGGTCCTGTTCGGCAATCTGTGCCCGTCAGGCGCCGTCATCAAGCAATCGGCCGCGTCGCCCAGCCTGCTCAAGCATCGCGGCCGCGCGGTGGTGTTTCGCAATCAGGACGACCTCGAAGCACGCATCGACGCGCCCGACCTCGACGTGCGGCCTGACGACGTGCTCGTGTTGCAGAACGTTGGCCCAGTCGGTGCGCCGGGAATGCCGGAGTGGGGTTCGATCGCGATGCCAAAGAAACTACTCGAGCAAGGCGTGCGCGACATGGTGCGCATCTCCGAC
>SYHD01000359.1 GCA_005799265.1 Planctomycetia bacterium | reverse complement strand
ATGTGATACAGTATGCTGGTGGACATGGCTTTCCTCTCGAAGGATGTATTTTCTTACCCTCAAGAGTGCAAACCGTGTCCACTTATTCAAGTAACCATACGCTCGACTCGGAAGAGCCATATTTACTGGGTTCTGGTGAATTCCGCGGAGTTTATTTTCAATCGCTGACTCAGGCCGCTTGCGGCTTAGCGCTCGCGTGGCGCCATGCGAGCGCTAAGCCGCAAGCGGCAATCAAAGGAGCACCCATGGTCCCCCTTCGTAACCTCGTGGACAACCAATCGCGCCGAGCCTTCATGAAGTTGGCCGCCTGCGGTATCGTCGGTGGCAGTGTGAGCGGTTGGACCGACGTCGTCGCGCAACAGGCTGCCATCCAACAACAGATCGAGCGCCGCCGGGCCAAGGCGTGCATCGTCCTGTTCATGAGCGGCGGACCGGCGCATACGTTCACCTTCGACCTCAAGGGAGGCGACCGTTGCTGCCCCTATGACGCGATCAACACATCGGCGCCGGGCATTCAGGTCAGCGAATACATGCCCAAGATCGCCGAGCAGATGCATCATCTGGCTCTCGTGCGCGGCATGTCCACGGGCGAAGCCGATCACGAGCCAGCCCACTACCTGATGCGCACCGGCTTCCGCCAGCTCGCGGGTCTGAGCCATCCGCACATGGGCGCGATCGCGGCCACCGAGCTCGTCTCGGAAAACACGGGGATGCCCAACTTTGTCCTAGTCCGTCCGGGTTCGGGCGGCCTGAACGGCGCCGGCGCCGGCTTCCTCAGTCCCTCGTCGAGGCCGCTCATTCTGCGTGATATCATGCAGGGGATCGCCAATCTCAATCCGCCGGGCGGCATCGACCAGGTGCGGCGTCGATCGGACCTCGTGGGCCAGATGGATCAGGCATTCCTCAACGACTACCAGGCTGACGCCGTCCGCGCACGCATGGCCGGGTATCGCACCGCAGTTCAACTCATGGACGAGGAAAAGGCCCGCGCCGCCTTCCGCATCGATCTCGAACCGGCCGTCGTTCGCAGCGCGTACGGCGACACGCTCTTCGGCCGGCAGTGCCTGGGCGCTCGCCGTTTGATCGAGCACGGCGTCAAGTATGTCGAGGTAATGCACCCCATGTACTGGGACACGCACGGCGGCGCGGTCAACGGCCAGCGCAATCTCACCCAGGTGCTTGACCAGCCGATGGGCGCCTTGCTCGCCGATCTCAACTCGCGCGGCTTGCTCGATGAAACGCTCGTCGTGTGGATGGGTGAGTTCGGTCGCGATTCGACCGGCAACGATCACTACGCCCGCGCCTGGACAACGTGCTTTGCCGGCGCCGGCGTGCGCGGCGGCCGCGTCATCGGCCGTACCGATCGCCGCGGCATGACGGTGGAAGATCGCCCGGTTTCGGTTCCTGATTTCGGGGCAACGATCTTCAAGACGCTCGGCATCAACTACCGCCGCCGCAACTGGGTCGCGGGCCGGCCGATCGGTTTGGTTGACGGTGAAGCCAGGCCGCTTGACGAATTATTCGTGTAATCCATTTGCAAGTACAGGCGAGCTACAGATGTCTACTAGCCCGCAGCGCCAACAAGGGACGATCGGAAGATCCCTTGCTGGCGCTGCGGGCTAATATTGCAATACCCCTTGACACCGTCACCGCGCCGGCTGCCGCATTGGTCGATAAGTCACGCCGTCCAGCAGCACTTCGACTCCAGGCGGCACAACCACCATTGCCCGGACGCTGCCGACCGTGTTCTGCGGCGGCCGGAAATCGATGGCAAGCTCCGTCCAGGCTGTGCCGAGCTTGACCGTCTTCGCAGTTGTCAAGGGATCGCTCGGCGTGCGTGCTTCCAGCGACAAAGTGACCTCCGTGGGTTTATCCGCCTTCAGCCAGCAGGTGAAACGGTGATGCACATCGACCGTGCCGTAGATCGGCGGCAGCGGCGATTTGCCCGCCTTGAAGACGGCCGCGTGCTTGCCTTCCTTCGCGTCCGAGCGCACTGCGGGAGTCGGAAAGGCGTGTAGCTTCAGATACGTGATATGCTCGGCCTCGAAGCCGCCCCATTGACCACAGCCGTTGTAATCAGGCACGGCAGCAGGCGTCTTTATGCCCAACGCGCGCGCGGACAGTTGCACGAGTGGCGTCGAAGAGCGAAAGCCGTCCATGTCGACGACAGCGCCGCCGACCAGGCAAGGCTCAGCGCCGACCGGGATGCGCGCCGAGCATTTGCCGTCCTTCATCGCGGCGGGGACGGTTATCCACCAGCGGCCCCGCCAATCGCCGCCGCCAAAGCTGACGATCAACTCCGCCGACTCCGCGCGGCGCGGGCCTTCGTATGTCCAGCGCGCTACCAGGTGTTCTCCTTCTTTGGCTATTGTCAGCGGGCTAACCTGGATGAACGCAGGTTTACTACGCAGGTGAATGTCGAGCCAGGTGAAGACTTGCTCGTCAATGTTGGGTGGAAAAGCGTGGTCCCAGTTGGGCAGCATCGTGAGATGCTTCGGGGCGGCCGCCATTTCATAAGTCTTGTTGACCGCAGGCATCCAGTAGAAATTGTCGTTCGTCGTGGTAAACCAGGCGACGGGAACCTTCGAGCGAGGCAAGCGCCAGGCCGGATCAAGCGTGGTTCGCCAGTGTGCGCGCAGGGCAGCGTCGCGGCTGCTGTTGCCCGTGCCGTCCCACCAGGAGTTGCCGAGCTGGAGATTGCCGGTCCCGAACATCGAGGACGCCGCCTTGAGGCGAGGATCGACGCCAGCCATGAGCGTCGTGTAGAATCCACCCCAGGAGCTGCCGGCCATGCCGATGCGTTCGCGATCCACTTCAGAACGCGATTCCAGGTACGAGACGGCGCGCAAAAGCGCGACTGCGCCGTGATAAATCGGCGCCTGCTTCGGCTCCTTGCCAAGCTCCAGGCCGCTGTTGATGGGATAGCCGCCGGTCGAGCGATAGCCCGGCAACGGAAAGTCGATGCACAAGGTGGCGTAGCCGCGTCTGGCGCCGAATTCGGTCCAGTAGGTGCTGGCCTGGCCGAGTCCGCCTTGATTCCAGATGAACGCGGGCAGCTTGCGCGCTCCCTTGGGGTAGGAGAGGAACGCGAAGATATCAACGCTCTTGGCGCCGTCCATTTCCGAATGGAACATCACCTCTTCGGTGACGATGCCGTCTTTCTCGCTGGTCTTGGTGGTGCGCGCGTTGAGGGGCGGCGCGAGAATGGCCTTGAGATCGAAGACCGATTCCTTCTCGCCGGATAGAGCCGTTCCTGTAATGGCCACGAACGTCAGAGCGAGTGTAAGACATCTTTTCATCGTCAGATCCTCGGAGGATGGCTTGGTCCTTGGCGATCAATTCGCAGATCGCAATGCCCCGTCATTTCCAGGCCGCTGTAAGCCAGAACGTCTCCGTGGCGCGCGCCAGTTCGACGACCGGCGTGCGAGCGTAGCGTTTCGTTCCATCGGTTGCGCTGCCGACGATGCGGATCGGCCCGGCAAACGTCGTCTTGTCCGTGGCCCGTAGCGTTATCGTCTTGGCCGTGATCGTCGCTGCGATTTCCTTCGGCAACCCTTCTACGCTCAGGACGATCTCTGGCTTGAACCCCCCGAGGCGCGTGAGAGTGATGGGGATTTCGAGCGGCTTGCTCGGCGACAAGGTGAAGGTGTCGCCAACCACTTTCAACTCGAAGTCGGGAGTGATGGCGCCGATACGGATGCGATAGACATGGCGCATGCCACCGTCTCCGTGAAGATCGCGTACTTCGAGGCGATAACTGCCGTCTTGAACGGCCGTAAAATCGAGCAGCGGATCGCTGCCAATCGCTGCGGCTTTCGACTGCGCGAGCATTGTGCCGACATTGTTGGTGAGGCGCAGAATCGGATCGAGCGGAAAGCCGAGCGTGCGTGCTTCGATGCGGATGGCGAGCTTGTCGCCTTTGCGCGCATCGAACTGATAGACGTCGATGTCGCCGCGTTTGTCGATCCGCCCCGTGATCGTGATCGGCGGCGTCACCATCAACGGGTTCTCACGTTTGCTCGGCGCGGCCAAAACGGGGTTCGGCTCCTGGCGTACGTGAAAAACATTGGCAATGCGCGGATCGAACAGCTTGAGCAGGTTGGGCCCTTCGCGAGGCGTGACCGGGAACTTACGCAGATCGTCGGGAATATTCCAACCGACTAATTCGACCGTGGACGGCGCCGACCTCGCCATCGCCAACGGATAGGCGTATTCGACAAACGGCTCGGTCGTTATCGTCAGTCGATAGACGAAATTCTCCTTGCCCGCGAAACGAATCGTCGAGTCCGGCACCGCTGGGAAGGCGAACACGCGCACCAGATAGGTCCCGTCCTTTGACGCCGTGAATGCGATCTGTGGATCGAAGCCGTGGTAGTCGTCATTCTGTTCCAGGACGAAGCCGTCGCTCGTGAGAATTTGCAAAACGCCGTCCATCGGCGAACGTAGCGTCTTGTGGGCTTCGAGCGACGCCACCAGCGTTTGGCCTTTCGTCAATTTGCAGGCGAATGTATCGACGTCACCCGGCTTGTCGAGGCGGCCATTGAGGATGCTCGATTTCGTGATCAACTGCGGCTTCTTGGGATCGTCGTTCGGCTCCTGCTCCAGAATTTCCGGTAGGACGCCGACGATGAACGGCCGCGCAATGCTTGGGCCGTCTTCGTCGTAGAGGCGCAGCCAATAAACGCCTGGTTCGGCATCCGTCGGGATGGTGAGCGAGAGTTTGCCGCTGGTTTTGGCCGGCTTGATGTCGATGCCATTGCCTTCGATGTGCGCCTTGACGGGCCAACGCTCGAACGCGCCGCCGGCCGTGATCTCGACGCTCGTGCCGCGCTGGCCGCCGGCGGGGAAGAGATAGTCGAGCTTGGGAGGAGCGGTGTGTGCCGTCGTAGCGGAAACGAAAAAGGGAACCAACACGAGCATCGATCGATAGCTATTGGGGAAATACATGAGAAAGACTCAGGCTGGTGGACAGAAAAAGCCAAAAGCGGCATGGAGCATTTACGGCGGCCGGATGATGCGGATCAATTGACCGTCCAAGTTCGAGCAGGCTAGCAACGCTTGGTGAATGCGATCGGCCAACGGCAGCGCCTCGTCGTCGGTGCAAGCAATGATCCCGTAATGTCGCAGCGTCTGCTTGTGTAGTCTGATGAAGTGGCGGCGGTTGAAGGTCAGCACCGCCCGTTTTGTCGCCGTCGCATAGGCAAGAACTTGATCATCGTCGCGACTATGCTCACCCGCTTCCTGGACCGTCAAGACATCGTGCCCGTAGGCTCGAAGGTGCGCCACAACGGCATAGTTGAAATTCTCGTCCGCGTAAAGGTTGGCCATGTCCCTACGCTTCCTCGTTCAGCCGGATTTCATTGTCGATCTCGTCGCCATGCGCAACATAGTAATTCATGGCGGCCTGCACATCGGCCGCAGTGAGAGGCGTCACGAAATGCGTTCGCAAGTCGTCAGCGGAGACGCCTAGCTGATTGGCACGCACAACGGACCAAACCGGGATGCGCGTATCACGGATGCAAGCGTCGCCGCCGCAGACGGTCGGTCTTTTCTGAATCCAGCTTTTTGTCCTATCGGCTACATTCGCGGACATGGCAACTCCCGTCCGAATATGGTCAACGGCAAGGCAATTTTACTCACCCCATCAACTCCTGAATCGGCTCCGTCGCGCTCACGAGGTGCGTCGGCCTACCTTGCGGCGTGTAGAGGATCTTGCCGGGGTCGATGCCGAGCTTGAGGTAGATCGTGGACGCGAAGTTCTCCGGGCTGTGCGTGCGGCCCACGGGAGCGTAACCGCGCACGTCAGTGGCGCCTATGGCTTGATTGCCCGACGTGCCCGCGCCAGCGAAGAGGACCGACATCGAATTCGACCAGTGATCACGCCCGGCGTTGTTGTTGATCTGCGGCGTGCGGCCGAATTCGCCCAGCGCGATGACGAGCGTGCTCGACAAGAGGCCGCGTTGATCCAGATCGCTTATCAGCGCCGCGACGGTGTTGTCCCAGCTCGGCAGACGTTGCTGGCAGGTCGCGAAGACGCCGACGTGATGGTCCCAGCCGCCGTCGTAGAGTGTGATGAACGGCACACCCGCTTCGACAAGCCGGCGCGCCAATAACGCACGTTGCCCGAACGGATTGCGGCCATAGGCGTCGCGCACGCGCTCCGGCTCGCGGCTGATATCGAAGGCGGCCTGGGCCTCGCGCGAACGCATCAGGTCGTAGCCTTGCTGATAATGCTGATCGAGCGCGTTGACCGGATCGCCCGCTTCCTGATCGAGAATGCGCTGCATGCGATCGACTTCGCTGCGAATCTCGCGGCGCGAATCAAAGCGGCCTTCCGACAAACCGCGCGGCAACGCCACGTCGCGCACACGGAAATCGGGACTGTTCGGATTGTCATCGACGACGAACGGCGCATAGCGAGCACCAAGGAAGTTCGGCCCGCCTGAGCGCGACATGCTCGGCATCGAGAAATACGCCGGCAGCCCATGCGGAGCGCCGCGCTCGTGTGCGGCGACGGAGCCCAGGCTCGGATGAAAGCTGACAAACGCGCCGCAGCCGACCGGGATGCGCGGCGGCGCGCCGGTCATCATGTAGTGGTTGCCGGCGCCGTGATTGCCTTGATCGTGCCGGATCGAGCGGACGATCGCGAGCTTGTCGGAAATGGCCGAGAGCTTCTGCATGTGCTCGGAAAACTGCACGCCGACGGTGCGCGTCGCGATCGGCTGAAACTGTCCGCGGATCTCGCTTGGGGCGTCCGGCTTGGGATCGAAGGTCTCATAATGCGTGGGGCCGCCGTCCATCCAGACGAGTATGACGCTGCGCGCGACGGCTGACGACGCGCCGGTTGCTTGCGCCTTGAGGCGAAGCATGTCAACGAAGCCAGTACCGAAGAGTGCGCCGATGCCGAGCTTGAGGCAATCGCGGCGTGATACTTTGAGAGGATTTCCACGGATCGACATAGGCTCCCCCTTTGTTGGCGACGTTAACTATCTTATCGTCCCCGCTATGCGATTGGAATAACGAAATCAATCCTTGAAAACAAACTCCGGCGTATTCAGTAGCGCCCACATAAGGTCCTCTGTCGCCTGCCGGCGCGGCACGCCTTCAAACCGCCGCAGCGCATTTTTCTGCTCGTCCTCGCTCGGAAAACGGCAATACGCGACCAAGTACAGTGCCTCCACGATTTCCGGGGATGTCTTCTTGCTGGCGGCAAGCGACGCGGCGCGGCCTTCGTCGTTGGTCACCTTCGCGTGCAGTCTCGGCGAGTTCATCAGATGCAATGCTTGCACGACCGAGGTGTCGCTCATTCGCTCGCAGGGCGGATCCTGATTCGGATCGGGACGGCCAAAGCTGTCGAGAAACACCGATTGTGTTCGCACCGTCCACAACTCCATCGCGCGCGTGCGTGGAGGGGCAGCGGCGAATACCTCCGGCACGCCCGTGACGTCGGTCAGCGCATCGAGCAGCACCTCGCCGCGCAGGCGTTGGCGATAATGACGCGAGAAATTGCGCAGGTCGCCGACGTTTTGCTTGTGTGGGATCGACGACAAGCCATAGACGTGGCTCGTCAGGATCGTCCGCAGCAACTTCTTCTGATCGTAGCCGATCTTGCGGAAATGCTCGGCCAGGGCGTCAAGCAGCGGTCCGTTCGAGGGCGGATTGGTGGCGCGCATGTCGTCGATCGGCTCGACGAGACCGCGGCCCATCACGTCGGCCCAGATGCGGTTGACAGCGACCTTCGCGAAGTAGGGATTGTGCTCGGACGTCAGCCAGTTGGCGAGCAACTGGCGCGGATCCTGATCTTGGTCTTCTCGGCCCTCACCCCCGGCCCCTCTCCCAGAGGGCGAGGGGAGAGGGAATAACGGCCGCGGCGTCATGGTCTTGCCGGTGCCGGGATGCTTGACCTCACCTGTCGGCACGTTGAAGAACACTTCCTCGCCGCCGGAGATCGGTGCGGAGATGCCTTGCCCCTTGCGGCCGATACGGCCGAAATGAGCCGCGAAGCTGTAGAAATCGTCCTGGCCGTATACCTCGAACGGATGATGATGACACTTCGCGCATTCGAGCCGAACGCCCAGGAAAAGCTGGCTGACCATGGTCGTCAACTCATCAGGCTTACGGCGATCACGCAACATGACGACCGCGCCATTATGCCAGGTGCTCCCCTGCGCGGTAATGATCTCCTTGACGAATTGATCGTACGGCTTGTTCTTGCGAAACGACTCGCGCAGGTAAGCGTCGAACGTGAAAACGGCCTTGATGCCCGCGTGGTAGGGGTTCGGTCGCATCAAGTCCGCCCATTTGTTCGCCCAGTGGTCGGCGTATTCGGGTCGATCCAGCAGTGCTTCGACGAGCTTGACGCGATGGTTGGCCGATTTGTCGGCGAGAAAGGCACGCGTCTCTTCCGGCGTCGGCAATCGGCCGATCACATCGAGGTACGCGCGGCGCTGGAATGTGGCGTCGCCGCACGGCTCCGACGGGGTGATGCCGAGGCGTTGCAGCTTGTCATAGACGAGGCCGTCGATGAAGTTCGCACGAGGCAGTTTCGCGTAGACCTCGGCCGGCACGCTCGTGGGAAGCGGGATGACGATGTTGCAGACGGCGAACTTCTCCATGAAACGGGCCATGATCGCCGCCTCGCCGGGCAACGGGCCTGCTTTCACGCGGCCGTTGGCATCGACGGCGGCGATGACGCTTTCGTTAGACTGGAACATCGTCAAGTGTGTTACGTCAGCCGTCGTCCTGTCGGAGTAGTGAGCCGTGATGACGAGTTGCTGTTCACTGCCGGTGGAGAGAATGCGCTCGTTGGGCTCAACACTGATTCGTTCGAGTTTAGGGACATCCTCGGGAGTGCGTGCCGTGCCCGCAGCGATCCAGCGGAGCAGCGTCTGGTAATGTGTGTCACCCTTGATGAGGCGCCGGCCGCCGCCGTGAGGCATTTCGCCGATCGGCTTGAGCAAGAGCAGGCTATTTTCGGGCGATGCCGGCAAGACGCGCCGGCCGCGCGCCTCCTGTGTAAGAGCGGCGAAATCGAAATCGGCATCGAAACCCAGGAGCGAAAGCTGGAAGCCGTTCTGCCCGCGTGCTTTGCCGTGGCACGCGCCCGCATTGCAGCCGAAACGGGCGAGAATGGGTTGCACGTCCTTCTCGAATGTGACAGGCAATTCGCGAGCGCCATCGATCACCTTGACAGCCGCGTTCGCTTCCAGGCCATCGACGCGGGCAACGACGATTCCCGTGCCGTCGCCGACAGGCGTAACGATGCCATCAGCGCTGACGGCGACGATCTTGGGGGTCGCCGATTCAAAGCGCGCGTCGCGTGTGCGATCGAATGACTTACCGCCCTTGGTGAGCGTGACGATCAAACGCTGCTGTGCCGACTTCCCGTTCAGGGTCGCTGTGGTAGGCGTGATCGAGAGGTCGTCCGCCAAGACGAGGGCGGGCGACGACAACAACAAGATATACGACATATGGAAACGGAGCGTTCGCATGGTGACACTTTCATGTGCGGACAGAGCTCAGGCGTGCGCCTGGTTTCGAATAAACAAGAAGACGGCGATGCCTGCCAGGCACACGGCAATTCCAAGGATCAGGATAACGCCCAGCAGGAGCAGGAGGAGCCACAACTCGATCAAGGGCGCATTTTCCTCGGCGGGCCAGTCAGGCATCGCTTCCGCAACGGCCATCTTTTTTTGTTCGATGGGTGCGCGTTCGACATCATTTCGCTTCTCAGGCGTTGCTTCCGCAACGACGATCTTTTTTTGCTCGATAGGTGCGCGTTCGACATCATTTCGATTCATGGGGGCGAGTCCGGTGCCGGGAACTGTAACCGGACTGAACGTGAAATCATCAAGGGCGACACCCATGCCGCCGTGGAATTCCACATAGTGAATGCCGACACCGGAGACCTTCATGGCCTCCCCGCCTCGATCGATGACGGTGCAGGAATCGATAAGTTCGCCATTGATACTGAACGCCTTGAGAACGACCGTGGAGTTCCCACCCCACAGATCGAGGCGCACTGAGACAAAATCAATAGTCGCCGGTATGGTGGGATTCTTGGGGTCGAAGAATTTAGCGACGATGGGATGGACGTGGTCATAGGTGAGGATACCGTTGGCATCCGCGCCGGCGATGGCATTTGTGCCACTGACGGCGTGGTTGGGACCCAGTAGGCTGACCGCAACATACGGTCGCGCCGAACTGAAACGCACCCCGTGTTTTTTGAGATACTGATCAGATAGTTGGGCCTGTGGCGGTACCTGAGCGAGCGGAAAATACTGCATGGCGGAGAGGTCGTCGAAGTCCAGCACGATTGGTTGTGCGCGTGCGCCAACCGAGATCTGCCAGCACATCAAGCCGAGCACAAGAACAAGGACTCGATGCAACGCACGGTAGCGCATGGCTATCTCCCGGAAACATCGCGCCCGTCAAGCCGTTCACTTGCCGCCGAAGCAATACAGATGGCCCGCCGTCCGCAGATAGATTCGGCCATCGACGAGCGCGGGAGTCGCGAAGGCGTCTTCGCCGAAGTCGGCGGTGTGCAGCACTTCCCATTGGGCTTGAGCGCTAATGACCGTGAGTTCGCCTTGCTGGCTCAGGAAGTAGACCTTGCCGTCGCCGGCGACCGGGGAACTATAGTAGCTGCCGCGTGCCTGAATACGGTCGAACTTGAGCGACTTGCCCGTCTTCGGATCGAGCGTCGAGATCAAGCCGCCGTTCTTGGCGAGAAAGAGCAGGTCGTTGTAGAGCAACGGCGACGGCACATAGGGAAGCTGCTTCGTTTGCTCCCAGAGAACGTGCGTCTTCGTGACATCGCCCGTGCCGCCCGGGCGAATGGCGACCATACGGTTCTTCGCGGTCGAGAAGACGTTGCGCATGTGCTCCCATTCGCCACGATCGACGCGGTTGTCGCGATTGCGGTCGAACTGCGGCAAGCGATCCTTGATCGGCCCGGCGGGGATCTCGGCGGCTTCGAGAATGTCGTTCTTGTCCTTGTCGTGTTTCTTAAGCATTTCGTCGAACGGAGGCACTTCGATGATGTCGCCTGGATCGGCGCCGGCGCCCCAGCCGGCGACGTACAGCACGTTGTCCGGGCCGATGGTCGGCGTCATGTTGCCGATGCGCGACAGGCCGCGCACGGTCCAGATTTCCTTGCCGGTGTCGAAATCGTAGCCGACGACGCGCAGGGTGCCGACCTGCACGATCTGCTTCTTGCCGGCGATGGTCCAGATCACGGGCGACGCATAGCCGACGCCGAACTCGGTGCGCTCGACTTTCCAGATTTGCTTGCCGGACTTGACATCGTAGACGGTCAACGAGGATTCGCTGTCGTAATCTTGATTGAGAATGACGCGGCCATCAACGATGAGCGGTGAGGTGGCGGCGCCGAATTCGGTCTTGAACGGGCCCATCGTCACGTGCCAGATTTCTTTGCCGGCGCGATCGTAGCAGAAGAGGCCCGCGGAGCCGAAAAAGATGACGACGTGTTGCCCATCGGTCGCCGCGGTGGACTGGGCGGGGTTGCCGATCTTGTGGACTTTTTCGAGTCCTTTGTGCGGGGCTGCGGTGCGCCAAACTTCCTTGCCCGAGTTGCGGTCGAGGCCGATGGTGACGAGTTTTTTGTCCGCGACACCGGTCAAGAAGACGCGGTCGCCGTGAACGACTGGGGACGAATGCCCGAGGGGCAGCGGCGTTTTCCAGACGATGTATTGCTTCGGCCCGATCTCGGTGGGGAGGACGCGATTGCCGACGGCGATGGCCGCGCCGCCAGGGCCGCGGAATTGCGACCAGGAAGCTTTTTCTTCGCCAGCCCCGATTGTAATGGCGACGAGGGCGGGAATCATCGTGAGCATTCGTAATTCTCCGAGATTGCTGCTTGCGGCTCATAGCGTTCGCGTGGGGCTATGCCAGCGCTACGCCGCAAGCGGCTAGACGATTTGTCGAATCACCTCGCCGCGGCTGACCGCGATCGGCCGGCCCAGCGGATCGCGCACTTCGGTGTCGGGGTCGATGCCGAGCAAATGGAAGATCGTCGCGGTGAGATCTTGCGGTAACACGGTCCCTTCGCGCGGATACGCGCCGTCGCGGTCAGATGAGCCGTGCACGACGCCCGCGCGGACGCCGCCTCCCGCCATGGCCAGCGAGAAGACCGGGCCCCAATGGTCGCGGCCGCCGTTGGCGTTGTGGCGCGGCGTGCGGCCGAATTCGCCCATCCACACAACCAGCGTCTCATCGAGAAGCCCGCGCGCGGCGAGATCCTCGATCAAGGCGCTGCACACTTGATCCATCAACGGCATGAGATGCGTACGCAGCGACAGGGCGTTTTGGTTGTGCGTGTCCCAGCCGCCTTGATTGGGAAGGTTTGGCCCCATGCGCGTCCAGTTGATTTGCACGAGCGAGATGCCCGCCTCGACAAGTCGCCGCGCCAGCATGATGCTCTGGGAGTAGCGGTTTCGGCCATAGCGGTCGCGCATCGACGCAGGCTCCTGGCTGATGTCGAATGCGCGGCGGATGTTGCTGGCCCGCATCATGTCGAGCGCCTGCGTGAACTGGCCGCCGTAGTTCGCGGTTGCAGTCGAACGGTCGAGCGTCTCGAAGTGGCGATTGACCTGGTCGAGCAGGCCGCGCCGTGCATCAAAGCGCAATGGCGTCATTTCATCGGGCATGGCGATGGCGGGAATCGGCGCGTTCGGCGCCGACGGATCGCAGTGGATGAGCCACGGATCCGCGGATCGGCCGAGAAAGCCGGCGTCTTGGCCGGGCCAGGGGATGTTGCCGTCGTTCCAAATGTGTTCGGGTATGACGACGGACGCAGGCATGCCGCCGGGGCGCGACTTCACCTTGTTGACGAGCGCCGCGACGCTCGGCCAATTATTCGGCGCGGCCGCGCGGGCATTCTCGACATTCGGCGGCACATGCGGCACACCGGTCATCATGTAGTAGCCGCTCGACGAATGAGCGTTGTCGCGTGTGGAAGCCGCGCGCAGCACCGCAAAGTGATGCGCTTGCGCCGCCAGTCGCGGCATCAATTCACAGACTTGCAACCCCGGCAATGAGCTCGCAATCGGCCGAAAAGGTCCGCGAATCTCGACGGGGGCGTCGGGCTTCGGGTCCCACGTCTCATGTTGAGGCGGCCCGCCGGTCAAGCCGATGAGGATGCACGCCTTTGCCTTGCCGAATGAGCCGCTGCGCGCCATGGGTGACGCCTGGGCCCGCGCGTTCAAGAGAGCGGGCAAACTCAACCCGAGTGCGCCGAGCCCGCCGATGCGCAGCCAATCGCGGCGCGTGAGCTGGTCGCAGAGCGTTGTTCCAGAATCGCGGATCGTTAGCATGAAAGTCCCCTCAATTGCGTACGCGCCACTTCCGGTTAGCCGGACGCGCAAGCGACGAAGGTT